>NZ_CAJMYZ010000024.1:0-157636 GCF_905220155.1 Paraburkholderia sp. J7 | reverse complement strand
AGGCGCAACGCCTGCGCGCTCGAGCGCGGCCTTGATGACGATCGCACCCAGGTCGGGCGCCGCCACCTTCGCGAGCGAACCGCCGAATTTGCCAACTGCCGTACGTGCGGCCGAAACGATCACAATGTCAGTCATGTTGAGCTCCTGCTCTGCAATTACGCTGAAATATCGATGTCTTGAAGCTGAGCCGGCAAATGCCGCGCCCTCGTCGTTCAGTCACGACGACGAAGGCGGGTATTGGCGTATTGCCGGTGTGGCAGGAACGGAAATCAGGCCTTGGCCTGGCTCGTCGACTTCGCGGAAGCCGCCTGGACGGCAACCGGCGCGGCTTCCTGGACGGAGGCGGCAACGTTCTGGAAATTGCTCTGGGCCGTTTCGATGGCCTGGCGGGTCACGCCGCGCAGCGTTTCGGCAGCATTGTTCACGGCGGCGAACGTGGAGTTCATGGCCGCGATGAACGACTCGGCGCCAACGGGCGCGTTCTGCGTCAGGCCTTCGGAAAAGGCCTTGAAGCGCTGCTCCTGCTCGCCCGATTGCACCTGGGCGGCCTGGATGAGCTCGTTTTGGGTCGTCGTCGCGATGTCGACGAGGTGGCGGCCGTACGACATGGCCTTGGCGGCGGCCTGCTGCGACGCACCAATCTGCTGCGTCAGGAACTCAGAGGGATTCCCGCTTTGCAGGGCACCCTTGAGCGTCGCTTCGCTTTCGGCAATGGCAGCCTTGCTGGCCTGCACGTTGAGATCGATCACGGCCTGCACGCCCTGGAAAACGGGTTTCGTGAGCGCAAAGAACGCTGCGACGCCGGCTTGGTAGTTCGCGCGGAATTGTTCGGGTGCGGAAACGGACATCAGCTCATGCTCCTTGGTTAGTCAAACTAATTAAAGCGCCAACCCCCGATGGCCTGACTGACGGCTGTATATCTATGTTTGAAAACTAATGCTGCATCGCCGCAGTCAATCTAGAGTGTCCATTCTAAGACAGAAATTTAACAATTTTGTGGCGCTTCTTATTAGGTAAAAACCCTGATCTCAAGTCCTTCGGGTTCGGAACTTGCAGTTGTCAAGCAACATACGTTCCGAATCGAAAAACACGACGCTGAGCGCGGAAATTGCATGCGGGATAAACGGCCCGAGCGACGGATTTTTGCGGCGGCGCCGTTCAAGTCATATGGGGACTGTTGACCCCGCTCCGGCTACAAAGGGATTGCGGGCCACCGGGCATGATGTGGCATAGATCGGCATAAGGCGTGAATGCCCGACTTCAAACTGGGAAACGACTATGACAGCGCGGCAGAGGGTTCGCATGCGGTTCAACCGTTGCGGACCGCCGGGGCCGGGAAGGCCTTGAACGAACGCGATCCAGACGCAGACCTCGTCGCGCGCGTGGGCGCGCGCGATCCGCTTGCCGTGCGCGCGCTCGTCGCGAGCAAGCTGCCGCGCCTCATCGCACTTGCCACGCGCATGCTGGGCGATCGCAGCGAAGCCGAAGACGTCGCACAGGAAGCATTCGTGCGGATCTGGAAGCAAGCGCCGGCCTGGCGCACCGGCGAAGCGAAATTCGACACGTGGCTGCACCGCGTGGCGCTCAACCTGTGTTACGACCGCTTGCGCGGCCGCCGCGAAGAGACCGTAGACGACGTGCACGCCATGAGCGAGCCAGCACCCGATCCCGCAGGCTCGCCCGACCAGCAGATCGAAGCGCGCACGCGCGACGAACGCGTGCGCGCCGCACTCGCGGCGCTGCCCGTGCGTCAGCGCGAAGCGCTCGTGCTCACTTACTATCAGGAGCTGTCGAACCTCGAAGCAGCCGCCTTGATGGACATTTCGGTGGACGCGCTCGAAAGCCTGCTGGCGCGCGCCCGGCGCACCTTGCGCGCACAACTGGCCGGTGAAGCTGCCGGTAAGGACTCCGTATGACACCCGAACGATTCCACACTCTCGTCGCGGCGTATGGCGCCGACCCGCAGCGCTGGCCGCAGCATGAGCGCGACGACGCGCTCGAGTGGGCGCGCTCACATCGCGCGCAAGCCGACGCGGCGCTCGACGAAGCCATGGCGCTCGATAGCTGGCTCGCGCGCGACATGATCGCGCCGCCCACGCGCGCGCTCTTTGAGCAGATCGTTGCGGGCGCACCGGTCAAGCCTGCTGTGAAGCCCATCTCCGCCGCGAAACGCCACAGCTTCTGGTGGTCCGGCGCGGCGTTCGCGGGCGCGGGCCTCGCCGGAGCGCTCGCGGGCGCGCTGACGATATCGTTTGTCGTGCTCGGCGGCACGACGCCCGTAGCGCCGCACGAGCCTTATCTCAGCACGAGCTTTGGCGGGACGAGTTCGGACTGGAGCGAATCGAACCTCAACACGGGCGCCGAAGGGAGCGACGAATGAACGGCCGCTCATGGAAGACGCTGCTCGTCGGCTCGGTGCTCCTGAATGTCTTTCTGCTCGGCGCCATTGCGGGCGGCGCCTGGCGCTGGCTCGCCGTGCGCGACGAGCCGCAGGCACAACCCGCGCAGCGCGTGGCGTTGCGCTTCGCCACCGAGGCGCTTTCGCCGGAACGCCAGCAGCAGTTCGCGCAAGCGCTCAAGTCCTCGCGCCGCGAAGGCCGAGAGTACGCGCGCGACGGACGCGACGGACGGCGCGCGGTGCTCGACCTGCTCGCCGCGCCGCAACTCGACCGCAACGCCATCGACGCCGCGCTCGCGCGCACGCGCACGGCGGATAGCGCGTTGCGTGCGCAAATCGAAAGCGGCGTAGTCGATTTCGCGGCCACGCTCACGCCCGAAGAACGCGTGAAGTTCGTCGAGGGACTCGAGAAGCGCGGCCAATGGCGGTTGCCTGTGCCGCAGCAAAAGCAGCCGCAACGCGCCGCAAGCGAGGCAAGCGACGCGCAATAAAA
Organism: Paraburkholderia sp. J7; assembly: GCF_905220155.1. Classification (NCBI taxonomy): domain Bacteria; kingdom Pseudomonadati; phylum Pseudomonadota; class Betaproteobacteria; order Burkholderiales; family Burkholderiaceae; genus Paraburkholderia; species Paraburkholderia sp. J7. The sequence continues at coordinate 154,745 of NZ_CAJMYZ010000024.1, read as the reverse complement.
AAGTAGGCCGACCAGCGACGGATCACACGGGCGATGACCGTTTAACGGAAATACGCAACGCTCCAGCGAACCCAAGGACCGCGCATGGAAAGCCCTTCGAATCCCCGCGCCGGCGCAATCGCCATGAACCGCTTCGGCCTGGGCGCGCGCGCCGATGAAACGCCGCCCGCCAACCCGCAAAGCTGGCTGCTCAGCCAGTTCGCTGCATACGAACCGTCGCCCGCAGCATGGCGCAACGAGCCGGGTGTGCTGGCACTCGCCGCCCGCTTCGGCACCGAGCGCCAACAAGGCATGGCGGACGTCGCGGCAGCGAGCGCGGCTTCTGCGACTAGTACGCAAACGAACGGCCAACCCAACGCACAACAAGCCGCGCGCCGCGCGGTCAATCAGGCGATCCGCCGCGAGAGCGTGGGCATCTACCGCAGCGCGGTCAATGCGCGCCTCACGAGCGCCCTGCAGACCGACACGCCCTTCGTCGAGCGCCTCGTGCATTTCTGGTCGAACCACTTCGCCGTATCGGTGGATAAGGCGCTCATTGCAGGCATTGCGGGCGCATTCGAAAGGGAAGCGATACGGCCGCACGTGCTCGGCAATTTCGCGGACATGCTGGTCGCTGTCGAGCAGCACCCAGCCATGCAGCTCTTTCTCGACCAGACGCGCTCGGTTGGGCCCGACAGCCGGGCCGCGCTGCGCGCCGATCAGCGCGACCCCGCGCACAAGCGCGGCCTGAACGAGAACCTCGCACGCGAGATCATGGAACTGCACACGCTCGGCGTGCGCACCGGCTACACGCAAGACGATGTGACCGAATTCGCGCGTGCGCTCACGGGCTGGAGCGTGGCGGGCGTGCGCGGTCCTCAGCCGGGGAATGTGGCCAATGCCGCCGCGCCCGGCAGCTTCGTGTTTCGCCCCGCCCTGCACGAGCCGGGCGAGCGCACCGTGATGGGCAAGCGCTACGATCAGCCTGGCGAACTGCAGGCGCTCGCCATCCTCAACGACCTCGCGCATGCGCGCGCCACGAGCCGCCATATCGCGTTTCAGCTCGCACGCCACTTCGTCGCCGACAATCCGCCGCCCGCACTCACCGAGCGCCTGGCGCTTGCCTTCGAACAAAGCAGCGGCGATCTTCCCACCGTGTACCGCGCGCTCGTCGAAGCGCCGCAAGCGTGGGCGCCGGTCGATGCGAAGTTCAAGACGCCGTGGGAATGGACCGTATCGTCGATGCGCGGTCTCGGTTGGCGCGAACCCGGCGACATGAATGCGGCGCCGCTGCTCACGCAACTTGGCCAGCCGGTGTGGCGGCCAGGCTCGCCCGCCGGTTACGACGACATCGCCGCGAGCTGGGCCGCGCCCGATGCGCTCGTGCGCCGCGTGGAAGTCGCGCAGCGTTTCTCGGCGCGCGTGGGCGACCGGCTCGACCCGCGCACGCTCGGCAACACGCTCATGGGCGCCACGCTCAGCACGTCTACAGCAAGCGCAGTCGCGCATGCCGAAAGCGCGTCCACGGCGATCGCCTTGCTGCTCGTCTCGCCCGACTTTCTGAGGAGATAACCGCCATGGTTTCCCGCCGCCATTTCCTGCGCGTCACTGCCGCTGGCGCAGGCGCGATGCTCGTCGCGCCGCAGATCGTGTTCGCCAGCGTCGAAACCGAGCGCCGCTTCGTGTTCGTGATCCAGCGCGGCGCGGCCGATGGGCTCAACATCGTCGTGCCCTATGCGGAGCCGGCCTATGCCACGCTGCGCGGCCCGCTCGCCATCGACATCGACCGCACCACGAAACTCGACGGCACGTTTGCGCTGCATCCGTCGCTCGGACAAATGGCCCAGATGTATGGCGAGAAACAGGCGCTCTTCGTGCATGCGATTGCCTCGCCGTATCGCGACCGCTCGCACTTCGACGGTCAGAACGTGCTGGAAACGGGCGGCCGCGCGCCTTACCAGGTCAAGGACGGCTGGCTCAACCGGCTCGTCGCCATGCTGCCTGCCTCGCGCGAAAACGCCGTTGCGCTCGCGCCCACCGTGCCGCTCGCGCTGCGCGGCACGGTACAGGTGAGTTCTTATGCGCCCTCGGCGCTGCCCAACGCTTCCGACGATCTGCTCACGCGCGTTTCGGCGCTCTACGAAGCCGATCCGCAACTGCGCTCGCTATGGACGTCGGCGATGAACGCACGCGGACTCGCCGGCGACGCGAGCGCGCGCCAGGACCCCGCGAGCGTGGGCAAGCTGGCCGCGAGCTTCCTCTCGCGTCCCGATGGCCCGCGCATCGCCATGATCGAAACCGGCGGATGGGACACACACAGCGCACAGAATGCGCGACTCGCGAATCAGCTCAAAGCGCTCGACACGATGCTCGCCTCGCTGCGCGACGGCCTCGGCCCCGCGTGGGACAAGACCACGGTGCTCGTCGCGACGGAGTTCGGCCGCACGGCCGCGGCGAACGGCACGGGCGGCACCGACCACGGGCAGGCTTCGGTGGCGATGCTCGTGGGCGGCGCCGTGGCTGGGGGGCGCGTCCAGGCCGACTGGCCGGGGCTGCGCACCGCTGATCTCTACGAGTCGCGCGACCTCAAGCCCACCGCATCGCTCGACGCATTGATCGCGGGTGCCGCCGCGGAAAGCCTTGGGCTCGATCCGCAGCGCACCGCATCGACGCTATTCGGTGAGGCAGGTGCGAAAAATGCGGCTACGGGTTTGATCAGGGCGTGAACGTTTCAAGCAGACAAACACAGCGTTCAGCGGTCAAATCGCATCCAGCGGATAAATCGGCCGCCGCACCTTCCTGAATTCAAGCTTGCCGTAATCCGAAGTCGTGACGCCCACGCCCGCGCATTCGATCACCTCGCGCGCAAGGTCGCCGAAACCAGCGCGCCAGTGCACGCGGCTTTTCAGCACGATATAGCGCTTTTGCGTCGGGTCGACGCCTACCGAGGAAAGGCAGTTCAGGTCGAACGGCTCCTGATGCGCCGATACCACCACGATCTCCACGTTGCCGGTATCGAGCACCACAGTAGGCCCGGTATTGTTGAGCGCGCCGCGATACATCGGTCCGCGATTGCGGAACACGCCGTCGAACACGAGCTTCACGCGCGCCGTCACTTCGATGGGGCGGCTCGTCTCCTGCAATGCAGGCATCGGCAGCTTGCCGCCTAACGAGAGCGTGACTTCATTGCCGATGCCCGCCGCGATCGCCTGCTGCACCGCTTCGGGATCGTAGATCGCATAGAACACTGCGTTGTCGAGGCCTTGCTTCAGGACCTCGGCCAGCACCTCGGTGGTATCCATCGTCCCACCCGACGCTGTGTTGTCGCAATGGTCGAGCAGCACGAGCGGCCCAGCGCTCGTCGAAGCCTTTGCGCGCGCAACCGATTCGGCCAACGGCTCGCTTGCATAGAGAAACTGCTCGCGCTCGCGCCACGCTTCGTCGAGCAGCGCGTCGCGCAATTCGCCCGCTTTCGCTTTGTCGCCATCGGTGCACACCACAACGCTCAGGCCCGCGTTTTCGATATCGGCGTTCGGAAAGCCCACGAACAGCGAGGCCGCCAGCGCATCGCCCTGCTCGTACCTCATGCAGCGCCCCTGCAGCGATCGGTTCGGCTCGGCGTGCGTGCCCTGACGCATCACGTGAGGCAGCATCGGTTTGTTGCCCCACGCCATCACCGGCTTGATCTCGCCCGCGATCGTACGCGCGAGTATGCGCGCCGCGCGCAATCCGGCCTCGTACATGTCGACGTGCGGATACGTGTGATAGCCGGTGACGACCGTCGCGTGCTTCACGATGTCGTCGTAAAGATTCGCGTGCATGTCCAGTGTCACGGCCACCGGCGTATGCGGGTCGATCTCACGCAGGCGGCGCAGCAGCGTGCCTTCGCCGTCGTCGAGCGATTGCGTAACCATGGCGCCGTGCAGATCGAGCAGGATGCCGTCGTAGCCGCCCTTCGCCACCTCGTCGAGAATCAGTTGCGTGATGCGGCGGTAAGCGTCGTCATGCACGGGGCCGCTCGGAAAGGCATCGGCGGCAACCGGCAGCACGATTTGCGCGCCGAGTTCGTCGGCCACGTCGATGTAGGCGCCCAGCGCGCCGCCCGTGCCGCGGTAGGCTTCGAGCGCCTGCTCGCCCGCGACCGCGCCGCCCGTGCGGCGAAAGAACCGCTCGAACGGCGTGGGAACCGGCGAAAACGTATTGGTTTCGTGTTTGAACATCGCGAGCAGCAAACGCATGAAGGTTTCCTTTCGATGTGGAGGACGTTTCTTCGCACTGCCTGGCTAGTTATAAAAACCCCGATGTATTGCCAACGCCTGGCCGACTTTCAATCCGCGTGCCATTGCCTGTCGGCATCGAGCGGATACACCGGGCGCGCGAGCCGCTCGTACTGAAAGAGACCGTAATCGGAGCCGGTCACGCCGCGGCTGTCGCATTCCACAAGCGCAGCCGCGATCGGCACGAACACCGGACGGCAATACATGCGCGACTTCAGCAGCAGAAAGCGCGCGCGGCGCGGGTCGATGCCCACGCTTTCGAATACGCCGAGGTCCCACGGCTCGTGGGTGCGCTCGGTCACGACGAGCGTCGCGGCGCCGATATCGAGCACCGCCGCGCGCCCCATGTACGCGCGCTGCCCCGTGTAGGTCGGGCCGGTGATCACATATTCGCCGTCGGTGATCGCCCGCACCACGCCTGTCGCCATGAAGGGCGCGCGCGGTGCGGCGCCATTGCGTGCGAGCTTGTTCCCAACGCCCAGCGTGACCTTGGCGCCCACGCCCGCGTCGATGAGCGCCGCCACGGCCTGCGGGTCGCATAGCGGGCCGCTCACCATGCCGGTCAGTCCTTGCGCGAGCGCGGCTTCGAGCAGGTCCATCGTGTCGCAGGTGCCGCCCGACATGCAGTTGTCGCCGTGGTCGAGCAGCAGCACGGGTTTGCCGGCGCCTTGCGCCAGCTGCGCCGCCTGAGCGACCGACGCTTCGAGCGGCGCACTGCGATAGACGAATTCGCTGCGTTCGTTCCAGATCTGCCGCGCGATGCGCTCCGCAACGGCATCCGCCGCCGCCGCGTCGCCGTTGCCCACCACCACCACGCTGATGCACGGCGCGGGAATATCGGCAAGCGAAAAGCCCGCCAGTACCGAAACGGCCAGCATGCCCTGCGCCTCGGCCTCGCGTGCCGCCTCGACGGCGCGGTGCATGGCGCCTTCGGCGCTCGCGCTTAGCAGCGTCGAAGTGAGCAGCGGCGGCTGCCGCCACGCCAGAACCGGCTGCGCGCGGCCATGAATGCGATCGAGCAACAGGCGCGCCGCGTGTTCGCCGGTCTCGTACATATCGACGTGCGGATAGGTCTTGAAGCTCACGATCACATCCGCGTTGTCGATCATTTTCTGCGTGACGTTGCCATGCAGATCGAGCGCGACGGCAATCGGCACCTCAGGCAGCGCGGCGCGCACGCGTGCGAGCAGATCGCCCTCGCCGTCCGCCGATTGCTGCGCCACCATCGCGCCGTGCAGGTCGAGCATCACCGCGTCGCAGCCGGGCGAAGCAGCGACGATGGCCTCGCAGATCGCATCGTAGGCATCCGCGGCAACGGGGCCGCTCGGATTCGCCGAAGCCGAAACGGGCGTGACGAGTTGCGCGCCTTCGCGCTCTGCCGCGTCGATGAACGCCGCCATCGCCGTGCGCATGCCCTTGTTCTCGCGATACGCCGCTTCGCCCCACGCGGGGCCGTCGCCGCCGAACGCCGCAAGCGGCGTGGCCACCGGCGAGAACGTATTGGTTTCGTGATTCATGCGCGCGATCAGGATCTTCATGCAGCGTCCTCCTCACGCACAGCAGCCACGCCCGCAGCCGTCAGCATCGCGTGCAGCAGCACGTTGCAGCCGGCCTCCAGATGTTCGGGGCGCGCGTCCTCGATTTCGTTGTGGCTGATGCCGTCCTTGCAGGGCACGAAGATCATGGCCGTGGGCGCCACGCGCGCGAGATACACGGCATCGTGCCCCGCACCGCTCACAACGTCCATGGCGGAAAGGCCGAGCGTTTGCGCGCCCGCTCGCACGGCTTCCACGAGCGCGGGATCGAAGGGCTGCGGGGGGAAGTACACGACCTGCTCCACGTCGATGCTCATGCCTGCCTCGCGCGCCGCCGCGCCGCACGCTGCGCGCAATTGCGCGTCCATTGCCGACAACGCAGCGTCATCGGCGGCGCGCAGGTCTACTGTCAACGTCACGCGGCCCGGAATCACGTTGCGCGAATTGGGATGCACGTCGACCCAGCCCACGGTGCCTCGCCCATGCGGCGCGTGCGCAAGCGCAATGCGGTTCACTTCCTGGATGAGGCCCGCTGCAACGAGCAGCGCGTCGCGGCGCGAATCCATCGGCGTGGGTCCCGCATGGGCCTCCATGCCGTGCACCGTTACGTCGTACCAGCGTTGGCCGAGCGCGCCTTGCACCACGCCGATCGTCTTCTCGTGCGCTTCGAGCACGGGCCCCTGCTCGATATGCGCTTCGAAATACGCGCCCACACGATGCGGCGCGAAGGGCCCCGCGCCCGCATAGCCAATCTTCGCAAGCGCTTCGGATACCGAAACGCCATCCCGATCGCGCTGCACGAGCGCGTGCTCGAGTGTGAACGCACCGGCGAACACGCCCGAGCCCATCATCACCGGCACGAAGCGCGAGCCCTCCTCGTTGGTCCACACGGCCACTTCGAGCGGCGCGAGCGTGCGCGCGCCCGCTTCTTCCAGCGTGCGCAGCACTTCGAGCCCCGCCAGCACGCCGTAGTTGCCGTCGAACTTGCCGCCTGTGGGCTGCGTGTCGATATGGCTGCCGGTCATCACGGGCGGCAGGTCGTCGCGCTCGCCCGCACGCCGCGCGAAGATGTTGCCGATGGCATCCACGCGTATCGTGCAGCCCAACTCTTTCGCCCACGCCACGAACAGATCGCGCCCTTCACGGTCGAGCGGCGTGAGTGCGAGGCGACACACGCCGCCCTTTTCCGTTGCGCCGATCTCGGCCAGCCGCATGAGGCTGCCCCACAGGCGAGCGCCGTTCGTGCGCAGGCCGGCGAGCGGCCCGCGAGTCATTTCCTGAACTTGCATCGATTGGGTTCCTTGCTTGAATGGGAGGCGACGTTCAAACCACGCCCACGCCCAGATAGCGGTCCTTGACCGTATGATCGGCGGCGAACTCGGCGTTGCCGCCCGTGTAGACGATCACGCCCTGCTCGATGATGTAGTGACGGTCGGCCAGTTGCGTGCACACTTCGAGGTTCTGCTCGACCAGCACGATCGCCACGCCCGCTGCCTTGATCTGCTTGAGCTGGTCGACGATCTCCTCGACGATCACAGGCGCGAGGCCTTCCACAGGTTCATCGAGCATCAGAAGACGCGGGTGATTCATGAGCGCGCGCCCGATCGCGAGCATCTGCTGCTCGCCGCCCGAGAGCTGCGCGCCGCCGTTCTTGCGCCGCTCCTTCAGGCGCGGGAAGATCCGGTAGATGTCTTCGAGCTGCCACGGCGAATCCTTGCGCGCGCCTAGGCGCAAGTTTTCCTCCACGCTCAGCAAACGGAAAATGCCGCGATGCTCCGGCACGAAGCACAGGCCAGCCGCCGCGATACGGTGCGCCGGCTGTCCGCTAACCGTCTTGCCGGCGAAGTCGATCACCCCGCCACGCGGCGCCACCACGCCCGCAATCGTCTTGAGCGTCGTGGACTTGCCCGCGCCGTTGCGGCCGAGCAGCGTGACCGTTTCGCCTTCGTTCACCTGCAGCGACACGCCCTGCAGAATATGGCTCTTGCCGTAGTACGCGTGAATATCCCGCACGTCGAGCATCATGCGCGGCCTCCCGTAATCATGTTGCCGAGGTAGGCGCTGCGCACGCGTTCGTCGCCGCGTATTGCATCCGGTTTGCCCTCCACGAGCACGCGGCCCTGCTGCATCACTGTGATGGTGTCGGAGATGTCCATGACGATGCCCATGTTGTGCTCGATGAGCACGACCGTATAGTCGTCGCGCAGGCCGCGGATCAGCGCCTTCATGTCGTCGAGATCGTCGATGCCCATGCCCGAGGTGGGCTCGTCCAGAAAGATCGCGCGCGGCCGCGCGGCCAGCGCCATGCCCACTTCGAGGCGCCGCTGCTGGCCATGTGAGAGCGCGCCCGCCGCCGTATCCGCATGGCGTTGCAGCGCGAGGCGCTCCAGCACGCGCTCCACCGTTTCCACATGGGCGAGCGCGCCGTGCGGCGGGGTCCAGGCGTTGAGCGCCCGGCGCGCCTGAACACCCTGGGCCGCCACGCGCAGGTTCTCGCGCACGCTCAGGTTCTGAAACAGGCTCGTCACCTGGAACGAACGCGCAATACCGCGCCGCACGCGTTTGTGATCGGGCTCGCGCGAGATGTCGTGGCCATCGAATACGATGGTGCCCGAAGAAATCGGCACCGTACCCGTGAGCACGTGAAAGAGCGTGGTCTTGCCCGCGCCGTTCGGCCCGATCACCGAATGCACCGTGCGCGGCGCGATGCGCAGGTCCACGCCCGAAAGCGCCGTGAATTTGCCGTAGCGCTTCACCACGCCGCGCGCCTCCAGAATCGCTTCGCTCATGCCTGCTCCTTGCTGTGCGCATCCGCGCCTTCTGTGCGCCGCAGCGCGGCCACCACGCGCTCACCCAAACCCCACAGACCGCGCTGCATGAAGAGGCTCACGGCGATCAGCACGAGGCCGAGCAGCAACAGCCAGCGCGGCCAAAGGGTGGAGAGCCAGTCGGCAAAGAGCACATAAAACGCCGCACCGATCACCGAGGCGAACAGGTTGCCGCTGCCGCCTATCACCGTCATCAGCAGGATCATTTCGCTCGTGTGATAGTCGATGTTGGACAGCGGCGCGATGCCGGTCATCATCGCGTGCAGCGCGCCGGCGAGACCGGTGACCGCCCCCGAGATCACGAACGCCATCAGCTTGAAGCGGCTCACGTGATAGCCCGCCGCACCCGCGCGCGCCTCGTTGTCGCGAATCGCGAGCAACGTGCGGCCGAATACGGAGTGCGACACGCGCACCATCAACGCGAACACGACCACGAACACCACCGCGACAAAACCGTAGTACTGCCACGGCGAATCGAGCGCGACGAGTGCGTGCGAGCCGATTGAAAGCGCCGAACGCGGGATGTCGAGCAGACCGTTGTCGCCGCCGGTGATATCGGGCAACGAATAGGCGAGAAAGTAGAAGAGCTGGCCGAACGCGAGCGTGAGCATCACGAAATACGTGCCGCGCTGGCGTATGGAGAACCAGCCGACCATCGCCGCAGCGAGTGCACCCAGTACGGCCGCAGCCGCCAGCGCCACGAGCACCGAAGGCACGCCATGCGTGAGCAGGATGCCGGCGGTATAGCTGCCAAGGCCGAAGAAAATGCCCTGTCCGAACGAGAGGAGCCCTGTAAAGCCGAGCAGCAGATTGCAGCCCAGCGCGGCGAGTGCGAACACGAGCACTTCGGTCGCGAGCGACCCCGAGCGGATGGTGAGCGGCAAAGCGCACACCACGACGATGGCAAGCAGAACATAACGATAGCGCCGCAGCAGGCCGCCAGTCCCGGCCGCATCGGGTGTGCCCGCGCCAGTGGCGAGCTTTGTCGATTCGATCATGCGGCCCTCCCGAGCAGTCCGTTCGGACGCAGCAGCAACACGGCCGCCATCGCCACGTAAATCATGAGCTGCGCGCCTTGTGGCCAGAGCGTGCTCATGAGGCTCTGCACAATGCCGACCAACAGGCCGCCCACCAGCGCGCCAAGAAAGTTGCCCATGCCGCCCACGACGACGACGACGAACGCCACGCTCAACGCCTCGAGCCCCATGAACGGATCGACGCCGCGTATGGGCGCTGCCAGCACGCCCGCGAGTGCCGCCGTGGCCGCGCCGAGCGCGAACACGAGGCTGAACACGCGTGTGACATTGATGCCGAGCAGCGACACCATTTCGGACGACTCACTGCCCGCCCGCACCGCGCTGCCAAGCCGCGTGCCTTCGAGCACCCACCAGAGCAGCACGGCGAGCACGGCGGTGAAGCCGATCACGAACAGACGGTACTTCGGATAAACGAAGCTGCCCCAGATCACCACGCCATTGAGCGCGTCGGGCACGGCCACGTTGTCGCCGAGCGGTCCCCACACGAGAATCGCGCACTCCTGGATCACCAGTGCGAGCCCGACGGTGGCGAGAATATGGAACTCGTGCTGCTGCGCATAGATATGCCGCAATACGAGTTTCTCCACGACCCAGGCAAGCGCGCCCACCGCAATCGGCACGATCACGAGCGAGAGCCAGAAGTTGCCCGACCACTGCAGAAACTGATAACAGCAGTACGCGCCGAGCAGGTAGAACGCGCCGTGCGCGAAGTTCACGAAGCGCAACAGGCCAAAGACGATCGAGAGACCGACCGCCAGCAGGAAATACAGCATCCCGACGCCGATTCCATTGATGATCTGCAGCAGATAGACATTCATGGGGTGCGTAGCGTAGAAGTAACGAACACGTGCCGAACCAACAACGAACAAACGGCACCTGAGCCCGCAATGAAAACCTCAGGCGATCTTGCACTCCGTCTTGTCGAGCGGAAGGAACGACTGGCCCGAGCTGACGATATCCACGTAGTCGTCGGCATTCTTCATCGCCGACTTCTTCTTGCCCTTCAACAGGTAGTAGTTCTTGAGCACCTGGTGGTCGCCCTTGCGAATTTCTTCAGGGCCCGTCAAACCCGCATACTTCATGCCTTCCAGCGCGGCAACGACTTTCTTCGGATCGGCGCTGCCCGCCTTCACCATGCCGTCGAGCAGGATCTTCGAGCAGATGTACGAGCCCGCGAGGCTGTAGTTGGGGTTGGCCTTGAAGGCCGCCTGGGTGCGCTGCACGAGGTCATGATTGAGCGGCGTGTCGATGCCATGCCAGTATTGCGCGCCGAAGTACACGCCATCGCACAGGTCCGGGCCCAGCGCCTCGAACTGTTCGAGACCCGAGGCCCACGCCATGAGGATCGTGCAGTTGTTCTTCATGCCGAAGCTCACGGCCTGGCGCAGCGTATCGGAGGACTGCGAACCGAAGTTGAGAATGAGCAGCACGTCGGGCTTGGCCGCCACAGCGTTCGTCAGATAGCCGCTGAATTCCTTCTCGGTGAGCGAGTGGTAGCTGTTGCCCACGTGCTCGATGCCCTTCTCCTTGAACACGTTCTTCGCGGCGGTGAGCAGGCCTTCGCCGAACACGTATTGCGGCGTGATCGTGTACCAGCGTTTGGCCTTCGGCTGCATCTGGATCAGCGGGCGCACGGTCTGCTCGATCGCGCCGAAGGTCGGCACCGACCAGCGGAACGTGGCGGCGTTGCAGTCCTTACCCGTGATTTCGTCGGCGCCGGCCGTGGTGATGAACACGCCGCCGCTCTTGTCGACTTCCTTGCCCATGGCAAGCGCTTCGGACGACAGCACGCCGCCCGCGAAGAAGCGCACGCCCTTTTGCTGCTCGATCTCCTGCACGCGGCGCACGGCCGTGGCGGGCTTGCCCTCGGTGTCGAGCGTGGTGTAGTCGAGCGGCAAGCCGAGCACCTTGCCGTACTGCTTGACCGCGAGCTGCATGCCGAGATCGGCGTACTTGCCGTTGGCCGCGAACGGCCCCGACATCGGCACGGGGCACGCGAGCTGCACGCCGGCCGCCCCCTGTGCGAACGCCCGTGAGGACGAGAGGACGCTCAGCGCGCCCGGCATGGCCGACAGCGCGGCCAGTTTCAACAGTTCTCGGCGATTCAAGTTGAGGCTCCTTGTGGGGAAACACAGACACGAACGACGCGGCAGACTGCAAAACCGTACCGGCGCCAGCGAGACGGCCTGCGAGACGGTGATTTCTATTTATCATGATAAATAGAATGAACCCGATGCTAGGTATAATTAATTGCAGTGTCAATCCGTCAAAAACCTCGTCGGCCTGGCCACGCCTTCTCACAAGCGGCGGCGCGGCCGGCGCGAAACAACGAAACCAACATTACGCAGGGAGTCGCGAAGATGGTCACGAACCGGGTCAGATCGGGGACCGCCGTCGAAATCAAGCAGCCCAAGCGCGCCGATCTCGTCGCCGAGGAGATCAAGCGCCTGATTACCGAAAAGGACTTGAAACCGGGCGACCGGCTGCCGCGCGAAGCCGAGTTGCAGCAGCTCTATTCGGTCAGCAAGAGCACGATTCGCGAGGCGCTGAAGTCGCTCGAGGTGCAAGGTCTCATCAAGGTGTCGACGGGGCCGAGCGGCGGGGGCATGGTCGTGGAAGTGCCGCTCGACCGCACGCTGCAATTGCTGCAGAACTATCTGTTCTTCAAGGATGTCTCGATCGACGACATCTATACCGTGCGCCAGCAGCTCGAACCCGAACTGGCCGCGGGCGCCGTGCCGCATCTCACCGAAGCGGACTTTGCCGCGCTCGAGGCGAACATCGAATGCTGCGATGGTGCGAGCGCGCCGCATGACCGCGGCCACCTCGTGCGTCAGCGTCAGGAGGACATGACCTTTCACGACATCCTCGCGGCCGCGAATCCCAATCCGTTTCTGCGCTTTATCTGCGAGCTGATCAACGAAATGATCCGGCAGCTGATCGAGTTCAGGAACGACACGCCGATTGCCGAGCATCGCCGCTTTGGCGCTTCGAACGTCAAGATTCACCGCGAGATCGTGAAGGCCGCGCGCGAGCGCGACGTCGAACGTGTGCGCGCGCTCATGGTCGAGCACATGACGGAGGCGCCCAAGCATGTCAAGCGAATGAAAGGCAAGCTGCGCGGGCGGCTGATTCTCGATTCGGAAATCCGCAAACGCGTGCGTGTGATCACAGGGGCTAGCGCAGCGGACGAAAAGGAGGAGTGAGGCATAAGCGCCCGTCCCTGCGATCGCGCCTGTCATTGACTAGACTGGAATGAGTACGCGTGCTTCCCCACTCGTGAAAGGAGGAACGGAAATGCTCACGCAGCGAACGAAGGACATCGTGAAGGCAACCGCGCCCGTGCTCGCGGATCACGGTTACGCCATCATCAAGCGCTTTTACACGCGGCTCTTCGAGGCCCACCCTGAACTGAAGAATGTCTTCAACATGGCGCACCAGGAACAGGGGCAGCAACAGCAGGCGCTCGCGCGCGCCGTCTATGCGTATGCGGAAAACATTGAAGACCCTTCGAGCCTCGGCGCCGTGCTCAAGAACATCGCCAACAAGCACGCGAGCCTCGGCGTGCTGCCCGAGCACTACCCGATCGTTGGCGAACATTTGCTAGGTGCGATCAAAGATGTGCTGGGCGCTGCGGCCACCGAGGACATCATCTCCGCATGGGCGCAGGCCTACGGCAATCTCGCCGACGTGCTCATGGGCATGGAATGCCAGCTATATGAAGATTCCGCCGACAAGCTCGGCGGCTGGACCGGTTGGCGCACGTTCGCCGTGCGCGAGAAGCGGCCCGAAAGCAGCGTGATCACCTCGTTCGTGTTCGAACCGGCAGACGGCGGCCCGGTCGCGAACTTTGAGCCCGGCCAATACATCAGCATCGGCGTGAACGTGCCGGCGCTCGGCTTGCAGCAGATCCGGCAATACAGTCTTTCCGATATGCCCAATGGCCGGACCTACCGCATTTCCGTGAAACGCGAGGCCGGCGGCCCACAGCCGGCCGGCTATGTTTCGAATCTGCTGCACGACCATGTGAACGTGGGCGACGAGGTGAAACTGGCCGCGCCCTATGGCAGTTTCCATATCGACGTGAACGCGCATACGCCTATCGTGCTCATCAGCGGCGGCGTGGGCCTCACGCCGATGATCAGCATGCTCAAGCGAGCGCTTCAGGATCCGCAGCGCAAGGTGGTATTCGTGCATGGCGCGCGCAATAGCGGCGTGCACGCGATGCGCGACCGTTTGCGCGAGACCGCCGCCACGAACGCCAACTTTCAGCTAGAGATTTTCTACAACGAGCCGTTGCCCGGCGACGTGCAAGGACGCGATTACGACTATGCGGGGTTCGTCGACATCGGCCAGATCAAGCAGTCGATTCTGCAACCCGACGCCGACTACTATATTTGCGGTCCCATTCCCTTCATGCGTATGCAGCACGATGCGCTAAAGCATCTCGGCGTTCACGAAGCCCGGATTCACTACGAAGTCTTCGGGCCGGATCTTTTCGCGGAATAGGCTTTCGTGCCGGCAAGCGCGGCCCAAAGGCCGCGCTTGCCGTCTCCATCGCTCAGAATCCAAACACCTTCAATGCGTTGCCGCCGCGCACCGCATCGCTTTGCGCCTTAGGCAAGCGCGCGGTATTGGCAAACGCACCGCGCGTGTCATGCACCTGATGCGGCCAGTCCGTGCCGAACATCACCTGGTCTGCGCCCACTACCGAAATCAGGAACTCGAGCGACGCCGGGCTATACGTGATGCAGTCATAGTAAATATGGCGCAAATAGTCGATGGGCTTGCGCTTCATCTGGCGCCGCTGCGGAATTTCCACGTCGTCGCCCTTGCCGAAGCGGCCCGCGAGATACGGCAGCGCGCCGCCCGCATGCGAGGCGATGATCTTGAGGTTCGGATACTGGTCGAAGAAGCCTTCGAAGATCATGCGCGTGATGGCGAGCGTCGTATCGAACATGAAGCCCACCGACCAGCTCAGGTCGAACTTCGTCATGTCCATTTGCTCGACGCCCGGCGGATCGGTGGGGTGCACGAGCACCGGCAGCGCACGCCGGTCAATCTCGGCCCAGATCGGAGCGAACATCGGGTCGGTGAGGCTGCGGCCCGCCACGTTGGCGAGCACCATTACGCCGCTCGCGCCATTGGCGCAGGCGCGCTCCAGCTCCTGCACCGCGCGTTGCGGATATTCCCACGGCAGCGAAGCGAACCAGCGGATGCGCTCGGGGTGAGCGGCCTGCCCCTCGGCAATCGTGTCGTTGGTCTCGCGCGCGGCCTGGCAGCTCGTTTCCTCGTCGCCCCAGAATACGTTCGGGCATGTCAGCGAAACGACCGAAACGTCGATGCCCGCTTCGTTCATGTGCCTGATGCGAAGGTCGAAATCGAAATGGCCCTTCTGCGGAATCACGACCGGCGTGTTGCCGCGAAACACTTCCTGCTGCCCGTCGGGCCGCGTTTGAATGTTGTAGGCGCCACCGCGCTCCTTGAGCAGTTCGAGCCATTTGTGCGTGAAGATATGGGTATGGACGTCAATGACGGGCATGCTGGTTTCTCCTGTTCGAGATTCGCCGATGGAATGGCTAACGCTTCGTCATCCTTATCGTATGGATCAAAGCATCAGCGTGTATGGATTGCGCTGCTCCGCTCAAATGGACGAAGGCGCCGAAAGGTCGTTCAAGTGCGGTGCTTCGCGCTTGAGCATGAACGCGCCAATCAGACCCAGCGCGAAGAACACCGCGCAGAAGTGGGCAGGCGCCATGTTGTTGCCCGTGGTGTGCAGCAGCCAGGTCAGCACGAACGGCGAGAATCCGCCGAAAATCGCCGCACCGATGTTGTACGAAATCGCGAGGCCCGTGGAGCGTACTTCAGTGGGAAAGAGCGCCGCGAGCGCCGTGGGAATCGGGCTGTTCGAAGCACCGATCAGCAATGCGAACAGCAATTCGACCGTCATGATCGAAACGATGGAAGGCGCGCTCACGATCCAGTAATAGGCCGGATACAGCACGATGAGAAATATGATAAGCGAGCCGCAAATCATGCGGTTGCCGCCCACACGGTCCGCCATATGGCCGAATAGCGGAATGGTGACCACGCGCAACAGTACGCTCGCCAGCAGTACGTTAAAGGGCAGCGTCACCGGCATGTGCAGATTCTGGACCGAGTAAATCGGCAGATAGGTGATGATCACGTACGCCATGACGTTGAGCGCGGCGCTCAGCGTAGTCGCCACGAATAGCTCGCGCGGGTATTGCGACACCACGCGGCTAAACGGCGCCTTCACGCGCTTGTCGATCTGCTCGAATGCCTCGGTCTCCGGCAGACTGCGGCGAATATAAAAACCCACCGGGCCAATGAGCAGACCAAAGAGGAACGGAATGCGCCACGCCCATGACTCGAGCGCATGTGGCGTGAAGAGATGCGTGAGCGCGCTGCCCATGGCCACGGCCAGTAGCGCGCCAAGCGCCTGGGCGAACATCTGCCAGCTGCCGTAGAGGTTGCGCCGCCCCTTCGGCGCGTACTCGATCAGCATGGCCGTCGCCGTGCCGAACTCGCCGCCGGCCGAAATACCCTGCAGCAGCCGCGCACACAAGACGATTGCGGGCGCAACGAGTCCGATCTGCTGGAAGCCGGGCGTAAAGGCGATCATCGCGGCCGCCAGCGTCATCAAGGCGATGACGAGCGTAAGGCCCGCCTTGCGGCCCTTGCGGTCGGCGTACATGCCGAGCAGCACGCCGCCGAGCGGCCGCACGACGAACCCCGCGCCGAACGTGGCCGTGGTCAGCATGAGCGCCGCGTATTCGCTGTCGCCGGGAAAGAACTGTTTGGCGATGATGATAGAGAGAAACCCGAATACGACGAAGTCGTACCACTCCAGCACGTTGCCGAGCGTCGACGCCACGGCGCCGCGCCAGCGTATGCGCGTATCCATTGCTCTCACGACTGTCTCCATGCGGTCAGCTCATGGCTGGCCTGCCTCTATTGGACCTTTAACGACTTCATCGAATCTGCCGCAATGCAATGTAAGGCACTATAGTCATGAAGACAATCGAACAAATTCAATGGCTCCATAAAGTTACTTTATGCAACCGACCATCAAGCAACTGCGCGCGTTCGCGCTTGTCTGCCGCTTCGGGGTGCTCACGCGCGCCGCCGACGAAATGTTCATCACGCAGCCGGCCGTCAGCGTGCTGATCCGGCAGATGGAGGAAGCGCTCGGCATGCGCCTGTTCGACCGTACGTCGCGCTCGCTTCGGCCCACGGTGGCAGCACAGGAAATCCTGCCCACCGTCGAGCGCATGCTGCGCGACCTCGAATCGATCCAGTCGAGCGTGAAAGAGCTGGCCGGGCGCGAGCGCGGACAGTTGCGCTTCGCCGCCACGCCTTCCATCGCGGCAGCCGTCGTGCCGCGCCTCGTGGCCGAGTACCGCGCCCTGTATCCGAACATCGAGGTCTCGATCGACGACGCGGCGCCCGACCGGCTCACCGCCTCCACGCTCACCGGCGACGTGGAGTTCAGCATCGGCACCATCAGCGACAAACCCGAAGGCATTACGCTGCAATGTCTCGCGCGCGACCGGCTTTGCGCGATCTGCCGCAAGGATTCGCCGCTCGCGAAAAAGCGCCGCGTAACGTGGGCCGACGCGCTCGGCTACCCGTGGATCGGCGTGAAGCCGGGCAGCGGCATTCGCGGCCTGATCGACGAAACGCTCTTCGCGCTAGGCGAGCGCAAGGCCATTGAATATGAGGTGGCCTATATGACAACCGGGCTTTCCATGACGCAGGCCGGACTCGGCATCGCGATCTTTCCCGGCATGCTGCTCGGCTCGTTTCCACACCGCGATCTCGTCGCGCGCAAGCTCGAGGCGCCCGTTGTCACGCGCGACGTCAATCTGATCCGTCGCGCCGAGCATTCGCTTTCGCCCGCCGCCGAGTCGTTCATCGAGCTTTGGTACAAGCGCATCGGCAAGCCGGCGGCCGCCTGAAGCCCGCGCGAGCGCGTCACATCACCTGCGCACCACCTCTGCCGAGCATTCGATGAGCCCGCGTATCACGCGGCTGCGCGTGGAAGCGCGCGACCACAGAATGCCGAAGCGGCGTGGCTCGGTTGCCTCCGGCAGCGGGAGGCGCGCGAGCCGCAAGCCCTTTGTAAGCGGCGTGCCGATATCGGGCACGAGCGAGACGCCAAGGCCGCGATCCACCATCAGCGCAATCGCCATCAGCGAATTCAATTCGAACAGCTCGCGCGGCACGATCTTCGCGCGGCGCAGATACTGGTCGGCCTGCTTGCCGCCGCCAAGCGCGCGGTCGTAGCGTATGAACGGCTCGCGCCGCAGCAGTTCGTGCGGATCGGTCCGCGCGAGCTTTGCAGGCGCTAGCACGACGATGGGCTCTTCGCGCAACAGATGCCAGTCATACGATTTCGGCAGCGCGAACGCGGGGTGCAGGCAGATGGCCACGTCCAGCTCGCCGCGCTGCAAGGCCTCGAATAGCTCCGTCGAGGTGCCAGCGCGAATCAGCAGCTTGACTTGCGGAAAAGCCGCGGCGAAGCGTGCCAGCACGTCGGGCAGCACGCTCAGCAGCGCCGACGTGATGGTCCCCACACGCAGCTCGCCGCCCATTTCCTGCTCCTGCGCCAGCGCTTTCAGCTCGTCGAACCCGCGCACCAGCGAGCGGGCGCGCTCCACGACACGCTGGCCCGCCTCCGTGGGAATGACGGTACGCCCCGCGCGCATGACGAGCGCTACGCCCAGCTCGCGCTCGAGCGTCTGGATTTGCTGCGCGATCGCGGCGGGCGTTACGCCCACGCGACGCGCAGCCTCCGCCATGGAGCCGCTCTCCACGACCAGCAGCAGGTTGCTCAGGAAGCCAGTGTCCATAAACGTAGCTTTTCTATAGTTTAAAGATAGATCCGCATAGTTTATCTAAATCATTGCCAATCGTAGACTGCCCTTCAGTGGTGACCTATACGGAATACGTGGAGATGAGAAGCAAACTGTTCGTGCCGGCATCGCGCCCGGAGCTGTTCGAAAAGGCGCTCGTGAGCGCCGCGGACGCATTGTCGTTCGACCTGGAAGACTCGGTGGCACCTGCGCGTAAACCCGAGGCCCGCGAGGCACTGCGAGCCCTGCTGGTTTCGCCCGCCGTGCGTGAACGCGGCAAGGTGCTGATCGTGCGCGTGAACGCGCTCGACACACCGTGGTTCGCCGACGATATCGCCGCCGTGGTTCAGCCCGGCCTCGATTACGTGAATCTGCCGAAACCCGAATCCGCCGACGATGTGCGCGCCGCCGCCGCCGCGATCGAGCGCGCGGAGCGCGCCAACGGCGTAAGCCGCCCCGTGAAGCTGCTGCTCAACGTCGAGTCGCCGCGCGCGCTGCGCGAAGCCGCGACGCTCGCGTCCGCCCATGCACGCGTGGCGGGACTGCAATTGGGTCTTGGCGACTTGTTCGAGCCGCTCGGCATCGCGCGGCGCGATCCGGCAGCCGTGCAGCAGGCCATGTTCAGCCTGCGGCTCGCTGCGGGCGAAGCCGGTGTGTTCGCGTACGATTCGGCTTTCGCCAATATCAAGGATGCCGAAGGATTTCGTGCTGAGGCCGAGTTGGCCCGTGCACTCGGCTTCCTCGGCAAGAGCTGTATTCACCCGAGCCAGATCGCGCTCGCCAACGACGTGTTCCGGCCTTCCGACGACGAAATCGCCCACGCACTGCGCGTGGTGGAAGCCGCGCGCAACGCCGAACGTGACGGCGTGGGCGCTTATGTCGTGGACGGCAAGATGATCGACGCGCCCTTCGTCGAGCGCGCCCGCGCGCTCGTGCAAAGCGCCGAGCGGCTTGGACTCGTTGCGCCCGCAACGTCGAGCGAGGTGCGCCAATGAACTCGCTGCCCGAAATGAACGCCGCGCCGCGCGGCCCGCTCGCTGGCGTGCGCGTGCTCGACCTGAGCGCCTATATCGCGGGCCCGTATGGCTGCACGCTGCTCGCCGATCAAGGCGCGGACGTCATCAAGATCGAACCGCCCACGGGCGACAACCTGCGCAAGTACCCTTCCACGCTCGAAGCCGAAAGCCGTGCCTTTCTCGGCGTGAACCGCGGCAAGCGCGGCCTCGTGCTCGATCTGAAGCAAGCACGCGCGCAAGAGGTGCTGCAGCGCCTCGTCAAACAGGCCGACGTGCTCGTGCACAACTTCCGCCCCGGCGTGCCGGCACGCCTGGGCATTGCGTGGGAACAGCTGCGCGAAGTGAATCCGCGGCTCATCTACTGCGCGGTCACCGGCTACGGCGACCAGGGGCCGAACAAGGACAAGGCCGGCTACGACCAGGTGCTGCAAACCATGACGGGCATGTGCACGTTCCAGGGCAAGCCCAGCGGTCCGCCCGAGATTCTCTATGGCTCGGTGGTGGACTATTACGCCGCCGCGCTCGTTGCAGCAGGGGTCTCCTCCGCGCTGTTCGAGCGCGAACGCAGCGGCGCGGGCCAGTACGTGGGCGTTTCGCTGTTGCGCAGCGCGCTCACCATGCAGTCGGCGCGCATGATCTGGGCCGACGGCGAACCAAAGGACGTAGGCCGCGACATGCGCTCGGGCGGCATCACCGGCATTCATCCCACGCGTGAAGGCTGGCTCTATATCTCGGCGAACACGCCGCATTTCTGGCAGGCGCTCTGCGAAAAAACCGGGCTCGCTGCACTCGCGCAGGACCCGCGCTACGATTCGGTGCGCAAGCGTGCGGAGCATCGCGACGAGATCGTGCCGCAACTGCACGCCGCGTTGCAGGCGCGCAGCGCGCTCGAATGGGAAGCGCACTTCGGCGAGGCGGTGCCCTGCGCGGCCGCGCGCACGATCGAAGATATGTTCGACGACCCGCAAGTGCTCGAGGAAGAGATGGTCACGCGCTACGCCTATCCCGGCGTGGGCGCGTATCGCGGCTTTCGCGAGCCGATTCGTTTCGGCGCCTCGCCTGCACCCGATCCGATCGCTGCGCCCGCCTTCGGCGAACATTCGGACGCGGTGCTGCGCGAGGCGGGCTGGAGCGATGCGGAGATCGAACGCTTGAGAAGCGAGCACGCCGTGCTCTGAACAGAAAAAGCCGCAACCGCGCACGCCGATTCCCGTTAGCGTGCGCGGCAAACAAGGAGACAACGCGATGGACCGTGAGCATCATGTCCATACGATCGATACACCCAACGCACGCATGCAGGCGCCCGCCTTCGCGTGTGATTCGCATATCCACATCTACGATCGCCGCTTCGCGGCATCGCCCGGCAACGGCGCGCATATCGTTGAAGGCGCAACGGTCGAGGATTATCGACGCGTGCAGCAACGCACTGGCACGCAGCGCACGGTAATCGTCACGCCGCGACCTTATGGCACCGATAACTGCGTGACTGTCGACGCGATCCGCCAACTGGGTATCGACAACGCGCGCGGCGTAGCCGTCCTGCGCCCCGAGGTGAGCGACGCCGAACTCGACATGCTCGATCGCGGCGGCATACGCGGCATCCGCTTCACGTTGTACACGCCGCATCAGGCGGTCGTCACCTTCGACATGGTCGAGCCGCTTGCGCGGCGCATCGCGGAACTCGGCTGGCATGTGCAGCTGCACTGGACCGCCGACCAGATCGTCGAGCACGAAGCGTTGCTCACGCGCCTGCCCTGCAAGATGGTGTTCGACCATCTCGCGCGCCTGCCCTTGCCAGTGGGCACCTCGCACCCCGCGTATGGCGTGGTGCGCCGCCTCGCGGCTTCTGGGCGTGTGTGGGTCAAACTCTCGGGCGCCTACCTCGATTCGCAAGCGGGACTCGCGGGCGGTTACGCCGACGTGGCCGAAACCGCGCGCGCATGGGCCGCACTGCTGCCGCAGCGCACCGTGTGGGGCAGCGACTGGCCGCACGTAACGGAAACGCACAAGCCCGACACCGCCTCGATCTTCGATCTGCTCGGCACGTGGGTCGAGGACGAAGCGGCGCGCAAACGGATTCTCGTAAGCAACCCCGCCGAACTCTACGGCTTCGCCCGATGAACTAGCACCACTGCGCCACCGATACAAACAGCCGCGCGCGAGGTACGCGCGGCCACTTTCAGCACCAGGAGACAATACGTGAAGTCCACCGCCACCGCCGCACCCGTGCGCAAGACGCGCTTTACCGACGCGACGATCAGCCTGTTCGAACGCACCATTCCCGACCCGTTCGTGCTCGCGATCCTCATCACCGCGGTCGTGGCCGCGCTTTCGGCGATGTTCGCCCCGCATGCCACGCTCAACACGCTCGTGGTCGGTTGGTACAAGGGATTCTTCAATATCCTTACGTTCGCCTTCCAGATCACACTCGTTCTTGTAACGGGCCACGCGTTCGCCCACGCCGCGCCCGTGCAGCGCGTGTTCAAGGCGCTCGTGGGCATGGCCCGCACCCCCGTACAGGCCGCCTCGCTTACCTTCGTGCTCGTGGCTGTGGCCTCGTTCTTCAACTGGGGCCTCGGCCTCGTGGTCAGCGCGCTGCTCGCGCGCGAAGTGGCCAAGCGCATGCGCGTGGACTTCGCATGGATCGTCGCAGCGGGCTTTTCGGGCTGGGTGGTATGGGCAAGCGGCATTTCCAGCTCCATCGCGCTCGCACAGTCCACACCTGGAAGCGCGATGAACGTCGTGCAAAAGCTTACTGGCCAGGTGCTGCCGTTCAACGACACCGTGTTCACGGCATTCAACCTCGTGCCGGTGATCGTCATGCTCATCGCCACGCCCGTCGTGCTCGCGTTCCTCAAGCCGCGCGACGAAGACGCTGTCGTGCTCGACATCGAAAAGAACCCCGACCCGGAACCGCGCAAGCGCCCCGAAGGCAAGCTGAGCTTCGCGAAGTGGCTCGAATACTCGTGGATCGGCAGCGCGTTCATCGGTCTCGTGGGCGTGACGTTCCTCGTGCTCGCGCGCCTCGAGCACATCGAAGCGTTTTCCGGCGTGAACGCCGTGATCTTCGTCATGTTCATCGCGGGCGTGATCCTGCATGGCTACCCGCTCGCTTACGCAGATGCGGTCAAGAACGCCGCCAAGCAAACCGGCTCGATGATGCTGCAATACCCGCTCTACGGCGGCGTAATGGGCATGATGGACGCCACGGGCCTGCCCAACGTGATCTCGCACTTCTTCATCGCGATCTCGAACACGCACACGCTGCCGTTCTGGAGCTATGTGTGCTCGCTGATCGTCACGTTCTTCATTCCGAGCGGCGGCGGTCACTGGGCCGTGCAGGGTCCGTTCGTCGTGCCTGCCGCGATCGCGCTGCACGCCTCCATGCCCGCCACGACGATGGCCGTCGCAATGGGCGAACAGGTCTCCAACATGATGCAGCCGTTCTGGGCCGCGCCCGTGGTTGCGATGGCCGGCATTGGCGTGCAGCGCGTGCTGGGCTTCACGGTCATGACCTTCCTGCTCGGCACCGTGGTATTCGGCGCAGCGCTGCTGCTGCTCGTCTGACCCGCATTCTTCCCTAAAACCATTAAAGAACAAGGAGACACCGCATGCAACGGCGTGCATTCATGGCGTCGCTCACGGCGCTCGCCGCGGGCGCGGGCACATTGGGCGGCATGGGCGCGGCGCGCGCGCAGAAGGTTGCGTCCGCACCGGCTTCGCCCACCATCGCGCAGCGTCTCGCGGCTTACGCCGCCGCGCTGAACTACGATGACCTCGACGCGAACACGATCGAAGCGGTCAAAACCCACACCACCGACGCGCTGGGCTGCGGCATCGCCGCGCTCGGCGAGAAACCGGTGGGCATCGCGCGCCAGGTTGCGCTGAACTACGCGAGCGGCGACGGCCGGGGCGCCACGGTGCTCGGCACGCAGCGCCGCACGTCGCCCGACCTCGCCACGTTTGCGAATGGGGCCGCCATCCGCTACTACGATCTCAACGACGTGTATGCGGGCAAGGAAATCGGCCACCCGAGCGACAATATCGCAGCGTGTCTTGCGCAGGCCGAGGCCGAAGGCGCGAATGGCCGCGACCTGATTGTCGCCATCGCCCTCGCCTACGAAATCGACTGCCGCCTCATGGACGCCGCTTCGATCAGCTCGCGCGGCTGGGACCACCCCATCTTCAGCCTGCCCGCAGCCGCGCTTGCGGCGGGCAAGCTCATGAAGCTCGACGAGCGGCAACTGGCCGAAGCCGTCAACATCGCGCTCAACGGCCATCTCGCGCTGAACCAGACGCGCGTGCAAACCATGTCGAACTGGAAGGGTCTCGCCGATGCCGACGCCGCGCGCAACGCCGTCTTTTCGGCCGCCCTCGCGCGCGACGGACTCACAGGCCCCGCGCCGATCTTCGAGGGGAATGCGGGGCTGTTCAAGCAGGTATCCGGGCCATTCACCATCGACACGGCGAGCTTCGGCGGCAAAGGCCGGCCGTTTCGCATCAACGACTGTGCGGTGAAGTTCTACCCGGCGCAGGCACTCACGCAAACGGCCATTGCCGCGGGCATCGACGTCGCGAAACAGGTGGGCGATCTCAACCGCATTGCCAGCATGGAGATTCGCACCTCGCACGAAGGCTATTTCTCGGCGGGCATGGACCCGCAGAAGTGGGCGCCGGAAACGAGCGAAACCGCCGATCACAGCCTGCCCTATGTGACCGCGCGCGCCATGTTCGACGGCGACATCAGCCTGGCGAGCTACCGCTCCGAGGCGCTGCATGACCCGAAGATTCGCGCGTTCATGCAAAAGATCAAGGTGATGGAGGACCCCGAACTGACCCGGCTCTATCCGAAGTATTACGCGACCATCGTGAGCGCCACGCTCACGGACGGACAAACCGTGTCGAAGCGCGTGGACGACATTCCAGGCTTCGCCACGCGGCCGATGCAGCGCAGCGACTTCGCGGTGAAGTTCCGCAAGAACGCGGCGCCTGTGATCGGGAGCGCGCGTGCCGAGGATGCGCTGGGCTTTCTCTGGAGTCTCGACCAGCAGCGCGACCTTTCGACTCTGTTCGCGCCGCTTGTCGTGCACGCCTGAGGAACGCGAAGGAGAGTATCAGCCCCTTCCGTGCCGCGCCGAAAGCTCCTCCAGATCGAGATCGCGTTCGAGCACACGCAGCAGTTCGTCGTGGATCTGGCCGGCGCGGTGCAGCTTCAACAGCTCCGCGCGCCCGGCCTCCACCGCGGCCAGCACGACGTCGTAGTGGGAGGTGCGCATTTCCTGGGGATAGCGCTCGGCGTTTTCAAAATTGCGCGTGAGGTTCGCGCGATACGTGTATTGCTCCAGCAAACGCGGGTGGATGACGCTGCCGTCCGGCCCGTGTACGAGCGGCGTGATCGCCGCAAGCTGGGCGGCTTCGAGGCGCGCCCACGCCTGCGGCTCGCTGAGATAGGCTGACTCCCCTTCGAGATCGTTCGCAGGCCTGATCAGCTTGATGAGCGGCCCTATGGTCGTGCCTTGCAGCAGCACCGTGAACAGAATGACGGCAAACGCGGCGAAAAGAATGAGGTCACGCCCCGGCATCGCCTCCGGCAAGGCGAGCGCAATGGCCAGCGTAACCACGCCGCGCATGCCGGCCCAGCTCACCACCGCCGCGCCGCGAAAGTCCGCGGCGCTCACGCGGCGCGGCAATATGCGATGCAGCGCTGCCCGGATGACCTCGATGCCATACGTCCACACGCAGCGAGAAGCGACGACGGCGAACACCACGGCCATCGCGGCGGGACCGAGCAGCGCGACGGCGTTGCCCGTACCGCCAAGGCGAAGCATGACCCCGCGCAGCGAAAGGCCGATCAGCACGAATACGAGCCCCTCAAGCACGAAAACCATGACCTGCCAGAACGCCGTGCCGCGGCTGCGCACGGTAGCCGAAAAAACTTCATGCTGATGCCAGCCTAGCTGCATGCCACACGTGACCGTGGCGATCACGCTAGACACGCCCAGCATGTCCCCCGCGATATAGGCGATCCAGCCCGCCAGCACCGAAGCGGTGATGATCAGGTATTCGTCTTCGAGCTGACGCAGCAGACAAACCACGACATAGCCCACGACAAAGCCAACCACGATCCCGCCGAGCGCGAGCCCGACGAAACTGAGCGCCGCATTCGGTTCGCTGAACGCTCCCGTCAATGCCGCCGCCACGGCGAAGCGAAACAGCACGAGACCGGCGGCGTCGTTGAGCAGGCTCTCGCCTTCGAGCAGCACCATCAGGCGGCGCGGCAGCGCGAGCCGTTCGAGCACGGCTTTCGCGGCGACGGCATCGGGCGGCGACACCACCGCGCCCAGTGCGAAACAGGCGGCCCACGGCAGCGAAGGAACGGCCCAATGCGCAACCACGCCAACCGCCCACGTCGTGAAGGCCACCGCGCCGATGGCGAAGAGCAGGATGGGCGCGAGGTGGCGCTTGAAATCAGACCAGACGAAGGAGTAAGCGCCGTCCATCAGCAGGGGCGGCAGGAACACGATGAGGACGAGGTCGGGGTCGATGACGACCGGCGGCAGGCCGGGTACGAACGCCAGGGCGGCGCCACCGACCAGCAATGCGGCAGCGGGTGGCAGGCGCAGTCGTTTCGCGAGCAGTTCGAGCGCGATGATGGCGATGAGCGCGAGGAGCACAAGCTTGAACGCCGACACGGCCGACATGACGCTTCCTTATTGTTGCCCGGGTACGGTGCCCGGGGTGGCGCGAGGGAATGCGTATCTTGCCATGAAGGCCGTGGAGGAGAAACCGGCGTGTAGCCCTGCCGCTGGCGGCTAGATCGCGAGGTTGAGCCAGTCGGCGATCACGTGCGCCGCGACGACCAGGCAGACGACCCCCACCAGGACGCCCATGCACATGCCGATATCGACGTACAAATGACGGTGCCGCTCGATGATGGCGGCGAGGTAACTATCCGGGTCGACCGGCTTTTTGCCCGCCCGGTAACGTTCGCGGAGTTTGGACATTGGAATGGCCTCGTCGGATCGATTAGAGGCGTTCGAGCAAAAGGTACACGCCGATCACGATACCCATGCAAAATGCCGCGCAGCCGAGCGCCACGCCGAGGCTGATGATTTCGGTGCACTGGCGCCGAACGAAATCGACGGCGATACGCTCGTGCCGCGCAACAGGCTGCGCGTTGGCGTGCGTGTGGATAGACTCGCCCAGCGCATCGACGTGTTTCATCAGATGCGACGTATCGAGCAACAGTTGCGGACCCATGACTTGCCTCCAGCGCGGAAGATTGCGATGAAGGCTTCAGATTAGGGAAATGGGTGTGGCGGGGATATCAGAGGAATTCGAAATGAGAGGCGGCGACCGTCCCTCAATTCCCGCAAGCGTGAATCAAGAACTGCTGCATCGCGCGCGCCGGATCGCTCAACACAGCGCCCGGATGCCACAACATGCCCGCCTCCATCTGCGGAATGGCGTCCTCGATGGCGCACGCGTCAATGCGCTTGCCTTCCAGCGACCACGGCCTGAACACCATGTCCGAGAGAATCGTCACGCCAAAGCCATGCGCCACGAGGCCACGCAACGCCTCCATCGAACTCGTGCGAAACGCAATATTCGGCGCAATGCGCCGCTTCTTCCAGTAGCGCAGCGTCGAGGCCTCGCCCTCGTCCACCGTGATCAGGATATAGGGGTAGCGCGCGATGTCGCGCAGCGTGACGGTGCCCGTCTGCGCCAGGGGATGCGTGGGCGCCGCCCACAACTGGCGTCGCGAGCGCATCAACACGTGGTGGCCAAAACGCGCGCGCCGCTCCACGTTGGAAAGCAGCGCCACGCCAAGATCCACCTTGCCCGCGAGCACCGCTTCCTCGATCGCCGGGCGGTCGAGATCGTGCAGATCGATCTCGATCTCCGGATACGTCGCACGAAAGCGCGCGAGCAGTTCCGGCAAAAAATAGCCGAGCAGCGTATACGAGGCAGCCATGCGCACCGTACCGCGCAGGCTGTGCGCGCGAAACGGCGCTTTGTGCAGCGCGTCGCGCACCGACTCCAGCACGTGGCGCGCGTGATTGAGGAAGTCCTGCCCGTCGGGCGTCAGCTCCACGCCCTGGGGCAAGCGGACGAAAAGCCGCGTGCCGAGCGCCTCTTCGAGCGCGAGCACCGCATTGGTGATCGCGGACTGCGAGACATGCTCGGCCGTCGCCGCCATCGAAAACTGCCCGTTTTGCGCCGCCGCCACGAAGTAGCGGAACTGCCGCAAAGTCACGTCCTTGGCCATGTGCTTTTCGAATATCGTGAGTCGATGGTTCCGATTCTACGATACACAGTCTTCGACGTCCCAGCGGCGATCCGTCCAACGCGGAACGTCGACTAGCGCGGCGCCATGCGCAAAGCACCGTCAAGGCGTATCACTTCGCCATTCAGGTAGCGGTTGCCGACGATATGCTCGACGAGCGCCGCGAACTCCGCGGGCTGGCCAAGGCGTTGCGGAAACGGCACGCCCGCGCCCAGCGCCTGCTGCACTTCGGTAGGCATGGCGAGAAGCATCGGCGTTTCGAAGATGCCTGGCGCGATCGTCACCACGCGAATTGCGTTGCGCGCCAGCTCGCGCGCCGCCGGCAGCGTGAGCGACACCACGCCGCCCTTGGAAGCCGCATAGGCCGATTGCCCGATCTGGCCATCGTAAGCCGCCACGGAAGCCGTGTTGACAATCACGCCGCGCTCGCCGCCGGCGTCGGGCGTATTGTTCGCCATGGCCACGGCCGCGAGGCGCATCACGTTGAAGGTGCCGATGAGGTTGACGCTCACGACCTTCGCGAACAGATCGAGCGAATGGGCGCCCTCTTTTCCGACGATGCGTTGCGCCGGTGCGATGCCCGCACAGTTGACCACACCATGCAGCGCGCCGAAGCGCTGCGTGACGAGCGCAATCGCCGCCTCGACGCTTGCTGTCTGCGTCACATCGACCTCTACGGCAAATGCACGCTCGCCGCCATGCGCCGCTTCGTCGCGCGCACGCGCGATGTCGATATCGGCGAACACGACGTTCGCGCCGCGTTCGAGCAAATGCCGGCCCACCGCCGCGCCGAGTCCTGAACCACCGCCCGTGATCAAAAAAGTCTTGTCCTGCACCACCATCTGAATCTCCTCCATCGATTAGTTATCCGATCTTTCAAACCATCTCAGCCATCAGTTCCGCACGATACCGCTCGCGCATGCCGCGCGAATGCTCGTAATTGCGTTCTTTGACGATACCGAACCCACGAACCGCACCCGGCACGCCAAGCAGGCCGATGGCCGCCGCAAGCGTCTGCTGCGTGAGCTTGCCGAGCACGAGGCGCACGTCGTCCTCGAATTCACCGATCATCGCGCGCTCGATCACGCGGTCGCGCTGGCGTGCGAACGGATCGAGCGGCGTGCCACGCAGCGCCTTGCCATGCTTGAGCACGCGCAGCAACGGCTCGGCCCACACGCCGCGCAGCGCGATCTTGTTGCGGCGTCCCGTTTGCGCGTCGCGTCGCGTGAGGAGCGGCGGCGCCATGTGGAAGGTCTTCTTGCCCGCCGTGCCGTCGAACAAACCGGCGAGGTACGCGCTAAAGCCCCCGTTCGTGTGCAGGCGCGCCACCTCGTACTCGTCCTTGTAGGCGAGCACTTTGAAATAGTGGCGTGCGGCCGCTTGCGCAAGCTCACCGTGCGCACCGTCAATGCCGCGCTCCGCCTGCGCGACGGTTTCGACCAGCGCACGATAGCGCGCAGCATAAGCGGCGTTCTGGTACTGCGTGAGATCGCGCTCGCGCTCAGCCACGAAGCGCGCAAGATCGAACGGCGCGCTCGCGGCTGCCACGTCCGCTCCCGCCACACGTTCGAGCACGCGAGCGTCCTGCGCGATCAACCGTCCCCACAGGAACGCGCGTTCGTTCATCTTCACGGCCGCGCCATTGAGTTCGATCGCACGCAGGATCGATGCCTCCGTGAGCGGCACGAGGCCCCTCTGATACGCGTAGCCCACCATCATCATGTTCGAGGCGATGGCGTCGCCGAAAATTGCTTCTGCCGCCGCCGTGCAGTCCCAGAACGCCGCGCCCTCTGCGCCCATCGCGCTCTCTATCGCTGCTTGATGCACGGCCTTGCTCACGGGCAGGTCGCCGTCGCGCACGAAGTCGGCCGTTGCGGTGATGCGCTCGTTCACGATGGCGCGCGCGCCGCTGGCCGGCAGGCGCGAGAGCGCGCCGGACGAGGCGGCCACCACGGCGTCGCAACCGAGCAGCACGTTGGCCGCATGCGCGCCGATGCGCGACGTGGTGATGAGCCCGCGGCTCTGCGCGATCTGCACGTGGCTCAACACCGCGCCGTTCTTCTGCGCGAGGCCGGTGAAGTCGAGCGTCGAGGCGCCGCGCCCTTCCAGATGCGCGGCCATGGCGAGGATCGCGCCGATCGTCACGACGCCCGTGCCGCCCACACCGGTCACGACCATGCGCAGATGCTGCTCCAGCGCCTGCGGCACGCGTACGGGCGGCGCGAGCGTGGCGCGCAGCTCGGCTTCGATGCGTTGAATACGCGCGGCGTCCGGGCGCTTCGGCTCCATGCCCTCGACCGTCACGAAGCTCGGGCAAAAGCCCTTCACGCACGAGGTGTCCTTGTTGCAGCTCGATTGATTGATGGCCCGCTTGCGGCCCAGCTCCGTTTCGAGCGGCTCGATTGCAATGCAGTTCGACTGCACGGAGCAGTCGCCGCAGCCTTCGCACACAGCCGGGTTGATCACCACACGCGTGGGCGGATCGATCAGCTTGCCGCGCTTGCGACGGCGGCGCTTTTCGGCGGCACAGGTCTGGTCGTAGACGATCACCGAAACGCCCTTCTGCTCGCGCAAGCGGCGTTGCAGCGCGTCGAGCGCGTCGCGGTGCATGAGCGTCACGCCCGTGGGCAGCATTTGCGCGCCCACGTATTGCTCGGGCCGGTCGGTCACCACGGCGACTTCGCTCACGCCTTCGGCCTGAACCTGCGCCACCACGCGATGCACGGTGAGGCCGCCTTCGGCGGGCTGACCGCCTGTCATGGCGACCGCGTCGTTGAAGAGAATCTTGTAAGTGACGTTCGCGCGCGCCGCCACGGCCTGGCGTATCGCGAGGCTGCCCGAATGCTGGTAGGTGCCATCGCCGAGATTGACGAACAGATGCGGCATGTCCGTGAACGTCGACATGCCGACCCACTGCACGCCTTCACCGCCCATCTGGCAAAACGTGGCTGTATTGCCCGCGTCGCCGAGCGCCATGATGTGACAGCCGATGCCGGCCGCGGCATGCGAGCCGTCGGGCAAACGCGTCGAGGTATTGTGCGGGCAGCCCGCGCAGAAAAACGGCTTGCGGGTGAGCGGTTCCCCCGCCGGTGCCGAAGCGAGCGCGATCACGCGCTGCGCGGCCGATCGCGCATTTGTTGCGCCCGCAACGACATGCGGAATGTCGACCGCAACGTGATGGAAAAACCGCTGCAGCGCACGGGCAAGCTGCTCCGGCGCGAACTCCATCGCCGCCGGCAGTAGCGGCTCGCGCTCGCCAAGCGTCTTGCCGTGCACGGACGGCCGCTGGTCCGCATGCACGTTGAAAAGCGCTTCCTTGATCTGCCGCTCCACGAACGAGCGCTTTTCCTCCACGACGAACAGCGCCCGCATGCCGCTGGCAAACGCTTTGAGCCCTTCCGTTTCGAGCGGCCAGATCATGCCAACCTTATAGAGCCCGATGCCGAGCTGCTCGAGGCGCTCGGGCGTGAGGCCCAGCGCCTCGAACGCGGCCAGGACGTCCGCATGTGCCTTGCCCACCGTGACGATGCCCACGCGCGCATGCGCGGGGCGCAGCAACGCGCGGTCGAGCGGATTCGCCCGCATGAACGCGAGTGCGGCGGGCAGGCGCTCTTCGAGCACGCGGCGCTCCAGTTCGGCGCGTTCCGCGGGCCAGCGCAATTGCGGGTCATAGTTGAAGCCACGCTGCGGCGGAACCGCAATGTCCTCGGGCAAACGCAACGCCACGCCGCGGCTCACGCGCATCGAGCGGCCGCTTTCCACCGTCTCCGTAATCGCCTTGTAACCGACCCACAACCCGCTGAAGCGCGAAAGCGCATAGCCCGTGAGCCCGAACTCGATGTACTCCTCGACCGAGGCCGGAAAGAGGATGGGCATCATCGCGCCTTCGAATACGTGGTCCGTCTGGTGCGGGAACATCGAGGACTGCGCCGCATGGTCGTCGCCGGCCACAGCCAGCACGCCGCCGTTCCGTGCGGTGCCGAGCATGTTCGCATTGCGGAATACGTCGCCCGTGCGGTCCACGCCCGGCCCTTTGCCGTACCACATCGAATACACGCCTTGCACACGCTTGCCGGGAAACGCGTCGAGTTGCTGCGCGCCCCACAGCATCGTCGCGCCGAGGTCTTCGTTCAGACCCGGCTCGAAACGCACGTCGAAGTCCGCCAGCAGCGCCTTCTGGCGCCACAGTTCCTGATCGAATCCGCCGAGCGGCGAGCCGCGATAGCCGGAGACGAGACCCGCCGTTTTCAGCCCGGCCTGCCGGTCCGCGCGCGCCTGTTCGATCAGGACGCGCACGAGCGCCTGAGTGCCGGTGAGAAAGACCGCGCCGTCCTCGCGCAGGTAGCGGTCTTCGAGGCGATAGTCCGTATCGATCTGGCGCCCGGTCTCGACGGCTCGCATGTTCATGGTTGTCTCCGCTGTTCGGCTTGTGGGTATTAGCCGATTCTAGGTAGCCAATAGCGGCGATTCGTGCCAAACTGAGCCACACATCACTCTCGAATTAGCAACACTCGCCTAAAATTCGGCCTTTCCAGGGAAACTTAGCCAATGAAATTCGATCGCGTGGATGTGGCCATCCTGCACGCCCTGCAGCGCGACGCGCACGTGAAGTCCGCCGACCTCGCGGAAACGCTCGGGCTTTCGCTCTCGCCGTTCTACCGGCGCATCCGCATGCTCGAAGAGCGCGGCGTCATCACGCAGTACGTCACGCTGCTCGATCAGGAGAAGGCGGGCTTTCCTGTGAACGCGTATGTGTCGGTAGCGATCGAGAAGAAGAATGAGACACGGCTAGCCGCGTTCGAGCGCGCAATCTCGAACTGCGACGAAGTGATGGAGTGTTATTTGATGACCGGCGCGTTCGACTACATGCTGCGCGTGGTGGCGAGCGATATTGCGGGCATCGAGCGTTTCGTCATGACGCGCCTCACCAAGATCGAGGGCGTGCGTGACATTCACACTTCCGTGGCGCTGCGCCGCGTGGAGTACAAAACCGAGCTGCCGGTACGCGTGCGCGACGAGTGAAACGCTGCAAACGCGATCATTCACTCAGGATGACGAACGAATATTCGTGTCATTCAGACTTTCACGTCTTGGGTCCTGTCTTGCGCGCCGCCCGCAACGGTTTCGCGGGGGCATTCTGACGCTCGCGCACCGAAACTTCGCGGGTCGAACGCAGTGCGTCGAGCCGGCCTTCGAGCATACCCACCTGATGGCGCAAATCGCCCACCTGCGCCTGTAACGCCTGAATCTCGGCGCGCGCGCTTTCCTCCGCGCGCAGCGCGCGTTGCGCTCCGGCTTGCGCGAGTTCGGCGCTTGCGCGCAACTTGTCGCGTTCCGCGGCAAAATCGGCGCGTGCCTGGGTCAGCGCGGTGTCGCGTTCGCGACTCGCCTCGCGCTCGCGCGCCAGTTCCGCTTCGAGTGCGCCGCGCGTAGCAACGGCGGCGGCCTGCGCCTGTTCCAGTTCCTGAATGCGCACCTGCGCCGTGAGCAGCGCAGCGGTGCGCTGTTCGAGCGCCACCTCCGTGTGCCCGAGGTCTGCGCGCACGGCTGCGGTCGCGCCTTCTGCGGCGCGACGCGCCTCTTCCACTTCGAGGCGCAGCGCTTCGAGCGAAGCCTGCGCGGCCGCCGTGGCGCGCGTCCAGAGCGCACCCATGAGTTCGCCGGCGGCCCCTTGCAGTTCCTCAGGCAGATCGGCGTGCTCGATACGCACGCGGCTCTTTTCACGCAGGGTGGCCCAGAACTCCGAAAGCACTGCCGTAGGCGTGCTCATACTGCCGCGGTGCACGAGCTGATAGAGCCGGTTGGCCGTGGGCGTGATGCCGTAACGGAAGAACATCAACGCGCACACTTCACGATACAGTTCGCGCGTTTTGGGAAACTCGGCTTTGAGCCGCTCGATCTCGGCGGCGAGGCGCACTTCGTCGGGGGCGACGTCGGTCATGGGGCAATGCTGGGCTGGTGTGCGTCGATAATACAACGTAAAGCGTATGATTCCTACCGCCAATGCCAGTGGCAAGAGGGGCGCCACTCGCCCAACCGGATGCTCCAGCGAGGTGTGAACATGACAAAGCTTCAGCGTCTTATCGTCATCGTTGTTGCCTGTGTGTTGAGCGCGTGCGCGAGTCTGCCGCCGCAGACCAACCGGCCGCAGACATTTGCGTTGCAAGATACGGCGTCCACACCACTCGGCACGCTCTTCGCATCCGAAGCACAAAGCCATCCAGACGAAAGTGCGTTTCACCTGCTGCCGGACCCCACCGACGCGCTCGTGGCCCGCGTTGTGCTCACCGAAAAGGCGGAGCGCTCGCTCGACCTGCAGTACTACATCTGGCACGACGACCTGACCGGCCGCGAACTGGCGGCGGCGGTGCTCAAGGCGGCGGACCGCGGCGTGCGCGTTCGTGTCCTGCTCGACGACCTCGGCACGAATGCGGACGACCAGGTGCTGCTCACGCTCAGCTCGCACCCGAACGTGCAGATACGGCTATTCAATCCGGTCGCGGGGCGCCGCTTCAAGGCACTTTCGTCCGCGCTCGAATTTTCTCGGGTCGACCGGCGCATGCACAACAAGGCGCTCGTTGCCGACAACGAGGCCGCTATCCTCGGTGGCCGCAATATCGGCGACGAATACTTCGGTGCGTCGAGAGTCGTTGCCTTCGGCGATCTGGATGTGCTGGTGCACGGCCCCATTGTCGGGAAGGTCTCCAACGTCTTCGACGCGTTCTGGAATGCCGAATCGAGTTATTCGATCGAGCAATTGATGGGGCATCCGGCAGATCCGTCCGCATTGGCCGCCTACCGCGCGAAGCTCGACGAATACATCCAGTCGGAGCGTGACTCGCCCTATGTCGTGCAAGCGAGGCAACGACTGGCCAAGGCCCTCGAGGCCGGCAACACCACCTTCTCCTGGGGAAAAGCCACACTCCTCTACGACGATCCCTCCAAGATCGCTCGCGACCCGGCCAACCCGGTAGGCCATCTCATGACACGGTTCGCCGCGCTTAACCTCAAACCCACGCATGAGATGCTCATCATCTCGCCTTACTTCGTGCCGGGAAAAGCGGGCGTGGCGTGGCTAAGCGATCTGACCGGGCACGGAGTACGTGTCACGGTGTTGACCAACTCCCTGGCTGCGACTGACGTCGTCGCTGTGAATGCGGGATATGACCACTATCGCGAGGCTCTCCTCGCGGCTGGCGTGCGGCTCTATGAACTGAAGCCGGTTGGTGCGTCCAGCGTGAAGGCGCAACGACGGTTTTTTGGTTCTTCGAGAGCCTCGCTGCATGCGAAAACCTACGTGTTCGACCGGCAAAGCATCTTCATCGGCTCGATGAATCTCGACCCTCGTTCGAGCAAACTCAATACGGAGATTGGCGTGCTGTGCGACAGCCCGGCAATTGCGGGCCAGGTGATCGACGAGGTCGAGCCGCAACTGGACCAGATTGCCTGGCGAGTCGAGCAACGCACGGAAGCGAACGGCAAGACCCGGATCGTCTGGATCGACACTGCCGCGAACGGAACCGTGACCGAATATGATTCGGAGCCCGATGTATCCTTCATGCGACGCACCAGCGTCTGGTTCATGGGCCTTCTGCCGATCGAGTCCGAACTGTAAGCGCTCGCTCGAGTGCTGAAACAAAGGCGGTCAGGAATCGTACAGCGAATGGATATTGCGCACCTTGCCGAACAGCCATTCGAAGAGGGAATGACCTTGCTCCTGTTCTGCGGGGAGCGCCGTCGTCAACTTGGCGATTTTGTCCTGCCGGTACGCCAGTAGCTGGCAAAGTTCCTTTGCGACTTCCGGGTGCTCTTTCAGGAATGCGGTCATGTCGTCCTTGCCAATTTCGAAAAGGACCGATGGCGTGAGCGCGGTAATGGATACATGCATGGGCAGGCCCGCCAGCAGCCCCGCCTCGCCGAATGCTTCGCCTGGACCGATCCGGGCAAGCTCGTGCTCGCCCGACGGCTCGCGGAAAGTCACCGACAGCACACCCGCATAAATAATGGCGAGACTGTCCGGCACGGTATCCGGGGCAAGGATCTGTTGATTGGCCTGATACTCGTGCCGGGAAAGACGCTTCGCGAGCTGGGTCACCTCGTCGGCACTCAGGCTCTCGAACAGCGACACGCGCTTGAGCAGCGCCTCCTTCGCGTCATGCGCTTCGATGGCGGGCGCGGGCACGCCCAGTGCACGCAACGACACGCCGGAGGCCGCCAGGTGCCGGTAGCACAAGTCGAACAGCTCGTTGGACGTCACCCTCTTCTTGCTCATATCGTCAACGAACCCGACCACCTCGTAATGGATCGAGTTCAGCGTGGCGCGCTGCATGCGGGCATAGGGCGCGGGCGTCTTGAGGATGGTGTGGCTTCCGGTCAGCGCGCGTTCCAGCGCGTCGATCACCGTTTTCGGCCGGGCTTCCGGGTCGATCTCGAGCACGATTGACAGGCCGTGAACATTGGCCGGCCTGCTGTTGTTCGAGATCTTCGCCTTGGAAGTCATGGCGTTCGGGACAATGAGCGTGTTCCCCTGACCGGTCAGCAAGTGAGTGGCGCGCCAGTTCATTTCGACGACCTTGCCTTCCACATCGTCGATCACGACCCAGTCGCCAACGGTGTACGGCTCCGTGGCGTTGAGCACAATTCCGGCGAAAACGTCGCTGAGCGTGCTCTGAATGGCGAGGCCGAGCACGATAGCCAGCGCACCCGACGTGGCGACCAGACCGCGCACCGGCAGTTCCAGCACGAACGCCAGTGCGGCAACGACCGCCGCGAGAAAAACAACGGCGCCGAAGACGTCCGAGAACAGTCGTTGCTTTCGCCAGGCGCGAGGCAACAGCAGCGAGTCGAGCGACAGGGTAAACAGCCGCGCGGCCATCAGCCACCAGACGATTTCCAGAACCTGGGCCAGCCAGTGCAGCGCTGCCGCATCCCGGTACGGCGCCTGCCCGAACGGATTCATGCCCGACGAAAACAGCACCCAGCTCAACGCCGCGAAGAGCGCCAGCCGGATGAAGAGCCTGACCAGATCCTGTGGAGGCAGCCGCGCACGCCACACGACGACATCGACGAAAACGATACTCAAGCCAACGATTAGCGGGTATTTCACGGGGGCTCCCGGCTGGAAAGGCCTAGCGCTGATGTTGGGACTGCGGGACG
Source organism: Paraburkholderia sp. J7 (assembly GCF_905220155.1). Classification (NCBI taxonomy): domain Bacteria; kingdom Pseudomonadati; phylum Pseudomonadota; class Betaproteobacteria; order Burkholderiales; family Burkholderiaceae; genus Paraburkholderia; species Paraburkholderia sp. J7. The sequence continues at coordinate 117,751 of NZ_CAJMYZ010000024.1, read as the reverse complement.
CGCTTGATTCTGCCACGGACGACCCAGCCGGGGCGAACGGGTGGCAATGGCAGCTGGACGGTGTTCAGGCGCGGCCCGGATTCGGGCGCCCGAAACGCTGGGGTGCGGTGCTGGAGGCTCGCGGGCGCCGTGTGGGAACGGCGCACAGGCCGGCACATTGCATGCCGGCCCTCTTTGGCGTCATGCGCGTGGCGATGCGACGGGCGGCGAGCCCTCGTGAAAGAGCTGGCTGAGCTGCGCACGCAGTTCCGGCGAATCGACGTGACGGTGCACGCTCACCGCGTGCTGCACGGCCGCTTCCAGAAGCTCGGAGTCCGAGTCCGCCGAAATCGCCACCGAGCAGTTCATTTCACTAGGGAACTCCCGGCAGTCAATGTACTTGCGCGTCATGGTGAGACCTCTCGTTGGGCATAGGAGAACATTCACGCTGCCCGTATGTACGTACGTGAAAATTATAGAATCCATGCAATGTGCTTGCTAAACTATTAATGCGAATCCACGCGCGACAATAATCTGAATTAACTGCACGCGATTTTATTTATCAGGCTGCGTAATTTAGGTTATCTAATGATCCGGCGAGGCTCGGTGGCGGCCTGGGTAGAAACCCGGCAAGGTCACGAAGCGCTCGCCGCCCGGTCCCTCGCGGTCCGGTCACAGGCTGCCCCCGCCGCCCTTTGCGAAAGCGCTTCCTTCCTGCTTTCCCGACCGGACGCACGCCGCGTTTCGCGCGTGCGTCAGCCGCATTGATTCGACAATTGAGGCGGTCGCCCGCAGTTCCGTTCAGTCCATGAAAACGCACGCCCGGCTATGGGTGTGCGTGTGTCCGATCCGTTGAATTGAGAGGTGAGCCATGTCCAGCCTGTCGAGCGAATCCATCGCCACATTGAAAAGCGCGCTGCGCGGCGAAGCGTTGCAACCCGGCGACGCGGCCTACGAAGAAGCCCGGCAGATCTGGAACGCGATGATCGAGCGCCGCCCTGCACTCATCGTGCGCTGCCGGGGCTGCGCCGACGTGCGGCAAACCGTGGCGCTCGCGCGCGAAACGGGACTGCCGCTCGCCGTGCGTGGCGGCGGCCACAATATCGCGGGCAGCGCGCTATGCGACGGCGGTATCGTCATCGATCTCTCCTTGATGAAGTCAGTCAGAGTCGAACCCGCCACGCGCCGCGCGTATGTGGAGCCCGGCGCCACGCTCGGCGACTTCGACCACGAAGCGCAAGCGTTTGGCCTGGCTACCCCGCTTGGCATCAATTCGACAACGGGCGTGGCCGGCCTCACGCTGGGCGGCGGCTTCGGCTGGCTGAGCCGGCGGTTCGGCATGTCGATCGACAACCTGGTGGCCGCCGATATCGTGACCGCCGACGGCGAACTGCTGCGCGCGAACGCCAAGGAAAACGCCGACCTGTTCTGGGCCATTCGCGGCGGCGGCGGCAACTTCGGCGTGGTCACAATGTTCGAGTTCGCGCTTCACCCCGTCGGCCCCGAGATTTACGGCGGGCTCGTCGTGCTGCCATTCGACGCCGCGAAAGAAGCGCTCGTGAAGTATCGCGAGGCGGCTGCCACGATGCCCGAAGACCTGACAGTGTGGAGCGTGTCGCGCCTCGCACCGCCGCTGCCTTTCCTGCCGCCCGAGGTCCATGGCAAGCCGATCATGGCGTTCGCCATCTGCTATTCGGGACCGGTGGAAAACGGTCCGAACGCGGTGGAGGTGGTGCGGCGCTTCGGCAAGCCTTATGGCGAACATCTCGGGCCGATGCCGTACGCCGCGTGGCAACAGGCATTCGATCCGCTCCTTACGCCGGGCGCGCGCAACTACTGGAAATCGCACAATCTCGCCACGCTGCCCGACGGCCTCATCGACACGCTGACCGACGCCATCGCCACACTGCCCTCGCCCGAGTGCGAAATTTTCTTCGGGCAGATCGGCGGCGCGACGTTGCGCGTCGCGCCCGATGCGATGGCCTACCCGAGCCGCGACGCGCTCTACGTGATGAACGTGCACGGCCGCTGGACCGATCCCGCCGACGACGCCCGCTGCGTTGCGTGGGCACGCGACTTTTTCGAAGCTTCCGCGCCGTATGCGCTCGGCAGCGTCTACGTGAACTTCCTCACCGACGACGAACGCACGCGCGTCGAGGCGGCGTATGGGCCGAACATGAGCCGTCTCGTCGAAGTGAAGACGCGTTACGACCCGCACAATCTTTTCCGCCATAACCAGAACATCCGGCCCGACGGGTCGGCCTAAGGGGAGCCCGTGATTCGAGTTTCGATGTCATCGTAAGGGGAATCGTCATGTCGACCTATGTGGTGCTTGCGCAATTCACCGACCAGGGTATTCGCGCTGTCAAGAACAGCGCACAGCGGGCCGGCCAGGCCGCGGAGATGGCCAAAACTTTCGGCTGTGAAATGAAGCAGATCTACTGGACGCTCGGGAAGTACGACATCGTCACGGTGATCGAAGCGCCCGACGAGCAAAGCTTCATGGCGTTCGGCCTCGCGCTCGGGTCGCTTGGCAATATCCGCACGCAATCGCTGCGCGCCTTGAGCAAGGACGAGTTCACCGCGGTGCTCGGCAAGCTCAATTAAAGAGAGCCTGCGCGCGGCACCCGGGCCGGTGCCGCGCCGCCGCTTCGTATTCTTCATACTTATTCGCCGCATGCGCGGCGCATTTCCTGCTGGTTTCGGGAGGCAGTTCTGTGCCCGAACGCCGCCTCGACGCGAGCGACCTTCCGGGAAGCGGCACTGCGCGAGCGAACTCTTTCTTTTTGGCAAACGTTTGCTGCCCGGGTATCAAGTCCGCGCGCGCGAGGCCGAAAACGCGTACATCGCCACGAATTTTTGGAGACCCGGCCGTGACGCGCGTTTTGCTTTTACTTGCCGTAATGGTTATGACAGGCTGCGCGCAACTGCAGCCGCCCGCGACGGCGCAAACCGGGAAACCCGCCGTGTCGAACGTCATCATGAAGTTCGACATTCCCGCCGATGCGCTCGGCGCGCACGACCCGCAGCTGAGCGCGGTGCTCGCCAAGGCGGGCGCGCTCGCCGCCGCGCAGAAGCAGCCCACCGTGATCCGCGTGACGGCCCTCGGCCAGGACCTCAAGTACATCAATCAGGCCATCTGGCGCGGCGTGCCCGCGCAGGGGCCCAAGCCCACGCTCGAAAACCTGACGGCCGGCGCGAACCAGACGTACAGCGTCTCGATCGAGCCGTTGCATGCGGGGAGCTGACACGATGCGTTCGATCGTTTTCGCCGCCGCCGCACTCTGCTGTTGTAGCGCCGCCTGGGCGGGCCAGCCCGCCGCCAGCACGCCTGCCGCCGGGGTTGCCACCGCCGTTGCCGCTGCCGCACCGCCCGCCGCCGCCGACAAGGTTTATCCGCCGCTGCCCACGCTCGCCATGCTGCCGCCCTCCACCGGCGACGACGACGAGCTGCCCACGACGCATTCGTCCTCGCACAAGAAGAAGCCGCGTCAGCGCGATTGCCACTGCGCGATGCCCACGCCGCGCCTCGTTGTCTCCGACACGTCGCGCGCCTACCTCAAGGACATTGAGCAGCAGCTCGATTCCGCCCTTGCGCAGTAACGTCGCGCGTTGACGTCGCGCATGACGCCTAACCCGGAGCTTCGCCCCATGCAGCAGCAGACCAACGCCCTGAGCCTGCGACGCCGAGTCGTCCGCGCGTGGGTCACGCTCATGAGCCTCGCGGCGCTCGGCGCAACGGCCGCGCACGCCGCGTCGCCCGCCGACGAATGCTTTGAAAAGGCCGGCGCCTACCAGGGCGTGAATCCGCTCGTGCTGCGCGCCGTGGCGTGGCGTGAATCGAAAGGGGACGCCGCGGCCATCAATCACAATGCCAACGGCTCGATCGATGTAGGGCAAGCGCAGATCAACTCGATCCATTTTTCCGAGCTTTCGCGCGAGGGCATTCCGCACGGCGCCCTCACGGACCCGTGCGTGAATATCTTCGTGGCCGCGTGGCTGCTCAAGCAAAAGATGGTGCGATACGGCAACACGTGGCGCGCCATCGGCGCGTACCACTCCGAATCGCCGCACGAGCGCGATGCCTACGCGCGCAGCATTCAGGCCATTCTCGTGAGCTGGGGCCACTTGCAGCCGGGGCGATGAACGAGGCTCGCGCGGCTTCGCTTCACACTCGTTGTCCGCGCAACGGCGGCCCGATTGACCGCACGGCTTGTTCATATCACCACCATACAGAAACGGTTGCGGGCCAGCATCGAAGATTCGACGACGCATATAATGCGTACGAAAACATCCCCGAGTTCGAGTACGGCCTGATCGGTGCACTGTTCGACTAGCTCGTCTACCTCCTGCTCATTTCGTTCGTCTCTCCACCTACGCTCGCGCCGGGCAGAACCACAGCGGTTCACGCGATCTTCGCGTAGATCTGGCGCGCGGGCGAGGTGCACAGCGAACACGACGATCTTGCCGCCCATGCCGATTTGCCGGTTCACCACGTCTCTCCCCAAGCTCACTGAGCGCACTGAGCGCGCCAGGCACCCTCGCCTGCACACGCTGCTGGCGGGCGCACTGCTCATGTCGGGCGCTGCGGTCTGCACCGGCGCGACCTCCGGCACGCCCTTGCCAGTGGCCATCTCGGTGGATGCCGCGGCGGCCCGGCACCCCATCAGCCCGCTGATTTACGGTATCAACTTCGGCACGACCGCCGTCTTGCAAGACCTGCGCGCGCCGCTCAATCGCTCGGGCGGCAACAGCGCCTCGGCCTATAACTGGCGCATCGACGCGCGCAATGCGGGCAAGGACTGGTATTTCGAAAGCGTTGCGGCCAATCCCGCCGCGATCGACGAGCAGTTCGGCGAGCGCTTCGTCGCGTTCACCCAGGCGGCGGGCGCCACGCCCATCGTGACCATTCCGATGCTCGGCCGTGTGGCGAAACTCGGGCCGGCGCGCGAGACCCTCGCGAGCTTCTCGATCGCCAAATACGGCCCGCAGCCAAACCGCGATGTGTACGGCCACGCCGATGCCGGCAATGGCGTCACGGCAGGCGGCAAGCCGATCGACGGCAACGACGCGAACGACGCCTCGACACCGGACGACCCGCAAAACGAGCAGGCGCGCGTGGCGGATCTCGTCAAACGGTTCGGCGGCGCGAACGGGGGCGGCGTGCGCTACTACGCGCTCGACAACGAGCCGAGCCTTTGGCAGATCAACCACCGCGACGTGCACCCCACGGGCGCGCATGCGAGCGAGATCGCCAACAAGGTGATCGCCTATTCGCGCGCCGTGAAGTCGGCGGACCCGCACGCGCAGATCGTCGCGCCGGAAGAATGGGGCTGGCCCGGCTATTTCTACAGCGGCTTCGACCAGCAGTACGCAGCGGACCACGGCTTCGACCGCACGCCCGACCGCGCAGGCGAAACTCAGGGCATGCCCTACGTGCCCTGGTTGCTCACGCAATGGAAAGCGGCGGGCCATCCGGTGGACGTGTTCAGCCTGCACTTCTATCCGCAAGGCGGCGAATTTGCTGAAGCGGGCGTGACGAACGCGCAGGCTATGGCGCTCTTGCGTAACCGCTCCACGCGCGACCTGTGGGACCCGAACTACAAAGACCCCACGTGGATCAACAGCGTCGTGGCGCTGATCCCGCTGATGCGTCATTGGGCCGACACGTACTACTACCCAGGCACGCCCATCGCCATCACGGAATACAGCTGGGGCGGCGACACGCTGATGAACGGCGCGACGGCCCAGGCCGACGTGCTCGGCATTTTCGGCCGCGAAGGGCTGGATATCGCCACGCGCTGGGGCAAGCTCGATCCATCGATGCCGGTGTACAAGGCGTTCAAGCTCTACCGCAACTACGACGGCAACGGCTCGGCGTTCGGCGCGACCAGCATCGCCGCGAGCGCGAGCGACCCGGACACGGTATCCGCGTTCGCCGCCTTGCGCGAGCGCGACCACGCGCTCACGCTCGTGGTCATCAACAAGCAGTTGGACCGGTCCGCCGACGCCGCCGTCGCGCTCGACCATTTCGCCGCGAGCGGCGTGGCCCAAACCTGGCGGCTCGCGAACAACCAGCTTGCGCGCCTGCCCGACGCGCGCTATCAGGACGGCACGCTGCGCGCGAGCCTGCCCGCGCAGAGCGTGACGCTGTTCGTGCTGCGCGGGGCGGAGACGCGGCACGAATGACGCCGGCGCCCGGCGCGCCGAGTCGAGCAGCACGCGCTGGCAGCACTGCATCATCATTTGGAAAGCTAAACGTTTCACCCATCGTGAGGAGAAACGTCGTCATGAAACGACGAAGCCTGCTAAAGGGGATTATGGCGCTGCCGTGCTTCGCCACCGCCTCGACCTTCGCCGACGCGCTGCCCGCCTCGGCGCGCGCGGGGCGTGTGCGGCCAGGCGACCCTGGCTGGCCAAATGCGCAGCAATGGGACGCATTGAGCCACGCAGTCGGCGCAAACTTGCTGCAACCCACCACGATCTGGCAAACCTGCGCACAAGCGCCACACGCGCAAGCGTGCCTCGCGAGAGTCAAGGAAGCGCGCAACCCGTTCGCGCTCGGCGACGACGCCGGCGGCACCCAGATCTCCGGCTGGCTCGATGCCTGGACGGCGAAGGCAAGCGCCTACGCAGTGGCCGCGCGTTCCACCGCAGACGTCGTTGCGGGCGTCAATTTCGCGCGCCAGCACAATTTGCGCCTGGTGGTGAAAGGCGGAGGCCACAGTTACCTGGGCGGCTCGAACGCGCCCGATTCTCTTCTGATCTGGACGCGCGGCATGAAGCGTATCGAACTCCACGACGCGTTCGTTCCAGCCGGTTGCTCGACGACGCCGAAGCCCGCTGTGACGGTCGAGGCAGGCTGCATGTGGATCGACGTCTACACCGCCGTCACGACTCAGGCGGGGCGCTACGTCCAGGGCGGCGGATGCACGACCGTGGGCGTGGCCGGCCTCGTTCTGGGAGGCGGTTTCGGGTCCTGGTCCAAGCGCTATGGCCTCGCGGCCGCGAGCCTGCTGCAGGCCGAGATCGTCACCGCCGACGGCGTTGTCCGCACGGTGAACGCATGCCAGGAGCCCGATCTTTTCTGGGCGCTCAAGGGCGGCGGTGGCGGCAGTTTCGGCGTGGTGACCCGCCTCACGCTACAGACCCACGACCTGCCCGAACACTTCGGCTGGGCCAGGTTCAAGGTCAAGGCTTCATCGCGTGAAGCTTACCGGCGGCTGGCTGCGCGGCTCGTCGATCACTATGCAGACCAGCTGTTCAACCCTGCATGGGGCGAGCGATTCGTCTTTCACAGCGACGAAATCGAGGTGGCGATGGTGTGCCAGGGCCTCGACGACCACCAGGCGAAGTCGGTCTGGGCACCGATCATCGATTGGGTCCGCGCTTCGCCGGCGGACTTCACCTTGAACGAAGGACCTCGCCTCGGCGCTGGCCCGTCGCGCCGCTGGTGGGACGTCGATGCCAACCCGGGACTCGTGGCGGACCCCCGCGCCGAAGCCGCACACAACCACGGCTGGTGGCAAGGCGATGGCGAGCAGGCCTCCGCATTCCTGCACGCCTACGAGTCGCAATGGCTGCCCGCCGCCCTGCTCGAACCGGCGCAACGCGGCCGCCTTGTCGATGCCTTCGTCGCGGCGGCTCAATATCAAGCCGTAGAGTTGCATTTCAACAAAGGACTCGCCGGTGCACCGCCGGAGGTGAACGAAGCGGCGCGTCAGTGCGCCACGAATCCGAACGTGGCCGACGCCTTCGGCCTCGCGATCGTCGCCACCGGCGGCCCACCGCCATTTCCGGGCCTCCCCATCGCCCCGCCCGACATGTCGCAGGCGCATCGCAACGCTGCGAATGTGGCCAAGGCTGCAGCCATACTCAAGGCGCTATCGCCGCAAGGCGGCTCCTATGTTTCGGAGACCGATTTTTTTCGCGACGATTGGCGCGAGGCGTTTTGGGGCGTCAACTACGCGCGGCTCAAGGCGATCAAGGATCGCTACGATCCGCAAGGGTTCTTTTTCGTGCATCACGGCGTGGGCAGCGAGGACTGGAGCCCTGATGGCTTTACGCCCTTGGGTTGAACTTTACCTCGATGCGTCTTCACCTACCCGGTGGAACCCGCTCCGTTCACATCGCTGTCATCTTCCTTTTCGCGCTCGAGCATATCGAGCGCAAGCACACGCCCGACATCGCGCACGAATGCTTCCATGATCGCGAGGCATTCCGGGCTGCCCGGCGCACAGTCTTCGGGGTTCAACTTTCCCTGTGCATGCCTGATCGCGCGGACGCTGGCCTCCAGCGCCCGTGCTTCTGCCCAGATCGGATCGTTTGGAGGAGGTTTGGGTTGTTCGTGCGCCATGCATGGATTTTCGGCGGGCGGCTTACAAACTTTAGCGGCCACGCATGAAATGTCGAACGGCTAGGGCGCGGCCTTCGCAATCAAATCCTGCAAACGGGCCATCGAGCGCCGATCCAGCGGATGCATCTCGCAACCCACACGGCTCCATCCTCTTTCCTGATCCTCGGTGATCCAGCGCACATCGAGCGCGACGGCCAGGACGATTTCGTCTTCGTCGTCAATCGGCGCCGATTGCAGCCAGCCCGAGACTGTCTCTCCGCGGAAGAGCAGACCGTTGCGCGCGTGCAGGAGCGCCCCGCGCGAGCTGAGGTCAGCGACCTGCGCGAGGGCTCTGCCGTCCTTGTTCAGAAGCAGCGGGGCAAACAACAGCGGCGTTCGGACCTCCCGACGCATATCCAGTCCACTTCGCATACGCATGGCACCCGTTTGAACGTTCTTTTTTATTGAGGGTCGGGATTCTAACGTGACTGTGCCAGCAAGACGGGGATGGTGTGCGAATGACGTCCGCGCAAACGTTTGATTCAATCAACCGGAATACGCGGCGGTGCCCGGCTCTATCGCCGGACGCCGCCGCGCCGCGTTCGAGCGCTCAGTGGTCAACTCAATGGCCCGCATAAATCGACCGTCCGCCGGCAGCGCTGGCCACGATCGGCGCGCCCGAGTCCGAGTTGCCCGTCATCGCCACGCCGCCAACCGCCGTGTTGCCCGGCGCGGCCTGCTGTGCCGTTTGCGCCTGCTCCTGGGCCACGATCGCTTCCGCGTGCTGAATGTCATCGGGATAGTTGAGGTCGTTGGCCGTCGGACGGTACCCCGTCTGCTCCAGCCGCACGAGATCGGCGACGACCTGCGCACGCGTGACCGGCGTGTTGGCCGGGGTGGCGGTCTGTGCGAAAGCGGCAGCCGGAGCGGCCAGAGCGCAGGCAACGAGCAATGTGGAAACGAGTGCTTTCATGATGTTCACCTCTCAATGAATGGCCGCTGCATCGGGAAGCGATGCCGCCTCAGCCGCCCTCGGCAATGTCGCGAAGGTTGACTGCATTCTGGCTGCGCGGCGCTGACCCAATGCTGACCCGCCGATTACGAGTTCGTTATCTGGGCGCGACGCCCCTCGCGCGGCCGATGCGCGGCGAACACCCCTTCCCGTCAAAGATGACAAATCCGTAATGTCGAGGTCAGCGCCGGGTAAGCGCGCCCTCCCGATACTTGCGCCAATCCTGCCCCAACCCGGACACCGTCATGTGGATCGTCAAACTGGCTCTCAGGCGGCCTTACACGTTCATCGTGCTTGCCGTACTGCTTTTCATCCTCGGGCCGCTTGCCATCATGCGCACGCCCACGGACATTTTTCCGAACATCAATATCCCCGTGGTCAGCATTGTCTGGACCTACAACGGCTTCTCCGCCGAGGACATGGCGCACCGTATCACCTCGAACTACGAGCGCGCCCTCACCTCCGACGTGGACGACATCGAGCACATCGAATCGCAGTCGCTCAACGGCGTCTCGGTCGTGAAGGTGTTCTTCCACCCGGGCGCGGACATCAACCGCGCGATTGCCGAAGCCGCGTCGAACTCTGCTTCGATCCTGCGCATCCTGCCGCCGGGCACGTTGCCGCCGAACATCATCACGTACAACGCCTCCACGGTGCCGGTGCTGCAACTGGGGCTCTCCAGCGCGACGCTGCCCGAGCAGTCGCTCTACGACCTCGGCAACAGCTTCATCCGCACGCAGCTCGCCACCGTCCAGGGCGCGGCCGTGCCGCTGCCCTATGGCGGCAAGATCCGCCAGATCATGGTGCAGCTCGATCCGAAAGCGCTGCAGGCAAAAGGACTCGCCCCCGCCGATGTCGTGAACGCCGTGAACGCGCAGAACCTCATCCTGCCCGGCGGCACCGCCAAGATTGGTTCGCGCGAATACAACGTGGAGATGAACGGCAGCACGCAAACGGTTGCGGCACTCAACGACCTGCCGATCAAGACCGTAAACGGCAGCGTGGTGTATGTGCGCGACGTGGCGCACGTGATCGACGGCTACGCGCCGCAAACGAACATCGTGCGCGCGGACGGCAAACGCGCGGCGCTCCTCACCGTCGAAAAAACCGGCAGCGCCTCGACGCTTACGATCATCCAGCAAGTGAAGGCGATGCTGCCGAAGATCGCAGCAGGCCTGCCGCAAGCGCTCAAGATCACGCCGCTCTCCGATCAGTCCGTGTTCGTGAAATCGGCGATCTCGGGCGTGGTGCGTGAAGCGCTCATTGCGGCCTGCCTGACTGCCGCGATGATCCTGCTCTTTCTCGGCAGTTGGCGCGCCACGCTCATCATTGCCGTGACGATTCCGCTTGCCGTGCTCACGTCGCTCATCGCGCTCGCGGCGCTCGGCGAAACCATCAACATCATGACGCTCGGCGGCCTGGCGCTCGCTGTCGGCATACTCGTTGATGACGCAACCGTCGCTATCGAAAACATCACGCACCACCTGGAGCGCGGTGCGCCGCTGCACGACGCCATACTCAACGGCTCCGGCGAAATTGCCGTGCCGACCTTCGTTTCGACGCTCTCCATCTGTATCGTGTTCGTGCCGATGTTCCTGCTTTCGGGCGTCGCGCGCTACCTCTTCGTGCCGCTCGCCGAGGCGGTGGTATTCGCCATGTGCGCGTCGTACTTTTTCTCGCGCACGCTCATTCCCACGCTCGCCATGTACCTGCTGCGCGCACGCACGCCGGGCGGCGCGCCCTCGCGCGGCATTGCTGGCGCATTGACGCGCTTTCAGGCGGGCTTCGAACGTCGCTTCGAAGCGGTACGCAACCGTTATCGTGTGCTGCTTCAGGCGGCCATTGCGCAGCGCCGCCGTTTCGTCGTGCTGTGGGTCGCGCTCTGCCTCGGCTCGCTCGTACTCGTGCCGTTCACGGGCCGCGACTTCTTTCCTGCCGTCGATACCGGCGAGATCCGCCTGCATCTGCGCGCGCCCACCGGCACGCGCATCGAGGAAACGGCCCGCATTACCGACGAAGTCGAAGCGAAGATCCGCAGCGTGATTCCGCCCGCCGAACAGGCCGCGGTGCTCGACAACATCGGCGTGCCGGTGAGCGGCATCAACCTCACGTACGACTCGTCGGACCCCATCGGGCCCGAAGACGCGGACATCCTCATCACGCTCGCGCCGAAGCACCAGCCCACCGCGCAATATGTCGCGAAGCTGCGCAACGTGCTCAATACCGCGTTTCCGGGCGTGACCTTCGCGTTCCTGCCCGCCGACATCGTGAGCCAGATCCTGAACTTCGGCCTGCCTGCGCCCATCGACGTGCAGATCGTCGGCAACAAGCTCGCACAGAACCGCGTCGTCGCGAACCACCTGCTCGATGAAATGCGCGGCGTGCGCGGCCTCGTCGATGCGCGCATCCAGCAGCCCGGCGACGAACCCACCATCAACGTGAACGTGGACCGCACGAAGGCGTTGCAAGCGGGCCTCACGCAGCACGACGTCGCGCAGAATCTGCTCATTGCGCTCTCGGGCAGCTCGCAAACCACGCCTAACTTCTGGCTCGATCCAAAGAACGGCGTGAGCTATCCGCTCGTGACCGAAGTGCCGCAATACGACATTCATTCGCTGCAAACGCTCGCCAATATTCCAGTGACGACGTCGCAATCCGTCACGTTCACGCCGCAGAACCAGCTTGGCACGCTCGGCACTGTCTCGCGCAGCGAGCAGGAGGCCGTGGTCTCGCACTACAACGTGCAGCCCGTTCTCGATATCTTCGCCTCCACGCAGGGGCGCGACCTGGGCGGCGTCGCCTCCGACGTGAACCGGCTCGTCAACGCGGCGCGCGCGCAATTGCCGCCCGGTTCGTCGATCGTGATGCGCGGCCAGGTGCAGTCGATGAACGCCTCGTTCAGCGGCCTGGCAGCCGGGCTCGTGTTCGCCATCGCGCTCGTCTACCTGCTGATGGTCGTGAACTTCCAGTCGTGGCTCGACCCGCTCATCATCGTGAGCGGCCTGCCGGCCTCGCTCGCCGGCATCGCGTGGATGCTGTTCGTCACGCAAACCACGCTCAGCGTGCCGGCGCTCACGGGCACGATTCTCTGTATGGGCATTGCCACGGCGAACAGCATTCTCGTCATCAACACGGCGCGCGAGTCGCTCGCAGCGGGCATGGAGCCGCTCGCCGCCGCGCTCGACGCGGGCTTCAACCGCTTTCGCCCGGTGCTCATGACGGCGCTCGCCATGCTGATCGGCATGCTGCCGATGGCGCTCGGCCTCGGCGACGGCGGCGAGCAGAACGCGCCGCTAGGACGCGCCGTGATCGGCGGCCTCGCCATCGGCACGCTTTCCACGCTCGTGTTCGTGCCGGTCGTGTTCGGCATGGTGCACGGCTGGCTCGCGAAACGCCGCGCCGCCCGCGATGCAAGCAACGATGCGCAAGCCAGTGCAACCACTCACGTTGAATAAGGATTCCAAAATGAACCCGCTCACTCCGCACGAGCATCGTGACAGCCCGACGCTACCGGCCGCATCCGAAGGAGCCGCACGTAAGCGCACGGCCGTCGTCATCGGCCTTACGTGCCTCGCCATCGCCGCAGCGCTGCTCACCGCGGGCATCGTGCCGCGCCTCGAAGCGCACACGGCGCAGGCACAACAGGTCGCGGCGCAGCGCGAGCTGATCGTCTCCACCCTCACGCCCACGCGCGCGCCCGCCACGCAGGACCTGCTGCTGCCCGGCTCGATCATGTCGTGGGCCGACGCCTCGATCTATGCGCGCACGAGTGGCTACGTACAGCACTGGTCCACGGATATCGGCGCGCACGTCAAGGCCGGCCAGACGCTCGCGCAGATCGACACACCCGAACTCGACGCGCAACTCCAGCAGGCGCGCGCCGACGAAGCAACGGCGCAGGCCAACTATCGCTTTGCCAACAGCACGGCGCAGCGCTGGCAAACGATGTTGCAGACGCAATCGGTTTCCGAGCAGGACGCCCAGTCGAAGACGAGCGACGCCGCCGCGAAACTCGCCACGCTCCAGGCCGCGCAGGCGAACGTGGCGCGGCTCCAGGAACTGGTTTCGTACCAGAACGTGACGGCGCCCTTCGACGGCGTGATCACCGCGCGCAACGTGCAGGTGGGCGCGCTCGTTACGGCGGGCGGCACGCCTGGTCTCGCGACCATGCCCGGCGAACTGTTCCACATCGCACAGACCGACCGGCTGCGCGTATACGTGGACGTGCCGCAGGACGACGCGAGCCTCGTCACGCCCGGCACGACCGTCTGGTTGACGACGCAACAATATCCGGGCCGCCGTTTCGACGCGAGTGTCGCGCGCAGTTCGAACGTGATCGACCCCGTGAGCCGCACCTTGCGCGTGGAAGTCGATGTGGACAACCACGATGGCGCGCTGATGCCCGGCGCCTACGCACAGGTTCATCTTGCGCTCACGGCTGCCGCGCCCGCTCTCGAACTGCCCGTGAGCGCGCTGCTGTTCCGCCCGGATGGCGTGACAGTCGCGGTGGTCGATGCCAAAAACACCGTGCAATTGCGCAAGGTGACGATAGGCCGCGATTTCGGCACGTATGTGGAAATTGCAACGGGCCTCGCGCCCACCGAGCGCGTGATCAACAACCCCGGCGACGCCATTGCCAGCGGCCAGAGCGTGCGCGTGGCGGCGGCTTCGACGGCCGCGAAAGCGTAAGCGAGGCTCATCATGTTCGAACGCCCTCTGCCCGCGTTGCGCCGGATCGCCGTGGCCTGCACGGCAGCCTCACTCGCAGCGTGCACCACGTTGCCGCATTACAGCGTGCCCTCGGCCGATGTCCCCGCGCACTACGCCACACCCACCACACCACCCGCAGCGGCACCCGGCTGGAGCGTCGCTGCACCCGGCGACGCCAAACCGCGCGGCCCGTGGTGGACCCTCTTCGGCGACAACGACCTCGACCAGCTCGAAGCCCGCGTGGATGTGTCGAACCAGAACGTGCGCCAGGCCGTTGCCAGTCTCGAAGCGGCGCGCGCGATGATCGACTATCAACGCGCGGGTTATGCGCCAGTCGTCACAGCGGGCGTGGCCGCGCAGCGCTACCGGACCTCGCAAAATCTCGTGGACCGTTCGCTCGCGGGCAAGACGATTCCCGACTATTCGACGGGGCTCACGGCAAGCTGGGAACCCGACCTGTTCGGGCGCGTAAAGGATGCCACCACCGAGGCGCATGCCAACGCGCAGGCCACGGAAGCCGACCTCGAGTCGGTCCGCCTTTCGATGACGAGCCAGCTTGCTACGGACTACTTCGATTTGCGCTCGCTCGATCGCCAGAAGAAGCTGCTCGACGACACCGTGACCGCATACACCGCCGCGCTGCGCATCGTGCAGCAGCAGCTCGCCGATGGCGCGATCGACGCCTCCGCCGTCGCCCAGGCGCAAACGCAGCTCGAAAGCGCGCGCACGGCCGACAGCGATATCGACGTACAGCGCGCGCAACGCGAGCACGCCATTGCCACGTTGATCGGCGTACCCGCCTCGACGTTCAGCCTGCCGCCGCGCGTCGATCCTGTTATCGTGCCGTCGATTCCCGCAGGCGTGCCCTCGGCGCTGCTCGAACGGCGCCCGGATATTGCCGCAGCCGAACGGCGCGTGGCAGCGGCCAATGCAAGAATCGGCGAGGCGCATGCGGCCTTTTATCCCGACCTCACGCTTTCCGCCACGGCGGGCCTCGAAAGCACGTTTTTCGCGCCGTGGCTCAGCGCACCGAGCCTCTTCTGGTCGCTCGGCTCGCAGCTTGCTGGCACGCTCTTCGACGGCGGACGGCGCGACGCCACGCTCAAAGGCGCGAACGCGCAATACGACGCGGCCGTGGCCGGCTACCGGCAAACGGTGCTTACGGCATTCCAGCAAGTCGAGGACAACCTCAGCGCGCTCGACACGCTGGCCAGTGAGGCGCAAAGCCAGCAGCGCGCGACTGCCGCCGCGCAACTCTCGCTCAAACTGACCACCAACCGCTACCAGGCGGGCGCGGTGAACTATCTCGACGTGGTGACAGCGCAGACCATCGCGCTCTCGAATGAACGCAACGAGGAACAGATCGCGGGAAGAAGGCTCGACGCGAGCGTGCAACTGCTAGAGGCGCTCGGTGGCGGCTGGGACCGTGCAGCACTGAGCGACTTGAGCGCTAAGGGCGTGGTTGGGAATCGGCCGGCGTGAGGGTCAGGGGTTGACTCGCAGCGGCCTCGGTCGGCGGACGATGCGCCGTGCGCACGGGCAACGTCGGCAGACCGACACGATAACAAGCAAGCCAAAGAGGCCTTCATCACGCGGTCAGGCTGATAAGGCGTATTGCTGACCAGACGGCACTTTCAAGCGGCGCCGCTGCAAGCCTGGATGGTACAAACAAGGCCACCTTTCGCACGCCTGACAAAAAATGTCATAAATGTTGAGTGAAGCACTGCGAGTACCGAAAATTTTGTGATTTTCGGATTTATCGCAATGTGCCTGCTCGCCGTGTCCGCTAGATTCGCGTTAGCGCCAGACAGCAACCCACTGCCCAGTACCACTTCTGGTCTGAACAGGGCCTTTCGGCCTTGCGATTTATCGCTTTTCTGCCCCGTTCGGGCAAATGCCTATATGCCAGCGAAAATTCGGACAAGTCCGAAAGCGTCAGCTTTTCCAGTGCATTTGGCAGGCCACCCTGGAACGGCCATCGAATATAAATGATCGAGGAAAAAGAATGAGAGACAGCAAAGTCCACCTGATGTCCAGCACAAGCGCCCCATCCCGGTACAGCTGTATGCCCGCACGGTGCTGACATGGGTGTATCACCGTTCAAGCCCCTGCAAGCCCGTACGCTGTCGATCCGGTGCGACGCAATACCCACATGGGGTCGCGATGAAGTGCTCGCACCCGTACGCCTGCACGGCACCGAAGCGCTCGGCAAGCTGTACCGGTACGAACTGGACCTGATGACCGTCGACTCGCCAACACTGCGCGTCTACCAGGCCCGCGAGATGATCCAGCCGGAAGAACTGATCGACGCCGTCATCGACATCACGGTCGCATTCGAGGGAAACGGCACCTTCGTCCCCGGCATGCCCGGCAACACGGGTGCCGGCAATGTCGGAGCAGGCACACGCACGATTACCGGGCTGATCACCAGTGTCCAGATCACCGGCAGTGATGACCGTCACATGTACTACCGCTTCATCGTGCGGCCTAGCCTATGGCTCGCGAAAAAGACCGTTGAAAACCGCATTTTCCAGAACATGAATGTTGTGGAAATAAGCGAAGAAGTGCTCGGGGATCACGACGTCGTCGTCGAGCTGAGACTCGGCGCACCAGGCTTTGACAGTACCTATCCGCCGCGTGATTACGTCCGGCAGTTCTGGTGCTCGGATTTCGACTTCTTAACCATGCTATGGCGTGAGTGGGGTCTTTACTATTTTTATGAAGGCAGCACACTGGTCCTGTGCGATTCGCCTGGCTCGCATCATGAGCACAGCAATATGTATGACAAGATGCGCTACCACGCACCGGGTAGTGAACGCATCGACGAAGAGCACATTCACCGGCTGGAAGTGTCGCGCACCATCACCACCGGTCAGGTCGATGTGGTGGACTACGATTACACAGAACCCCGCGCGATGTTCACGGGCGAAAGCTACAACAACAGTGGACCGTCCGAGCAGGCCAGGCACTACTGGTGGGGCGACTATTCGCAACCGCTCGCGGGCGCTCAGGGTCTTTCATCCACACCGAACGATTACCAGAACGAAGCCGACAATCTCGCGAGTGTGCGGCTAGACGCGATGCGCTGTCGCCGCCAGCGCCTGAAGGGCACGGGCAACCTGCGCGGGCTCACAACAGGCAAGACCTTCTGGCTGGTCGACCATCCCGAGAAGTCCGTCAACGCAGAATATCTCGTCGTCTCCACGACAATCGATATCCGCAATAACGGGCTGGAGACGCAACGCACAGGTAACGTGGCCGCATACCACTGCGTGACGGATTTCGTGCTGCAACCGGCCAACACCTTTTTCAAAAACAAGCCGAAGAAGAAGCCGCGTGCGCACGCAGAAACGGCTGTCGTCACCGGCTACGATGACCGGAAAGTATGGCCCGATGCCTATGCGCGCGTGAAGGTTCATTTCGTATGGGATCGACGCAACGAGCCAGATCTGAACGCAAGCTGCTGGCTGCGCGTCTCTTCGCCGTGGCAAGGCAGTGGTTACGGTTTCATCGCGATTCCGCGTGTTGGCGACGAAGTGACGGTCAGCTACCACGAGGGCGACCCTGACAAACCATTCGTGAGCGGCCGCCAGGTTAACCAGTTCAATCTGCCGCCATGGAAACTGCCCGACAATCTTGCGTTGACGGGGCTGCGCAGCCGTAACCTCGAAGGCCAGGACAGCAATCATGTGCTGACCGACGACACGCCCGGAAAATTGCAGGTACAGGTCGCGAGCGATCACGCGCAGTCCAGGCTCGTGCTTGGTTACAACACGCGCATTGACGGGCGCAACGGCCGCGACACGGCGCGCGGGGAAGGCTTCGAACTCGCAACTGAAGCGGCTGGCGTGTTGCGGGCCAACCGGGGCATGCTGGTTACGACCGAAGCACGCGCAGGCGCATCTGCGCACGCAAAGGATCTTGCCGAGACAGTCGGGCGTCTCGACACCGCGCACACCATTCACCAGGCACTGGCACAAAGTGCGCAAGAGAGCGAAGCACAGGACGCAACCGGCCATCAGGCCGACATTGCCACGACCATCCAGACGCAAAACGACCAGATTCGCGGCGCCTCGGGCAACCCGTTTCCGCAACTTTCCGAGCCGCATCTCGTGATGGATGGCAAGGCGGGCGTCGAGATCGTCTCGCCAGCAACGGTCCACATAGCTGCCCAGCAAACCGCGGTGACCACCGAGGGGCATGTCGCGATCGCGAGCGGACGAAGCCTTTTTGCCAGCGTTCGCGACACGATCCGCCTGTACGCGCAGCGGTCCCACATCAAATTGTCTGCTGCCATGGGCGACATCATGCTCCACGCGCTCAACAGCGCCATCAGCCTTGAGTCGGCGAAGTCGATCAAGCTGCTGAGCAAGGTCGTTCAGATCACAGGCGTCGAGAGGCTCGAGCTTCAAGGGGGCAAAAGCCGGCTTGTTCTGGATGACGCCGGCGCGCAGATCTTCACGCCTGGCAAGTTTGCGGCATTTGCCTCGTCGCATGCGCTACCGGGACCGAGGAGCACGCCCGCCGATCTTTCCCCGAGGAAAATCTGCATCGACTGTCTTCTCAAGGCTGCAAAAAGCGGCTCGGCGTTTGTCATCAGGTGATCCTGATAAATCGGTGACGGGAATACGACGATGTTCTCGATCTGGAGGCGATTGGCCTTGATCTGCAAATATTTTTGCTGGTGGAGATGCGGCTGCTTTGGGAGCTTGCTGTTGGCGGCCTGCGTAACGATGGCCGCTTGCTCCGGTATCCACCCGGATGTTGAGACCGCTGGCGATGTTCCCCGCTACGTCGAACTGCTCGGCGGTGGGGTCTCGGCGCTGAACTATACGCCCTGGTACATCCACTCCTTCGCGATCACGGGGCCAAAGGGCAGCGGTATTGAGGGAGGGGGGCCGAACGTCTGGCCGATGGAAGAAGGGACTAGTAAGCCATCTGGCGGTGGCAAGGAAGTTTGCTGCATGTCTTTTCCGCTCGAATGGCAGCCCGACCTGAAGCTGACGGTGCGCTGGCTGGTGGACAAGAAGGGCGACGGCAAGACACCCGGCTACTGGTACAAGGCCGAGAACGTGCGGATCGCACTGTACAACGGAAGAAATGCGTTCAAGGTGTGGGGCATCTTTCTGCCCGGTGACCGGGTGCGCATCATGATCACTGATGGCAATCATGACGGCGGAAACAATGCCAACAACCGTCCGCCTGACGACGATCCGTATATCGCACAGGGTGTGCTTGATGATGAATGGAACAGGATGTATCCGCCAGCGCACGACTAGAACGGATTCCACAAAACGCCGCCACACCCACATCGCTAGATGGAGACAATCAGCCTTGACTCTTGAATTTATTTGCTCACGGACATTCAACCCGCTCCGGAGCTTGCTGCTGTCTTCGTGCGTAGTGCTGGCCGCATGCTCCAGCGTCCACTCCGATGCAGAGACTGCTGTCGATGTTCCCCGCTATGTCGAACTGCTCGGCGGTGGGGTCTCGGCGTTGAACTATACGCCATGGTACATCCACTCTTTCGCGATCACTGGACCGAAGGGCAGCGGTATAGGCGGCGGCGGACCGAATGTGTGGCCAATGGAAAAAGGGACTAGTGAGCCATCTGGCGGAGGCAAGGAAGTCTGCTGCATGACGTACCCGCGCGAATGGCAGCCCGACCTGAAACTGACGGTGCGCTGGCTGGCGGACAAGAAGGGCGACGGCAAGACACCCGGATACTGGTACAAGGCCGAGAACGTGCGGATCGCGCAGTACGACGGAAGTAAGAGTGGTGGAGTGTGGGGCATCTTTCTACCCGGTGACCGGGTGCGCATCATGATCACTGATGGCAACCATGACGGCGGGAACAACGCCAACAACCGTCCTCCCGACGACGATCCGTACGTCGCGCAGGGCGTACTCGATGATGAATGGAACCGGCTCTACCGTAAGAAGGAAGCGCAATGAGTATTCAGTGGCCTGAACCGATGCCCGACGGCGGTCGGGTGCAGATATCGGAAAGTGAAGACGCATTCCAGGACGGAGCGCTGCGCATGCACGACGAAACCCGCTCATGCCAGCAGACGGATATCAACCTCGTCCTGGTCGCTGGATCGAGGCGATCAGCCTTGCTCCGTAACTTCATTTGCTCGCGGACATTCGGCCCGCTCCGGAGCTTGCTGCTGTCTTCGTGCGTAGTGCTGGCCGCATGCTCCAGCGTCCACCCGGATGCAGAGCCTGCTGTCGATGTTCCTCGCTATGTCGAGCTGCTCGGCGGTGGGGTCTCGGCGTTGAACTATACGCCCTGGTACATCCACTCCTTCGCGATCACTGGACCGAAGGGCAGCGGTATTGGCGGGGGGGTCATGCCAATCAAACAGAACGGCAGGCCATCAGGTGGCGGAGCAGAAGTTTGCTGCATGTCTTTTCCGCGCGAATGGCAGCCGGACCTGAAGCTGACGGTACGCTGGCTGGTGGACAAGAAGGGCGACGGCAAGACACCCGGCTACTGGTACAAGGCCGAGAACGTGCGGATCGCGCAGTACGACGGAAGTAAGACTGGTGGAGTGTGGGGCATCTTTTTACCCGGTGACCGGGTGCGCATCATGATTACTGATGGCAATCATGACGGCGGGAACAACGCCAACAACCGACCGTCTGACGACGACCCGTATATCGCACAGGGCGTACTCGATGATGAATGGAACCGGCTCTACCGCGAGAAGGAAACGCAATGAGTATTCAGTGGCCCGAACCGATGCCCGACGGCGGTCGGGTGCAGATATCGGAAAGTGAAGACGCGTTCCAGGACGGGGCTCTGCGCATGCACGACGAAACCGGTGCATGCCAGCAGACGATTATCAGCCTCTTCTTTGTCGCTGGATGGAGACAATCTTGACTCTCAAATTTATTTGCTCGCGGACATTCAGCCCGCTCCGGAGCTTGCTGCTGTCTGCGTGCGTAGTGCTGGCCGCATGCTCCAGCGTCCACTCGGATGCTGAGCCTGCTGTCGATGTTCCCCGCTATGTCGAACTGCTCGGCGGTGGTGTCTCGGCGCTGAACTATACGCCCTGGTACATCCACTCCTTCGCGATCACGGGGCCAAAGGGCAGCGGTATTGGCGGCGGTGGACCGAATGTGTGGCCGATCAAGCAGAACGGCAGGCCGTCAGGTGGCGGAGCAGAAGTTTGCTGTATGACGTACCCGCGCGAATGGCAGCCGGACCTGAAACTGACGGTGCGCTGGCTGGTCGAGAAGAAAAAGTCGGACGGCAAGGTATTTGGTTACTGGTACAAGGCCGAGAACGTGCAGATCGCGCAGTACGACGGACGTAAGAGTGGTGGGGTATGGGGCATCTTTCTGCCTGGAGACCGGGTGCGCATCATGATCACTGATGGCAACCATGACGGCGGAAACAATGCCAACAACCGTCCTCCCGACGACGATCCCTACGTCGCACAGGGTGTGCTTGATGATGAATGGAACAAGCTGTATCCGCCAGCGCACGACTAGAACAGGAGATTCGTAGTGAGTATTCAGTGGCCTGAACCGATGCCCGACGGCGGTCGCGTGCAGATATCAGAAAGTGAAGACGCATTCCAGGACGGCGCGCTGCGCATGCACGACGAAACCCGCTCATGCCAGCAGACGGATATCAACCTCGTCCTGGTCGCTGGATCGAGGCGATCAGCCTTGCTCCGTAACTTCATTTGCTCACGGACATTCAACCCGCTCCGGAGCTTGCTGCTGTCTTCTTGCGTAGTGCTGGCCGCATGCTCCAGCGTCCACTCTGATGCAGAGACTGCTGTCGATGTTCCCCGCTATGTCGAACTGCTCGGCGGTGGGGTCTCGGCGCTGAACTATACGCCCTGGTACATCCACTCCTTCGCGATCACGGGGCCGAAGGGCAGCGGTATTGAGGGAGGGGGGCCGAATGTCTTACCAATGGAAAAAGGGACTAGTAAGCCATCTGGCGGGGGCAAGGAAGTTTGCTGCATGTCTTTTCCGCTCGAATGGCAGCCCGACCTGAAACTGACGGTGCGCTGGCTGGTGGACAAGAAGCGCGACGGCAAGACACCCGGTTACTGGTACAAGGCCGAGAACGTGCGGATCGCGCAGTACAACGGAAGAAATGCGTTCAAGGTGTGGGGCATCTTTCTACCCGGTGACCGGGTGCGCATCATGATCACTGATGGCAATCATAACGGCGGCAACAACGCCAATAACCGTCCGCCTGATGACGATCCGTACATCGCACAGGGCGTAATCGACGATGAATGGAACCGGCTCTACCGCGAGAAGGAAGCGCAATGAGTATTCAGTGGCCTGAACCGATGCCCGACGGCGGTCGCGTGCAGATATCGGAAAGTGAAGACGCGTTCCATGACGGCGCGCTGCGCATGCACGACGAAACCCGCTCATGCCAGCAAACGCTGCATATCAGCCTCTTCTTCGATGGCACGAACAACAATGATGCAAAGAGCAACCCGCTAAGGGACTCCATAAAACACTGCCATACCAACGTCGCCAGATTGTTTAATTCTGCGATAGACAAGAATGAAGATGGGCTCTTTGCGTACTACGTCCCGGGCGTTGGAACTCCCCTGCCAGAAATCGGTGAGAAAACCTATTTGCAGATGGGCAAGGCCATGGCGAAGGGCTTTAACGCCCGTTGCCTTTGGGGATACGTAAACCTCCTGAATTCGGTCTATTACGCGATCGCACCTGACAAGACCGTTGGCCTGATCTCACTAGACAAAGCCAAACGCCTATGCGACGCCGGCGCAAATGGCGACATGAGCGGCTTCGCCGAGGCCATTCAGACGCTCGGCGTGACCCACAAGGACGCCGTCGAAGACGGCGACAAGCCGCGCACCATCAGGAAAATCTGGATCAACGTCATCGGCTTCTCGCGAGGCGCAGCCGGTGCGCGCGCCTTCGTTCACAAACTGGTCAACGAATGGGCGCCGGGCGGCAACCTGGTGAAAATTGGTGGCCAGTACGCCCTGCCCTATCAGGTCAACTTCATGGGCCTGTTCGACACCGTTGCATCCGTGGGTCCGCCTGATTCCACCCGCGCGACCGTCGATATCGGCTCATTCGATGGCCACTTCGCCTTTGCCAGCGATGGTGCAATGCGTATTCCCGATACCGTCCGGTATTGCGTGCACGCTTTCTCGATTCACGAGCAGCGCATGAGCTTCCCGGTGGATTCGATACGTGATGTCGGGGGCTATCCGGGCGGTGTCCGCCTTGAAATTGCCTACCCTGGCGTACATTCGGACGTAGGTGGCGGGTATGCGCCGAACGAACAGGGCAAAGGACGCGATTCCGGTACGGGACGCGATGATAGCGGCAAGCTCAGCCAGATTCCGCTGCACGACATGTACATCCATGCG
Source organism: Paraburkholderia sp. J7 (assembly GCF_905220155.1). Lineage (NCBI taxonomy): Bacteria > Pseudomonadati > Pseudomonadota > Betaproteobacteria > Burkholderiales > Burkholderiaceae > Paraburkholderia > Paraburkholderia sp. J7. Next base: position 94,329 of record NZ_CAJMYZ010000024.1, on the reverse strand, counting down.
CTCAAATATGGCGTCCCCCTGATGAGCGGCCCCGAGATCCTGGAACTGAAGGATATCGCGTCCAACTTTGCCCTCTCGCCCGAGACCATTGCCGCATTCAACGCCTGGCTGAAAACGGCAGGTCCGATCGGCAGCATCGAAGACGCGATCAGGCACGGCATGGCGGAAATGCTTTCATGGCGAACCCTTCGCGCAAAAATCGACACGCCGGACTACGTAACCCAGCAAGCGTTCTTTCGCCTCGCGCACGAGGATCGCATGACGCCGCACAAGGTCGCCAGGGGATTGGATAAGGCCGCAGATGCGGATCCCGAGCTCCGGTCGCTCAACAACACGCTCGCGAAGCTGCAGGGCGAAAAGTCCAGCCTCTCAAACAATCAGCACTATCCCGCCAACATGGGTCGCATCAAGGAACTCGACGACCAGATCGGCCTAACGCGGCAGGCCATCGAACGTCGTACGGAAGCGGTCTGCGGCGCGGTGGCCCATCCTGACAAGGAAAACCCCTCGCCTGCCCGCCCTGGTGAAGGTCCGTGCGACGTGACCACCAACGACCAGAACGATCTGCGCCAGGGCGCCGAAGAGATGCGATTGCTGCTCGGCTATCTGCACCCTGACCAGCGCGACGCAACATGGAAAGTCACGGCGAGTGTATCGCAGAATAGCGTGCCTCACGACGCATTTCCCAACGCACCGCGAACCGTCACGATTCTCTCTGTGAAGCACGATCAACCGGGCAGCGATTCACCGAAAGTGACGCTCGCGGAAAGCGGAGTCCTGCTCGCCTCGACGTGGAGCACGATCCTGAACCAGTTCAGCCCCTCGGACGACGTGGTGGCTGCGCCGGCGCGCGGCGTCATGGGCTTTCTGAAAAAGCACGCGTCGCTGGAAGCCGCCGCGCAGCTTCGCCCCGAAATCATCCGGCTGCTCGACGACTATGTCCACGATAGCCGCATCTGGTTTCGCGTGCCGTGGTTTCATGAATATGCGCCAGGGGGTTATGGATGGCCCCGCGTCATCTTCGTCGGTGGAAAAAAGCGGATTGCCTATCTCGGTCTCACGTCCGAATCGGAACCGCTGATCGTGGGCAGCACCCAGCAGGCGGCATGGGCATGAAGGAGGCAATGAGTTGATGCAGAAAAATCTGGCAACCAGACCAGTGCGGATGTACGCATTGGTCGACGGCGCAGCGTCACCTGGAAAAATACAGCCGCTGCTGGAGCAGTCCGGCGCGCCGTTCGTCTCGCTCTATGAGGGCCTTCCCGAGCAACAGGCTGGGGCGGCCTCGCTGTTCCTCGGGCGGATCGACAATCCGCAAGCACCGTGGGCGAATGAACTGGATTTGATCGATCTGTACACGCCCAGCCTGGTTCTCGTATGGAGCCGTGTTGATCTGCCCGAGCTCGCAGCCCACCTGCGCGCGTTCCTGTTTGCAGATATTGGCGAGGGTGCAACCGCGATGGTGCGCTACTTCGATCCCAGAAATACGCGAGCGGTACTCCACGTCTGGGGCGAACAGCTCACCAACCTGTTCATGGCGCCACTTGAACAGGTCAGTTATCGGGGCCGTCATGAGCAGTGGACTACGTTCAGGAACAGTTCGAGAGAAGCGGGACGCACTAGCCGATCCGTCGTCATCGAGCTTTCCCAGCAGGATATCGACGCTCTTACGGCCCACACGGAACCGGATGAACTCATGGCGTCGCTGATCGAACTGGGCCGTATCGACGAAGCCCGCCCCTACAGAGAACGATTCCTCGACCTCGAACCCCGCTACAAACGGGCAATTGACTGGGGGTTGGTCGAGGCGAGAGACAGGTTAGGCTACTGCGACTACTCCTATCGCTTTGGTATTGACTTCGACACCGACACGGTGGTGCGTGAGGCGCTGGACGCGCGTCGCCGCAACGCCGGCACGTTTGAACATGCAATGACCAGCGTACCGGCCCGGATTTGGCGCGCGCTGAAACACAAACTTCCTTGGCCGCGTTCTATGCTTGCACAACAAACTCAAGGGTTATAAACGGATTTCCCATGCCCATGAAAATCATTGTTGTCGGCGATTCGACCTCCCATGGCGGACGCGTCATCACCGGCTCGGCCAGCCATACAATTGGCGACAAACCTGTCGCCCGCCTGCACGACCTGGTTGACTGTCCACAAACGTATCCTGATGGGCGTCCGCACGGCATCAACAAGATCATCGAGGCCCATCCGACATTTACGATCGGCGGGGAGCAAGTCGCACTACACGGGCACCATACCGAATGCGGTTGCACACTGATCGGAAGTGTCAACGCCAATGTTGGGGATTAGGCAAGGTCTCAGCCCGGCGAAGCGCGCGAACGCTGACGCTAAGAGCGCAAAAACGTCAGGATAAACCGCGTGCTGGCGGCGTCGCTTTCGGCGCGCGCCGAGCCGCCGTGCAGCGCCATGATCGTCCGCACGATCGCCAGCCCCAGCCCCGCCGAAGCCCCCGCGCGCGGCTCGCTGTGACGTGACGCATCGGCACGATAGAAACGGTCGAAAATGCGCTCCAGCAGCGCGGCGTCGATGGGCGTACCCGGATTGGCCACCGTCACCTCGACGGCCATTGGCGTCTCGTCGACGCTCATGGTGATTACCGCGCCGCGCGGCGTATAGCGCAGCGCATTGGCGAGCAGGTTGCCCACGGCGCGCCGGAACAGTTCCTTGTCCGCGCGCAGGCGGCCCGCGCCCTGCACGCGGATCTGCACGCCCGCCTCGTCGGCCAGTCCTTCGAAGTACTCGGCAATCTGGGCGAGCGCATCGTGCACGTCGAACTCCGCGAGCGTCGTCATGAATTGCGGGTGCTCCGCGCGCGCGAGAAAGATCACGCTTTCGATCATGCGCGAAAGCCGTTCGCATTCCTCCAGATTCGATTCGAGCAACGCTTCATATTCGGCCGTGCTGCGCTCGCGCGCGAGCGCCACTTCGTTTGCGCCGCGCAGGTTGCCGAGCGGCGTGCGCATGTCATGCGCGAGATCCGCCGTGTATTGCGACATGCGCTCGAAGCCGCCGTGCAGGCGTTCGAGCATGGCGTTGAGCGACTTCGTGAGCGCTTCCAGCTCGCTCGGCGCGCCCTCGACCTCGATGGACGTATCGAGCCGGTCCACCGTGACCGTGGCCGCGCGCGCCGCCATCTCGCGCAGCGGGCGCAGCGACTCGCGCACGAGCAGCCAGCTCATGAGAAACGCGAGCAGCATGCCCGCAAGTCCAAAGCCATAGAGCCGCTCGCGATAATGGTCGAGCAGGCGCCAGCGGTCGGTCATGTCGCGCGCGATGACGATGGTGACCGGCGTGCCGTCAGCGAGCGTGGCGTCCGTGGCGAGCCCGCGCACCGGCACGCCGCGCGCGTTGCGCCACTCCACCACGTCGCCTTCGGTAATGCGTTGCGCCGGGGGTAGGCGCCGCGCGAGCGCCGCATCTGGAAACGCGGCGTCCGCGATGCCCGCCGTGTTGTGCTCGACCAGTTGCGCCCCGCCGGTGCCGAGAATTTCCATGGAAAGCGCGGGGTTGCCGAGCACCTGGCTCGTGAGCCGCTCCGCATGTTCACGCACGTCGTCCTCGCTGCGCAGTTCCTGCGCAAGACGGCGCGTATGCCGCGAAATCAGCACGATATCGAGGTCGTCCTGCTGCTTCACTTCGCGGTCCAGCGTGAAATAAAGCGTGCTGCCCACGAGCGCGAATACCGCAAGCGTCGTGCCCGCGAAACTCAGCGCGAGGCCTGTCGCGAGCGAGCGCACCGCGATGCGCGGCATCAGGCTTGCCCTTTGATTTCGGCCACGTAGCCCACGCCGCGCACGGTGTGGATCAGCTTGACGTCGAACGCGTCGTCCACCTTCGCGCGCAGGCGGCGGATGGCGACTTCCACGACGTTGGTGTCGCTGTCGAAGTTCATGTCCCACACGTATGAGGCGATTTGCGTGCGTGTGAGCACTTCGCCCTGGCGGCGCACGAGCAGTTGCAGGAGCGAAAACTCCTTCGGCGTGAGGTCGATGCGCGCGGCCCCGCGTTTCACGCGACGGCGCGTCACGTCCACTTCGAGGTCGCCTAGCATGAGCACGTCGCTCTCGCGCGGGGGGCCGCGGCGGGCCAGCGTGCGCACGCGCGCAAGCAGTTCGACGAACGCGAACGGCTTGACGAGGTAGTCGTCCGCGCCTAGCTCGAGGCCCTTCACGCGGTCGCTGATATCGTCGCGCGCGGTGAGGAAGAGCACCGGCGTGGTGTGTGTCGCGCGCAGCGTCTTGAGCACCGTCCAGCCGTCCATGGCGGGCAGCATCACGTCGAGCACGATCACGTCGTACGAGGCCTCCTTCGCGAGGATCAGGCCTTCGGCGCCGTCCGCGGCAACGTCCACGGCGTAGCCGGATTCCTCGAAGCCCTTCTTCAGATACGCGCCGGTCTTCGGCTCGTCTTCGATCACAAGAATGCGCATCGCCGTTCAACTCTGAGTGTGTCCGGCTCAATTGTATGCGCTCCCAGGCTCGCTGCGCTTATCGCTGTGCGTCCCCCGGTACAGTCTCGGTTATTGCATGAACGGTAAGCGTATTGAAAAGACCCGGTGAAACGGGGCACCCAAAGGCTGCCCCGCCCGGGCGCCAATCAGAACTTGTGCATGATCCCCGTCTCGACGAGCGTTTGACTCTTTCCAGACGAAGGCGAAGCCGTATAGATCTGCGCATACGTGCCCGGCCCGCTTGCACGCTGGTAGATGCCGATGAGGTACAGCTCGGTGCGCTTCGAGAGCAGATAATGGCCCGCGAGATCGAGCTGGTTATAGTGCGTGGAGCGCCCGATCGAATAGTTGCCGAGCGTGTAGACATACGAGAGCCCGACCTCGACGAACGGCGTGACGAACTTGTACGCCGACGCCTCGAAGTTCTGCAGGCGCAATCCCGTCGAATCGGAATAGTTGAACAGCACGTTCGTGTAGTTGCCGAGCACGTGGAACGAACCGAAGTCGTAGCTGCCGCCCACGCCCATGATGCGCTGCTGATCCGTGCCCGCGCCCTTCGTGCTCGTCACGAACGGCGAACTGAAGCCCCAGCCCGTGCTGTCGACTGCGCCGCTCGCGGTGTTCGAAGGCACCGCGTTGCTGCGCCGGTTGAACTGCGTGAAAGCTGCGCCGACCTTGAGCGGCCCGCTCGTATAGGTCATCGCGCCGCTAAAGCCGTTGTTGTTCGAGAACTGGGTCGAGTTCGAGAACGCATAGCTGCCCGCGAACGAGAAGCCCGAGTAAGTGGGCGAGGCATAGCGAACCGCGTTGTTGAAGCGGTTCGTGAAGAACATGTTGTCGTTGTCGCCAATGTGCGCGCCGTAGCCGGCGAACACGTTCGAGGCGGTGGCGAACCACATGGTGTTCGTCATTTCCTCGTACTGGCGGCCCATGGTGACCGTGCCCGCCCGGTCGTTGCTCAAGCCCACATAGGCCTGCCGGCCGAACATGCCGCCGTTGAGCATCGCGCCATTCGTCACGTTGAAGCCGTTTTCCAGCGTGAAGATAGCCTTGGTGCCGCCACCGAGATCTTCTACCCCGCGCAGGCCGAAGCGCGGCGGCATCATGCCTGCGTTGGAAAGCGCGAAAAGATGATTGCCCTTCGAGTTGCTCACATATTCCAGCGATTCCGAAATCACGCCGTACAACGTCACGCTGCTCTGCGCGTGCGCCACGCCCATACCCCCTGCGCCCAGCAACAGCCCCGCAACCACGCCGGATATGAGGCTCGCTACGCGGTTACGTTTGACTGCAAAGTCTCCTTGTTTCAATTTCGTCTCCTTAGTCATACTGATTGTTATGTAGAGTACCTGGGTCACGCTGGCCTCCTTGCGCAGGAGGCCGAATCCTTTGCGTCAGTTGCCTCCCGCCGCGGCCTGTGCCGAACCGGTCGCCTGGGCGCCGGACTCTTCGCTGCGCGATGCGCTACGTCCCCAGATCGGCAACGGTGCGAGTTGCAGCAAGGTGGCAAGCACAACGAGTCCGATGCGCACAGTCCAGCCGCTCTCGTAGAAGCTCGCAAAAATCGCGGGCGGCCCGAGCAGCACGCCGAGATAGGTTGCCTGCGCAACGAGGCCGCTCGTCGCGCCCATGGTCGCGAGGCTCGGCGCGGCGGCCGGCACCATCGTCCAGATCAGGCCGTTCAGCAGGCCAATGCCGACCGAAAACACGCACACCGCGGCCACCGCGCCGCTCAAGCCCGTCAACGGCAGATAGAGGGCCACGCCGCCAGCGAGCGCGACCACGCCGCCTGCCGACGCGATGAGGCGCGCACTCGTGCCCCCCTTGAGCAGATGCCCGACCGAAAGGCAGCCGATGCACACGAACACTTCCGCCACCGTCCCCACGCCGGCCGCCGTGCGAATCGCCACGCCGAACGTCTTCGCGAGATACACGGTAAGCGCGGCCATGATGCCGGTCTGGATGAACGCCGAAGCGCCCGAAGCCAGCGCCACGCGATAAGGCCGCGGACTCTTCACCACGGTCCAGATGTCGGCGAGCCGGCGCGCGGCCATGTGCTGCGTCTTGCCCGGCAGCAGGAAGCCTGCGAGCGCGAGGGCCGCCATCAGAATGGCATGCCCGCCGAAGGCCCAGCGCCACATTTCGCCGCGTTGCGCGAGCGGTGCGACGACGCTCAGCGTGAGCCCGATGCCGACCGCGGTATGCGAGGTCCAGAGGCCGAGCGCGATGCCGCGGCGCGCGCCGCTCGTGGTGCGCATGATGAGCGTGACGGCGCCCACCGTGAGCGAGAGATAGCCCACGCCCTCGAGGAGGCGGCTCGCGAACAGCATGTTCAGGTCGTGCGCCACCACCACGCCAAGGTTGCCCGCGAGCGCGAACAGCGAACCGCCCACGATCACGCGCTTGTCGCCGATGCGATCGACGAGCCAGCCGCCAAACAGGGCGAGCACGGCCGTGATGAGCGAGGGAATGGAGATCACCCAGCCAGCCGCCGCGTGCGAAAGACCGAACTGGTGCGCGATGTCGCCGATCACGGGCACCGACTGCGTGACGAGCGAGGTCGCCACGGTTCCGTAAAGATAGAGCAGGATGATGCAAGGCCAGCCGCCAGGGGTCAGCATGTTGTGTCTCCGATATCGTTATGTGTGTTCTGTGTTACTGCTGCGCGCTTCGCGAACCGCACATTATGGGGCCGTGCCGCGCGCATCACTCATGCCCTGATTGCCTGGTTCCAGCCCAGCAACCGGCACAGGTTGCCGCCCATCACGGCCGCGCGATCGGCTGCGGAAAGCCAGGCGAGCGTTTCGCTGAAGTGCGTCACGCACTGGCGATACGGGTGGTGCAGGCGTGACAGGTCGCTGCCCCACACGACGCGCTCGGCGCCGAACGCATCGAACACTTGCCGCAACGGCGCCTCGATCGAGCGGAACGGCCAGGGATCGAGCGCATAGTCGCCCACGCCCGCGGCTTTCACATGCACGTTGGGATGTTGCGCGAGCGCGAGCAACTCGGGCAGATGGTCGAACGCCGCCGGGCCGCTTGCGCCGCGCGGCACGCCCAGGTGATCGACGATCAGGCGCAAGCGCGGAAAACGCCGTGCAATGGCGTGGGCCTCGCCGAGCGCGCCCGGCACATGCAATGCGACCACGAGCCCGCTTTCCTGGGCCATCGGCCACACACGTTCGTAGCGACCTTCAAGCAGCGGCGCAAGGCGCTCCGGCGTGTTGAACAGGAAGCGCACACCGAGCATGCCCGGCTCGTCGCGCCAGCGCTCGATGGCGGCGGCCGGGTCCGTCACGTCCGCGCCCAGGAGCCCCATGACCGCGAAACGTTCCGGCTCTGCCTGCGCGAGGGCGAGCGAATAGGCATTACCCTCGGGGTCCCACAGCGGCGGCACGAGCAGGACGCGGTTCACGCCCGCGCGCACCATCTCGTCCACGAGCACGTCGCGCGTGATCGGCGTGCGGCGGTGATGACCCGTCGAATCTCCGTTCACCCATGCGTGCACCTGGGCATCGACAATATGCATGCTATTTCTCATTTATTTCGTAGTGGATTACCTGATTGACGACTGTTGCGCGCGCATCCATTACGCGCCGAACAGGCTGCCCGCGCCCGCAATGCGGCCTTGCCAGCCTGCGAGCCGCAACACGGCCCACAACGTCGCCTGATTGCTCGTTACGACCGGCATGCCGAGCGAGGCCTCCAACGCGTGCGCCGTCTCGAAGGCGCGCACATTGGCGCACGAGAGCAGCACCGCGCCGATGTCCGCGTCGATCTGCTCACGCACGATCCCAGCAATGCGCTCCGGCGACATGAGCGCCGCCTCTTTCGCGTCGGTGAAGCCGAGCGATACCGTGCGCGCCACGGCATGCCCCGAGGCTTCGAGCGACTCGCGCTCGATGCGCGAGAACTCGTCGGCGAACGGGCACACGTGCAGCAGACGCTCGGCGTGCAGCGCAGTGAGCGCTTCCTTGATCGCGACCATCGTGTTCGTGGCAGGCAGGCCGAGACGCCCGGCAAGGCGCGCGGCGAGCAGCGCGTCGCCTTGCGCGCCGTTTGCGACGCTCGCGCCCGTGCAGTTGAACACCACGGCGTCGGGCGAAAGGTCCTTCAGGTATTCCGTCTCCTCGGCCGCTTCGAGCCAGGCCCGCTGCAGGCTTTCCATCGTCACGCGGCCACCCTCCTTCCTCAGGCGGATACGATGGACGTGATACGAAACGTCCTCGGGGCAGAACAGACGAAAATCATCTTCGGCAATCGTGTTCAGTGAAGGCACCACCATGCCCACGCGCAATCTCTTCATTTCAGTCCTCTGTTGCACGGCGCCAGAAAGGCGCCGCGAGTCTGAACCAGTGTATTTTTTGCGGCTTCGCGTCACCAATCGGAAAGCGGCCGCCGCAATCGGTTTTTGCTGAACCCAGGACGTCAGGTCCCGCTGCGGTCGTTGGCCGGCGGCATGGCGTGCGCCGCTTCGCGCTGTTGAGCGAAGCCTTCGTCGAGCGATTCGAGGGTTTTGCCGCGCGCCTCGATCCCCACGAAGAGATAGGTCACGCCGCACAGCAGGAGGCATAGCGCAAGGAACTGGAACGCCGGCACGATCACGCCGAGCGTGGCCGAAGGCATCACCATATTGTTCGACCCCGCGACCCACGCGAGTCCGACCGGGCCGATCATCTTGCCCACCGACCCCGCGAGGCCCGCGTAGCCCGAGCCACTGCCACGCAGCCGCGTGGGCCAGATTTCAGTGGAATAGACCGCGCACACGGAAAAGCTGCCGTCGGCGAACACGAATGCGAGCAGCAGCGGCAGCCAGAACCACGAAGGCGCGAGCAAGTCGCCGTGGCCCACGTAGCCCGCCAGCAGCGCGGCAATCGCGGCGGCAATGGCGAAGTACCCGCCGGTGCGCCGCCTGCCGATACGGTCGGCGAGACTCGCAGCCGCAAGACGCGAGACGATGCCGCACACGCTGAAGCCGATCATGAAGCGCGACGCACCCGCGGGCGTGACCGACTGCACCTGGGCGAGCAGCGTGGGCGCCCACAGCACGATGCCGTAGTAACCCGAAATCAGCCCGATGTTGATGAGCGTGGCCGTTACCACGCTGCGTGGGTACGAGAAGATCTCCGACCAGCGCGAGGCGGGCGGGCGGCGCACCGCACTCTCGACATTCGCGCTGCTCTCTTCGTCGCGCCATTCGGCGGCCGTGCCGAGCGCCCACTGCACGGCGCGGCGAGCTTCTTCGCGGCGGCCCTGCAGGCTCAGCCAGCGCGGCGACTCCGGTACATAAAACGCGCCGATCAACGCCACGAGCGCGGGCGCCGCGCCGAGCGCGAACGTGAAGCGCCAGCCGATCGCCGGAATCACGAAGGCGCCGCTGAACGCGCCGAGCAACAGACCGCAGGTCGTGATGGCGGAAACGACCCCCGTGAGCGCGGCGCGCCGACGCGGCGGAATGAATTCGTTGACGAGCGCGATCTGAATGAAATAGCCGCCGGTGCAAAAGCCGATCACCGTGCGCAGCACCGCCATGTAGATCCAGCCGCCCGTGGGCGTGAATGCGAGGCCGAGGCTCATGGCCGCGAGCAGCAGCAGCGAGATGACGAACACGGGCTTGCGGCCGAAGCGGTCGGCCATCATGCCCCAGACCACGCCGCCGACGATCGCGCCCGCGCCCGAAGCGAGCAGCACGGTGCCCATCATCCCGTATGTCATGCCCCACGGCTTGACGAGAAACGCCATGATGAAACCGATCAGATAGGCGTCCCAGAACTCCAGCATGCTGCCTATACCAATCAGCGCGAGCAGCGTGCGCTGGTTTTTGCTCAGGACACGCTGGTCCTGAAATGGGCTTTGCCCGCTCTGCATGAGTTGCATGAACCCTCCGTCTCCTTAGAGGCGCGCCGTCTTGTTCGGCGCCGATATCATTGTCAGGAGACCTGATTCTAGTGAGCCGCCGACTTTCAGCGGCATAGAAAAAGAGCGGGCCGTCATCAGTTATTGCTGTACGGCTTGCAAGCGCCGCGCTCAGCCATCGAGCGTCTTGCGCGCCGCGAGTTGCGGAAAGCGCCACGCCCACGTCAGCGCCACGAGGCAGGTCAGCGCGCCGCCCAGCACGACCGCGCCCACCGGCCCGATCACGCTGGCGAGCGAGCCCGATTCGAATTCGCCGAGCTGGTTGCTCGCGCCCACGAAAATCGCGTTCACAGCGCTGACGCGGCCGCGCATTTCGTCGGGTGTTTCAAGCTGCACGAGCGTTTGGCGAATCACCACGCTCACCATGTCCGCCGCGCCTGTCATGATCAGCGCGAGCAGCGAGAGCCAGAGGTTCGTCGAAACGCCGAACACCACCGTCGCGAGGCCGAATACGCCAATCGAGGCGAGCAGCGTCACACCCACGCGGCGTTTAGGCGGATAGCGCACGAGCCAGAGCGACATCGCGAACGCGCCTGCGGCGGGCGCCGCGCGCAGCCAGCCGAGCATGGCGGGGCCGCCGTGCAGGATCGTATCGGCGTAGATGGGGAGCAGCGCCACCGCACCGCCGAACAGCACGGCGAAGAGATCGAGGCTGATTGCCGCGAGAATGATCGGCTTGCGCCACACGAAGCGCAGGCCGCCCACCAGCGCGTCGAGCGTGGCGGCGCGGCGCTCGCGTTGAACTTCACGCACCTTGAGGCCGAGTGTGAGCAGCGCTGCCGCGAGAAAGAGCAGCGCCGCGACCGCATAGACCACGCCGATGCCGAAGCTCACGAGCGCCCCGCCTAGCGCGGGCCCGAGTATCACGCTCGATTGCGAGCCGGTGGAGACGGCCGCCATCGCGCGGCTCAGGAGCGGCGGCGGCACCGTGGAAGGCACGAGCGCCTGCAGCGCCGGCATCTGGAACGCGCGCGCTGCGCCGAGCAGCAGGGAGGCCAGCAGCAGTGCGTCGCGCGTGAGGCCGTTGCGGTGCGTGGCGAACGCCATCGCCGCGGCAACGACACCCTGCACCGCGAGGCAGCCGAGCACGATGCGCGCGCGCCGCCACGAGTCGGCCGCGTGTCCCGCGGGCAATGTGAGCAACAGCACCGGGAAGAACTGGTAGAGCCCGACCAGCGCGAGCGCCCACGCGTCGTGCGTGAGGGCGTACATCTGCCAGCCGATCGCGACGAACAGCATCTGAATGCCCACCGTCCACGCAATGCGCACGGCCAGCAGGCTGCGAAACGAGGAAAAGGACAACAGGGGGGCATGCGCGCGCGCAGGCGCGAACGCGACGGTAGGTTCGTTCGACATCTGAGTGGAAACCCGAGGAAACGCAAGCCTTTCTGGCCTGCAGGAAAGAAGGAAAAGCGCCGACGCCCTACGTGCCCTGTCCGCCCGTCATCGCCTGCGCGTTGCGGCGCACGCTGCGCAGAAACGTCTCCTGTACGTCGTTGGGCTTCCAGTCGCGCCGCGCCGTGATGCCGACGATCGGGCCGTCCCACGGCACGTCGATCGTCAGCGGCGCAAGCAGACCGAAACGCCGTTCGCTCAGCACTTCGGTCCAGCTCAGCACCGTCAGCATGTCGCTGTCGAAGAGCGTGATGCGGATGGTGGAAAGCGAATAGGTCTCGATGCTCGCGAGCGGCGGCGCGCCTTCGGAGAACACGTATTCGTAGGCCTCGCGGCGCGGCGAACTGCGCGGCGGCAAGATCCAGCGGTAGTTGCGCAAGGCGTCCACCGTCACGGCGGGCTCGCGCGTAAGCGGGTGATCGCGCCGCGCGACCACGCAATAGCGCTCGTGATACAGCGGCTCCTCGACGAAATCGAACGACTGGTCGGGGTTTTTCAGCACGCCCAGCATGAAATCGATCTCGCCGCGCAGCAGCTTGTTGAGCAACTGGTCGTAGGTGCCGTTGATGATCACCACGCGCGCATCGGGAAAATGCGCATTGAGCTCGCGAATCGCACTCACGATCAGGATCGACGGGTCGAGCAGCAGCACGCCCACCGTCACGCTGCGCTCCACGGGAAACTGATACGCGCGCAGTGCATCGGCCATCGCGGCAATCTGGTTCGAGATCGTCTGCAACTGGCGCGCGAAGGCTTGCCCGACCTCGGTGGTCGTGACGCCCGAGGCCGAGTGCCGATAGAGCGGCGCGCCCAGATTCTGTTCGAGCGTGCGCGCCGCGCGCTGCAGCGAAGCCTCGGTAATGCCCAGTTGCCGTGCGGCCGCGCGAAACGAACCGCACTCCGCAATGGCGATGAGGCAGCGCATTTGCGTGCGCGTGATGCCGCCCGCGAGCACGCCCGGCGACACGTTACGCGTGCTGCCCACCTGCGCCACCGCCTCCTGCATGGCCTGCAGGATCTTGCGCGTGCGCACCAGCGCCGCGACACCCGCCGGCGCCAGCCAGGTACCCGTGGTCGAACGCTCGAAAAGGCTCACGCCCATGAGCGTTTCGAACGCCGCGAGACACGACGTGGTGGCTGGTTGCGAGCGCAACAGCTCCTGCGAGGCCTGCGTGACGTTCTCGTGACGCGCCACCGTCTCGAACACGCGCAACTGCCAGAGACTGGGCAGCTCGGCGGGAGCTTCCGTTTGTTCGACGGGTGACGCGACGACCGAGGCCATAGTGCTGCGATCCCTGCGTGACTAGCGGAGTGAACGTGACAAGCGAGACGTACGATCGATATACCACAGCGCACCGGCGGCGCGCGACCAGGTTTGCTACCCGGTCACCTTGTTACGCAGCGTGCCGATGCGATCGATCGTGATCTCGCACTCGTCGCCGGGTTTCATGAAGACAGGCGGCGTGCGCGAGAAACCCACGCCGCTCGGCGTGCCCGTGGCGAGAATGTCGCCGGGGCACAGCGGCGCAATCGACGAAACGTATTCGATGAAGCGCGGGATCTTGTGCACCATGCTGGCCACGGTGTCGTCCTGCATGACCTGACCGTTGAGCTTCGTCTGGATGCGCAGCGCGTCCACGTCGCCCACTTCCCCGCGCGGCACGATCCAGGGACCGATCGCACCGCTTTGATAGAAGTTCTTGCCCGGCGTGATCTGGCGCGTGTGAAACTGCCAGTCGCGCACACTGCCCTCGTTCATGATCGTGTAGCCGGCCACGTGCTCGAAGGCGTTTTCGGCTTTCACGCGATAGCCGGGCTTGCCGATCACCACGACAAGTTCGCCTTCATAGTCGAACTGTTCGGAAACGCCCGGATGGCGCAGCGGCTGACCGTGCGCCGCCAGCGAATCGCTTGCGCGCGCAAACAGCGCCGGCTGCTTCGGCAGCTCCTGCACGCGGCCCGCGCTCTGCACTTCGCTGTGGTGCTCGACGTAGTTCAGCGCGAGACACCAGATATGCGTCGGGTCGGCAATGGGCGGCAAAAACGTAATGTCCTTCAGTGCGTAATCGGCCTGCCCTTGCACCGCCCGTGCAACTTCGTGCGGCAGGTCAGCCGCGCATAGCGCCTTGAGCGTTGGGTATTCGTTGCCGATGCGTTTGCCGAGATCGATCACGTTGTCGCCCTCGACGATGCCGTAGGTATCGCGTCCTTCTACCGAAAAGCTCGCGTATTTCATCGAAAATCTCCTCTGAATGCGTTACGTGTGCTGCGCGTTAGACGAGGCCGGCATAGGAGCCGCCGTCGAGCTGCAGGTTCTGTCCCGAGATAAAGCCCGCCTGTGCGCTGCACAGGAAGGCGCAGGCATCGCCGAACTCCATGGGGTCCCCCAGGCGCTTCGCGGCGATCGTCGCGGCAATGCGCTCCTTGGCTTGCGCGACGGTGATGCCGTCCTTTTTCGACATGCGGTCGGCCATATAGCGCTGACGGTCGGTGTCGAAGCGCTCGGGCAGCATGTTGTTGATCGTGACGTTGTCCACGACGCAATCGCGCTGCACCGATTTGCTGAGGGCGGTCAGACCGGCGCGCACGGCGGCGGAAAGGCCCATCGTCGCGCTCGGCGACTTCACCATCGCCGAGGTGATATTGACGATGCGGCCGAACTTGCGGCTGCGCATGCCGCTCACGTAGTGCTTGATGAGAAAGATCGGCGCGAGCATGTTGCCTTCCACTGCGGCCAGCCAGTCCTCGCGGGTCCAGTCGGCGATCTTGCCCGGCTCCGGGCCCGCGTTGTTGTTCACGAGAATGTCCGGCGCCGGGCACGCGGCGACGATCGCTTCGCGCCCCGCTTCCGTGTTCAGGTCCGCGACGATGAGGTGCGGACGGTTGCCCGTTGCCGCCTCGATTTGCTGCGCGGCGGTTTCGAGCGCGTCGGCGTGACGGCCGTTGAGATACACGCGGCAGCCTTCGCGCGCCAGCGCCGTCGCACATGCGAGGCCAAGACCGCGCGACGACGCGCAGACGAGCGCCGTCTTTCCTGCGATTCCAAGATCCATGAGTTATCTCTCGCTTCGTGATGGCTTCAGTCCTGGCAGCGGTACTTCAGGCCCGGATAGACATTGAGTGCGTTGCTGCAGAACACGTCGTGCCGATGCTCGCTGCACAGGTGCGGCGTGGCGCTGACGTAGCGTTTCGTGTCGTCGTAGTGGTGGCCGGTGCGCGGATCGATGCCCTTCACCGCGCCGATCATCTCCGAGCCGAACAGAATGTTCTTGTGCGGCACGACTTCAGTGAGGAGGTTCACGCCCGACTGGTGATATACGCAGGTGTCGAAGAAGAGATTGTTCATGAGGCCTTCTTCGAGCGCCTGGAAGCCCAGGTCCTGCGCAAGCCCGCGATAACGGCCCCAGTGATACGGCACCGCGCCGCCGCCATGCGGAATCACGAAGCGCAGCGTGGGGAAGTCCTTGAACAGCTGCGGCGCGAGCAGGAATTGCATGAACGCCGTGGTGTCGCCGTTCAGATAATGTGCGCCCACGTGGTGAAAACACGGGTTGCACGAACTGCTCACGTGGATCATGGCCGGTACGTCGAGTTCGACCATCTTCTCGTAGAGCGGATAGTAGTGACGGTCCGTGAGCGGCGGATCGGTCCAGTAACCGCCCGAAGGGTCGGGATTCAGATTGCAGCCGACGAAGCCCAGCTCCTTCACGCAGCGCTCCAGTTCGGCCACGCAGGCGCTCACGTCCTTGCCCGGCGACTGCGGGAGCTGGCACACGCCTGCGAAGTTCTCCGGATACAACTGCACCACGCGATGAATGAGGTCGTTGCACACCCGCGCCCATTCGATACCCTGCTCGAGCGTGCCGAGGTGGTGGCCCATCTGGCCCGCGATCGGCGAAAACAGCGTGAGATCGAGGCCGCGTTCGCGCTGGGCCTTGAGCTGGCCGCCCTCCAGCGCATCGCGCAATTCGTCGTCGCTGATAGCCAGCGGCGCGCCATACACGGGGCCTGCATGTTCGAGCTGCCTGCGCCGCCATTCGTGCAGCGTCTTGGGAACGGTCGTAAAGTGACCGTGACAATCGATGATCATGAAACGCTACCTGGTTCGTTGAAAAAGGGGCGAGCGGCTAGTCCTGCCACGCCACGAGCGGCGTGGCCTGCTTGACGAAACGCTCGGGCGGCTTTTCGCCGGTGTCGTAGCTCATGCCGTCGCCGATGCGGATAGGGTTGAAGCGGCTCTTCGCTGTCATGCGCTCCTGCGAGATCCAGTGCTCGTGCATCTGGCCGAAGGGGCTCATCCAGTAGTCGAAAATCTGGCTGCCCAACGCATGCCGCCCAATGCCGCGCACGTGATCGTATTCACGCTGATGCAGGTGGTCGTAGCCAAAGAAGATGTCGTCCACCCCCTCCACCTGGTACGACACATGGTGCAAACCGGCGCGCGGCCCGCGCAGCAGGAAAACGATGTGATGATCGACGGGTGTTTCGCCGAGATCGATGCGATTGAACTGGCCAATCACGTTGCCGGGTTCGCCCACGAACAATTCGTCGGTGGGAATTACGCCGAGCGTGCGCTGATACCACTCGATCGAGGCAGGCAGGTTCGGCGTGGCGAACGCCGTATGAGCAATGCGCTCCACGCGCGCCGGGCCGAGCACGCGGCTCTCGCCCTGTGCGCCTCGCACCAGTGCACGCGGTGCGAGGCGTGCCACCGGCTCGCGCTCCGTGACGAACTCCAGCCACAAGCCGTTGGGGTCCTGCACGCGCACGCGGCGGCCGCCGCCAGGTTCGTCGATATGCTCGATACCGCGCGCGCCGGGCAGTTTCGCGAGCTCCGCGAGCAGCGCGGCGTCGCGCAATTCATAGGCACAACTGACGACGCCGGGGTCGCCCAGTTCGGTCACGTGCAGAAAAGGCGCTTCGCCGATGCCGCGCATGTAAAGGCGCTTGTCGTCGCGATGGACTTTCACCATGCCGAAGTCATCGAGAAAGGCTTCCATGCGCCCAAGATCGGGGGCGCTCAGCCGGACGTGGGCCATGCCTGAAATAGTCGAAGCCAAGTTTGTCTCCGTATCGTGTTCTGTCTTGCTGTGTGACTCGTGTGCGCCCCTAGCCGAGAATATCGAGCACCGGGCCATACAACTCTTCAAGCGCATATCGGCGCGAAATGAGCCGTTGCTCGAACGCGTAGCGAACGGCCAGCTCAACGGCGGGGGCCAGGCTGTCGAATCCTGTGGGCTGCAAATCGATGGCGGCCTGCGGCTTCCCCTGCTGTGCAAGATCTTTCGCCTCGCCAAGCAGACGAAAGACCTCGCGCACGGCTTCCGGGTGGGTCTGTGCGAGCGAGCGCTTGACCGTCACCACGTGATTGATCGGCACCGCGTGGTGGCGCACCTGCCATGCGGCGGCGGCCTCGGCCGGCGCGGGAATCAACGGACGAATGCCCGGCTCGCCCGAAAGGCCGCCGCCCGCGATGATGGCGTCCACTTCACCCGCGCGCAGCATGGCTTCTAGGCTCGATGTCGATTCGAGTCGCGAAACCCATGCGGGTTCCTCGTAATCGGCCACGTGCGCGCCTTCCTGGCTCAACCACCGCACGTCGGCGAGCCGCACGCCGAAGTCGTCGGTAAGGATGCCGCGCACCCACGTCGGCGTGGTCTGCGTATATGCGCGCATCGCCACCTTGCGCCCGGCCAGCTCGCTCGCGGTGAACGTCGCGTCGTCGCGAACCACGATGCTCTTGTGATGAAAGCCTCCATTCATCACGAACGGCAGCATCACATAAGGCTTGCCCGCCTCGAACGCCTGCAGGAACGTAATGATCGCCAGCTCCGCCACGTCGTACTTCTCGTGGCGCACGACGTCCTTGAAGGCTTTTTGTGCCGTGTCCACCGCGGCGAAATCCAGATGCACGAGCGGCGAAGCGAGCGTGCCGTCCTTGAGAGGCTGGGTCTTGGGGTAGGTCCCAAGCATCGTCGGAATGGCGAGGGTTTGAAGAGTTGTCATCGTCTTCCTCCTGATTGATATGTCATCCTATGCATGGTCTGCCGGATCGAGGAACACTGAGGCGATGGGCGCTCGCTCCGGAATCAGCCGCTGCGTGTGGGCGTAGCGCACCAGCGCATCGAACGATTTTGCGTTCTGTGCACGGCCATAAGGCAGCGGATCGCCAACGAGTTCCGCGAGACGCCGATAGCGTTTGTCTTCCGCACCGTCCGCAGCACCGCTTCGCACGCGGGCGAGATAGTTCTCTTTCGCCGCGACGAAAGCCGCAAACAGACGACGCGGCAAATCCGCATAGCGCGCGAGCACGTCGTTGCGCACCACGATCACGCCATGCAGCGGGTAAATCCCCGTGCGGCGATACCAGTCGGCCTCTCGCGCCGCGGCGTCTTCGACCAGATCCACGAGGCGGTCGTCGAGATCCGCGCCCACACCGGCCAGGCCGCCGAATGCCGCTTCGATCTCGCCCGCCTCCATCATGGCGGCGAGCGACGCGTCGTTTGCCACGCGCCGCACATTGGCGGGCGGCACGAAGGTCTCGACGTTTTCGTCTTCTTCCGTGAGCCACGTCACCTTGCCGAAATCGACGCCGTATTCCTCGGCCAGGATGCCGCGCGTCCACACGGCCGCCGTGACCGAATAGGCGCGCACGCCTACGGCACGCCCCTCCAGATCCTTTGGATGGCGAATCGACGATTCGCGCAGCCGCTGCAGGCCCGCGTGGCGAAAACGCCGCGTCATGGGCAACGCGAGCGCCGTGATGGGCGCGCCGGCCGCCACCGCCATCAGGTACGACGTCGGCGCCATTTCGCAGATATCGTAGGGCTGGCTGCGGGCCATGTTGCGATAAGCGTCAGGCATGCGCTTGATTTCGATGAAATCGAGTTCGACGCCTTCCACGTGCACCGCGCCGCTGCGCAAATCCTCGACCTGGCCGTGACGGCCCAGCACGATCGACAGTTTTTCAGTCATGTTGACGTTCCCGTATTGCTTCGTCTTGTTGCGCAGGGCTCACACGCGGCCCGCGAGTTGACGGCCCTTGTCCAGCGCGCCGAAATCGCGCTTCGGGAACGTCATCAGAAAGCGGTAGCCCTCCTCGATCACGCGCGACACGTTGCCTTCGTTCACGTGCGGATGACCAACCGGAATGTTGTAGGCGCGGCCAATCTCGCGCACGTGAGCCATCAGGCGCAGCAACTCGGGATTGTCGTATTCGCGCGGGCAGCCAAGCTCCTGTGTGAGATCGCCCTCGCCGATCAGCAGAACCCCGATGCCCGGCACGCGCTTGACCATCTCCTCGAGGTTTTCAATGGCGGCCACGTCTTCGATCATCAGCGTGACGAGAATCTCGCCTTCGGGCGCGAGCGGCCATACGTCGGCCTTGCGGTAATACTCCTGCTGCGAAAGCCCCCAGTAGCGCGCAGCGGGCATGGGCGCGTCGCCGCGCAAGCCGGCTGGCTCGTAAAGCGGCTTGCCCGGCAGACGCGGATAGCGGCAGGCCGCCACCGCGTTGTATGCCTGCTCGGGCGTGCTGATGCGCGGCCAGACGACGCCGTAGGCGCCGAGGTCGAGTGCCTGCTTCGCGAACCACTGGTTCATCTCGCTGCCGCTAGGCGGAATGCGCACGATGGGCGTCATCTGGCAGGCAACCGTACCGGCTCGCGCAATACGCTCGCGCAGCAGCAAGAACTGCATGGCGTTGCGCAAAGCGGAAATGTCCCAGGGCGTGTGCTCCATTTCGAACACCACGCCGTCGTTCGACGACTGCGCAAAGCTGACCGCGTTTTCGATTTCGGCCTGAATAAAGGAAGTAAAAGCGATGCCGCGCCCGGTTTCCAGTGCGCGGATCACACCGTTGAGTCGTTCAGCCATGTCGATCGTTCCTCCGCGCTCAAAGCATTGCGCCGCAGAATGCGTCACCCGCATTCGCCGGCAATTGTTTTTCGGTCCACGTCTTGCTGCCGTCGGTCGTGAAGAACACCTGGCCGCCGCGCGTCACGGTAATCACGCCGTTGGGGTCGCTCACGTGCGTCCCGAAGCCCATCATCGTGCTGCGCGGTTCGACCTGCGCATCGGCGCGCGCCCACGTCGCGCCCAGGTCGTCGCTCGTGTAGAGCGCGCCCGCGGCGCTGCGCGAGGAGATGCTGAAACACGCATACATTTTCTTCGGCTGGCCGTGGACGAAGCGGCATTCGCGCGAATAGTTGAACGGGGCGTATTTGCGGACTTCCAGGTCGCGGAAGCTCTTGCCGCCATCGCCACTCTCGAAGATGCCCAGGCGGCAGATGTAGAAGATCGAGTCCGGCCGGGCCGGCGAGATCGACACCGCATGCGCGTCGAACATGCCCTCCGTATCATCGTCGGTCAGTTCGGTGTTCTTCAAATGCGGCATCGCTGCGAGCACGGACAGGCCCTGCGATTCGCCGCGCCAGCTGTCGCCGCCGTCCTCGCTGACGTACAGGCCGCTGATTTCGGCCACTGCGTAAAGCCGCTTCGGGTTGGTCGGATGGAAGGCCACGCGCATGGCGCGCGAACCGCCGAACGAGATCTTGTAGCGCTCCGGATGCTCGCCCCTGCATTTGCGCCAGGTCTCGCCGCCATCATCGCTGCGATAGAAGCCGACCGGGGCGGTGCCGGCGATCAGCACGTCCGGATCATGCGGGCTCACGGCCACGCTCCAGAACTGCACGTTTTCGTCCGTGACATTCAGCTTGTGCCACGAGGCGCCGCCGTCGGTGGAGCGGTACACGCCCTTGCGCGCGGCCACGTAGATCACGTTCTCGCGGCTGGGATGCGGCGTGATGGCCTGCACCGACGCATCCGCAGGAATATCGCTCACCTGTTGCCACTCGCCGCCGGGCTCCAGCTTGAAAAGCGATCCGATCGCCTCGGGCCGCGTCGTCGCCGTCCCGACCAACATCAACTTGCGCATAAAGCCTCCATCGTTATCGTGCCGGGACGCCGCCGCCGTGTTCGGCATGGGTTTCGCACCGGCCATATGTCGATTCATCCGGACTCGTGTCTCGTCTGTTCTCAACTGACCGGAGGCAGTGTAGGGCGGCCAGGCTACGCGTTGTCATTCGAAATGCGCCGCCGTCATAGATTTTTGCTGAACGCTTTTCGAACGGTCGTATCGAATCTGCTTTGCGGAACTTGCGAAGAAGTTATCGGGTGTCATGCATCCGAATACGTGCGCAAACTCGTTGCGTACTCCACTTTTCCGGCTACGAGCCTTATGCCTTGGGCGTTTGCGCTTCTGCCCCGCGGCGCACGCCACGGCGCTTCGCTTCGTTTATCGCCCTGTCGCGCGGCAGCGGCGGTTTTTGGCCGCGAACCGCCCCATTCATGATCGATATCTCCGGCCGATAAGCAGCGAACGTCCGAACCGGCCAATCAAAAAACATAGGAGACCACGAGTGCACACGGAACCATCGACCCAGCCGGACCATCATGGAGAAGCCGCTCTCCCACCCGGAAAATTGCTCGTTTCCACGACCGACACACGCGGCGTCATCACCTACTGCAACGACGCATTGATCGAAGCCAGCGGCTTTTCCCGCGAGGCGCTGGTCGGGCAGCCTCATAGCGTCATGCGCCATCCCGACATGCCGGCCGAGGTCTATCGCGACATGTGGGCCACGCTGAAAAAGCGCGAGCCTTGGATCGGCGTGCTGAAGAACCGCTTCAGTCATGCCCGGCATTGCTGGGTGCAGATCGGCGTGACACCCATCGTCGAAGGGCAGCATGTCGTTGCTTACCGGGCCGTCCACACCGCCGCTTCACGCGATCAGGTGCGCGCCGCCGAAGCGCTGTATGCGACCTTGCTCGCAGAGCAAAGAGCCAGCCGGCCTGTCCATCATTTGCAGGCAGGCGCAATTGTTCGCAAGGACATGGCGGGACGGCTTTCGCGCTTCGTGCATCCCACCATGAAGACGCAGACCTATTTGCTCACGAGCGGTCTTGCGGCGGCCGGCATGGTCACGGGCGTCGTCATCGACGGCGGCGCATCGTCGATCACGCCCGTGCGCACGGCGATCGGCCTTGCCGCCTGCGTGGCGTTCGGCGTGCTGGCCGAATACCGCATGCGCTTCATGTTCATCTACCCGTTGCGCCGCCTGCTCGGCGCAGCCACACGGCTCGCCATGGGCGACCTCACGCAGAAGGTCGAGAACACCTGGAAACCCACCGGCGTGGTCGGCAAGCTCGAACAATCGGTCAACCAGGTCAGCCTGAACATGCGCGCCATCGTCGGCGACGCGCGCGACCAGATGGCGCGCATGAGCGCGGCCACGGTGACGGTATCCGAAGGCAGCCAGAAGCTCTCGGCGCGGGCCGAATCGCAGGCGGCGAGCCTCGAACAATCCGCAGCGTCGATGCAGCATATTGCGGCCAATGTGCGGCAAACCGCCGATGCGGCGCGCCAGGCCGCCACCAGCGCGGGCCACGCGCGCGCCATCACCGAAGAGAGCGGCCGCGCCGTGGAAGCCATGACGGTGACGATGCAGGGCATTACCGAGGCCTCGCGCAAGATCGGCGAGATCATTCAGGTAATCGAAGGAATATCTTTCCAGACCAATATTCTCGCGCTCAACGCGGCTGTGGAAGCAGCGCGCGCGGGCGAGCACGGGCGCGGCTTCGCCGTGGTGGCGAGCGAGGTGCGCAATCTCGCGGGCCGCGCGGCCACGGCGGCCAAAGAGATCGCCGGTCTCATCGTCGACTCGACGCAGAAGGTTCAGGAAGGTTGCCAACTCACGGAAACGGCCCGCGAAAAGATGCAGCAGGCGGTTCAGGCCGTGCGCGACGTGAATTTGCTCATCGACGAAATCAATACCGCGACAGGCGAGCAAAGCACTGGCATTGCCGAGATCAAGCAGGCATTGGATCATATCGAAGCGCTCACGCAACAGGACAGCGCGCTCGTGAATCACTTTTCGATTTCGGCCAATACGCTCGGCAGGAATGCGGAAACCGTGATCGAAACGGTGGGGGCATTCAGGATTTAACCCGGCCGCGTTCTTGCGGCAAACAAAAAAACGGCGCGGCAGTGCAAATCGCACCACCGCGCCGTTCAATCCAGCGCTATTGCCTACCCAAAAACTCAGTGTGCCGCGCTAACCTGCGTAGCCGGTTCCGAATGACGCGCACGCTGCGAAACCAGGATCGCAATCGCCGCGAGCACGGCCGGTACGGCGAGCATCGCGAGAATCGCGGCGAATTCCCAGCCAAGACCCAGCAGCGCGCCGCCAATGGCCGAGCCGAAAATGCTGCCGAAGCGGCCCATGCCCAGCATCCAGCTCACACCCGTTGCACGCGCAACCGTCGGGTAGCGACCCGGCGCGTAGGCGTTGAGGCCCGTTTGCGCGCCGCTCATGCAGAAGCCCGCGGCGAACACCAGCAGCGCGAGCGACGAGGAAAGCGCGCCCACGCCGGCCAGCGCCAGCACGCAGATGCCGCCGCCGACATACGCCGCGCTGATCACGCGCGCCGGACGCACCTTGTCCATGACCCAGCCCACCAGCACCGCGCCGATCGTGCCGCCGATCTGGAACATGGCCGTGACGTTCGCCGCCACCGTGATGGAGAGGCCCGCGTCCTTGATCAGCGTGGGCAGCCAGCCTGTGAGCAGATAGATCACGAGCAGGCCCATGAAATACGTCACCCACAGCGCGAGGGTCATCACGCCATAGCCTTGCGAGAACAGCACGCCAATCGGCTTGCGCGTGGGCAGCGGCGGTTCCGTCGAGACGAAATTCTCGTCGCCCGCGAAGTTGGCGCCGGTCACGCGGTTGAGCGTCGCGGCAATGCGCTTGCTCGTGGCGCCCCGCACGGCGAGCAGACGCGCCGATTCCGGCAGCAGCCAGGCCTGCAGCGGCACGAGTACGAGCGGAATGGCGCCGCCGAAGATCAGCACCGCGCGCCAGCCGTGCGTCGGCACGAGCCAGCCCGCCGCAAAGCCGATCAATGCCGAGCCGAGGTTAAAGCCCGTGAACATGATCGTGATGAGAAGCGCGCGGCGGCGTTGCGGCGAGTACTCCGAGAGCAGCGTCGTGGAGTTCGGCATGGCCGCGCCAAGACCGATGCCGGTCAGCACGCGCAGCACGGCCATGGAAACCGGCGACTGCGTGAACGCCGTGAGGATCGTGAACACGCCGAAGAGGAACACGGAGGTAATGAGCACCCACTTGCGGCCCACGCGGTCGGAGGCGGGACCGGCGGCCAGCGCGCCGATCACGAGGCCGATGGGCGCCGCGCTCATGACAAGCCCGAACTCAGGACGTGAAATGCCCCACTCGTGAATGATGGAGGGCGCCACGAACCCCATGATGGCCACATCCATGCCGTCGGCGGTCACCGCAAGAAAGCACAGCGCCACCAGTAGCCACTGGTACGCCGAAATGTGGCGTTCGTCGATGAACGCCTTGATATCAATTGTTTTGCTGCCAGACATCTGTCGTCTCCTGTCCGTTCTGTGGTCTGCCGCTCGCTCGTGCCCGAGTCGAATTTCTACGAACTGCTATCCGTCGGGGGCACGATAGGTGGCCAACCCCTCGCCTGAAAGTGCGGGTTAACCACATATTGGGTACGCGTGTGCCCGTTCGCATGGGCCATTCCGGCACGCCCGCTCCTACGTTATCGGCCTGAAAGCCGCGCCGCATAAAGGTTGGGCCCAATCAGCCCGCGCTTTGCCTGTCGCGGCCCGAGGCTGGATTCGAATCCAGCGCAATAAACAAAATCGATGCTCTCCGAAAGGATTCGCAAACGTGACGGACGATCGTGCGGAATTCAGTCGCCGCTACATCGCGGGGCGGCGCGATACGGCTTACTTTCACTGCCCCGCATTTGCCATGCGATTCAGTTATCGCCGTCCAAACAAAACCAGCCCCGAAGGGCTGGCCGGTTCAACTGCGAATCATGCGGCTTTTCCTGTCAAGGCGCGGCCACCCCCTGCGTGGTCGGCGTGTACGATGTATAGAAGCTCGAGCCCGCCCAGGTATGCGTGGGCTGGTTGTATAACGGTGCGCCCTGCGTCCAGTTGGCGCCGAGGTGCCAGTCGCCGGTGCCCGTGAACTGAGCGACGGCCGGATACGGATAAACCGGGCGGCTCGCCGTCACGTTGTTCGACGAATCGGTCTGGTACGTCATGACCGCGTTGGGCGCCGTGCCCTGCTCGGCCCACGCCGTGATCTGCGAGACGAGGTCGATGTTCGGGAAGCCTTCGCCGCCACCGCAGTGCGCCACGCCAGGCACGAGGTACAGGCGCGCGAAATTGCTCACGCTCGAGGCGCCCATCGTGTTCTGCATGGCCTCGTAGTACTGGATCGTGAAGAGCGGCGAAATATGTTGATCCGCCCAGCCGTGCCACAGGATCAGCTTGCCGCCTGCCTTGTTGAACGCCGTGAGGTCGGGGTTGGTCGCGTCCATCAGCGGATGGTTGGCCTGCAGGTAGGTCGAGTAGAAACTCGCATCCGTGTAGCCGAACGTGTCGATGGTCGGCATGGTGGGCGAGCCCGTGAAGATCAGGTTATAGGCACCCGTCACGATCATGTAGCTGAACAGGTTCTTCACCGAAACCGGCGCGGCCGTCGAGTTCGTCGTCGGCACTTCCACGCCTACCCAGTTCTCTTCCGAGCCCATCTGTGGCGAGCCCGCCAGCATGCGCTCGCCGGTCGTCGCGTCCACGGGTCCGCCATAGATCTTGCTCGCGGTGGCGACTTCGGCCGCGCTCAGGCAGTTGCTCGTGTTCGTGGCGCCCTGCGCGCACTGGATCGATGCGGGATCGAAATTGCAGGTGCGCGGATCGGCGATCAGGCCGTCGGGCACGCCCGCCTGGCCGCCGCATGCCGCCACGACCGCCTTGTGCAGCACGAGCGCCTTGTCGGCGTAGAGCGTGGCGTTGCCGGTGCTGTCGCCGGTCGTGCTTTGCGACTCCACGCTCCAGCCGTGATACAGCGAGTTCTGGATCTGGAAGTGTGCCGCCGGAGCGCCCGCAACGATGCCGTTATAGTCGTTCGGGTAGCGTTGCGCCGCCATGAGCGCTTCGCGGCCGCCGTCCGAACAGCCGATGAAGTACGCGTACTTTTGCGCCTGCCCGTAGTAGGCCTTGATGAGCTTTTCCGCCGTGAGCGTCGTGATGTGCTGCCCGCGATACGCGAAATCGGCCTGTTTTTGCGGGTCGGTAGTCCAGGAGGCGTCGTTGCCCGCGTGCCCCATGTCCGTCGCCGCCGTCACGAAGCCGCCTTCCTGCACGAGCGGACACGTGTAGCTGAAGCTGAACGACGACTGCTGGGTCGGGTCGCTCACGTTGCCGCACAAGCCCCCGCAACCCAGCGCCGCGAAGCGCTGCGTCCACGTGCTCACCGGCAGCGCCACTTCGAACGTATTCGAAGGCACGAGCGTGCCCTTCACGGTACAGAAGCTGACCGAAGCTCCATTGATGGTCGCCGTGGTCACGGCAGCCGATGTAATCGAGCTGCCCGTACCGCCAATATCGCTGATATCGACCGTAGCCAGCTTCGAGCAATCCACTACGGGCGCCACGACTGCGAGCGGCGCTTTCGCATCGCCGCTGCTGTTGCTGCCACTGCCGCCGCTGCCGCACGCGGCGACGAGCGTGGCCGCCGCAAAGACGGCGAACAGCGAAAGTAGCGAGGCTGCACGAGTGCGCGCGCTCGTGAAAAACCGCCGGGTATGCGGGATTCTCATGCTTGCCTCCTGGTGTTGTACGTATGGGTGTTCTTCCGATTCACTTCACGCCTCCAGTTCTGTTTATTCTGATCAGGATATCTAATTAACGTAAACGCGTAGACCGTTCGACATGAAATGCCCGATCTAATCGCCTTATTGCTCCTTCGGTTTCTCTTATTGCCGTCCTGCTCGTGCCCTGCCGCTCTGCTTATTGTCCGTATTCGGTACCGCCCGCCGGCTCCATGCCGAACGTCCGCTTGGCCGCTTCGGCGCGCTCCGAGCCCAGGAACGCAAGGAAATCCGCCGCCGCCCGCTGCTGCCGGGACACCGCGCAGATCGCCGCGGAAAAGACCGTGACGAGCTGAGCCCCGGCGGGAAGCGGTCCGACCACGTCCACGCCCTGCACGTCCTTCAGCTCGCTCAATTGCTGGAACCCGATCTCGACCTCGCCATTCGCGATCAGGCTCGCCACCGGCACACCCGGCTGCGCCAACACGAGGCGCGGCGCGAGCACTTCGGCCACGCCCCAGCGTGCGAGCAGACCCAGCAAATGTTTGCCGCTAGGCCCCGTTGAATAGCCGATGCGCGCCGCGCGCAGCATCGTCTCGCGCAGTGCGGCTTGCGTGCCGATGTCCGGGTGCGCCACGCCTATGGCGACGGCCGCCGCCATACCGGAGCGCACGACGTCCGTGCGCGCGCCAATGAGATGACCGCCAGCCGCCAGGCGATCGATCGCCGCCGAGGCCAGCACGGCGAAATCGAACGCCTCGCCCGCCTGCACGCGCCGTGCGGCGTCCACGCCGCCTATCGCGGCAACCGTCAACTGCTGCCCCGTTTCGCGCGCGTATTGCTCGGCGAGATTCGCAAGCAGCAGGCGCGTCGCCATCGACCCGACACCCGCCAGCGCGGCGTTGCTGTGTACGTCTTCCTTTGTCATTGACTTCCGTTTCAGTCGAAGGAGAGCGAGGCCGCCTGAGAGTGCGCCTCACCGATAATGCATGGAATGCAGGCCGCCGCGTACGCGCTCACAAGCCCTTTGCCTTGAGCCGCGCGTCCAGACGCCGATACACACGCCGCGCGTTGCCTTCGTAGATCTTGTAGCGGTCCGCCGCATCGACATGCGCGGCTTCGATATAGCGCTTTGTGTCGTCGAAATAGTGGCCAGTCTCAGGGTCGATGCCGCGCACCGCGCCGATCATCTCGCTCGCGAACAGTATGTTGTCCACGGGAATCACACGCGTGAGCAGGTCGATGCCGGGCTGGTGATACACACAGGTGTCGAAGAACACGTTGTTCAGCAAATGCTCCTGGAGCGGCGGCTTCTTCAGCTCCTGAGCGAGGCCCCGAAAGCGTCCCCAGTGGTACGGCACCGCGCCGCCGCCGTGAGGAATCACAAAGCGCAGCGTGGGGAAATCGCGGAACAGGTCTGAGGTCAGGCACTGCATGAAGGCGGTCGTATCCGCGTTCAGGTAGTGCGCGCCCGTGGTGTGGAAGCACGCGTTGCAGCTCGTGCTCACGTGGATCATCGCGGGAACGTCGTATTCGACGAGCTTCTCGTAGATCGGGTACCAGTGACGGTCCGAAAGCGGTGGGCTTGTCCAGTGGCCGCCCGAGGGATCGGGATTCAGGTTGACTGCCACGTTGCCGTACTGCTCCACGCATTTGACGAGTTCCTCAACGCATGTTGCTGGATCGACGCCCGGACTTTGCGGCAGCATGGCGGCCGGCACGAAATGCTCGGGAAACAGCTCGCTCACGCGGTAGCACAGCTCGTTGCAGATCGCCGCCCACGTACTCGACACCTGGAAGTCGCCAATATGGTGGGCCATGAAACTCGCGCGCGGACTGAAAATCGTGAGATCGAGACCGCGCTCGCGCATCAGCTTCAGCTGATTGAGTTCGATCGATTCGCGCAACTCGTCGTCGCCGATCTTCAGCTCCGATGCCTTCGGCATTTCGGACGGATTGGCGATGCCCGCTATCTGGCGTTTGCGCCACGCCTCCAGCGCTTTGGGCGCCGTGGTGTAGTGGCCATGAATGTCGATGATCATTGAGACCTCTGCTGCTGATTCGAATCGTTGCGCTACGGTACGAATTGGCCCCACCGCGCTAGTAGCCAGGGCAATTACCTAGATTGCGCGAAAAACCGCCCTCACGCCAATAAACGCGTGCGGCAGCGGGCGGCTGGGAATGCCGGAAACCATGGACGCCTTGGGGTTTGCGCCGCGCCCCATGGCCCCTGAAATACCCGACCGTGTTTTCGAAGCGCCGATAAATAAAACGAATGCCTCGATAAACATCTGGTAAGCGATGGAGCGAATTCGACGGGCCCCAAGGGGCGGCCGGTGCGCGGTGGCGAATTCGCTCATAATGGTCCGCTCATTGGCCTGAAGTCGTGCGGATGAACCACCATGCATATCGAGCCGTTCGAAATTCGCGTTCCGGAGGAGGCAATCGACGACCTGCGCCAGCGTTTGCGCACCACGCGCTGGGCCAACGCTACGCCCGCCCCGGCGTGGCAACAAGGGGCCGACCATGCATGGCTGCGCGAACTCGTCGCGTATTGGGCAGACGAATACGACTGGCGGGCCGCCGAACGCACGCTGAACCGCCTGCCGCAGTTCATGGCCGAAGTGGGTGACGAGGGCGGCGCGGTTCGCCAACGCGTGCACTACGTGCATAGGCGCGGCAAAGGCCCAAAGCCCTACCCGCTCGTGATCACGCACGGCTGGCCGGGCTCGTTCTTTGAATTCCACGCGCTGCTCGACCGGCTATGCGACCCGGCCGCATTCGGCGCGGACCCGGCCGATGCGTTCGATGTCGTCGCCCCCTCGCTGCCGGGCTTCGCCTTTTCGCCCGCTCCGGCTGCGCCCGGTGCCTCCGCGTTCCAGGCGGCGGACCTGTGGGCCGCGCTCATGCGCGGGCTCGGTTACGAGCGCTTCGGCGCGCAAGGCGGCGACCTCGGCGCGGGTGTGTCTATCGCGCTGGCCGCGCGGCACAGCCAGGCCGTGGAGGGCATTCACCTGAACTTCCTGCCCTCTTCGTACGAACCCACCGTCGATGCGGCGCAAGCCCCGCTCACTCAGGCGGAGCAGGATTATCTGCGTGAAAAGGCCGACTGGGCGGCGCTTGAGGGCGGATATGCGCATATGCACGCCACGAAGCCGCAAACCGCGGCGGCGGCGCTCAACGACTCACCCGCGGGACTTGCGGCATGGATCGGCGAAAAGTTTCGCGCATGGAGCGACTGCGACGGCGTGATCGAGCGCCGGTTTTCGAAAGACACCTTGCTGACGGACCTGTCGCTGTACTGGTTCACCGGCAGCATTGGCACGTCCATGCAGATGTATTGGGAAAACCGTCTCCAGCCGTTTCGCTTCGCGGCCGGGCAACGCGTGGCGCCGCCCGTCGCGTTCGCGCGCTTTCCCAAGGAAATCAATCACCCGCCTCGGTCGTGGGTCGAGCGAGTGTTCGACGTCGTGCAATGGACCGACATGCCGCGCGGCGGACATTTCGCCGCCATGGAGGAACCCGACCTTCTCGCCGCCGACATTCGGCGCTTTTTCAAACGCTTGCGCCAGTGACTGTTACTGTGCCGCGTTATCGCCGAACGGATGCGCGGGCGCATCCGTCGCGCGCCAAGCATAGCGCCTGAAGAGCGCGGCGTAGCCTTCGATCACGAAACCGCCGCACTTGTGGCGATAGGCGTCGCGCCGCATGCGGTAGGCGCGCGGCAGTTGAAACCACGGCAGGCGCGGCAGATCGTGGTGCACGAGATGGTAGTTGTTGTTCAGATACAGAAAGCGCATGACGAGCCCGGCCTCATTGATGGCGATGCGCGCCTTGGGATGCGACGCCGCGCGATGCTCGTAAAGCGAGCGAACCATCGCGAGTCCAAGCGCGGGCCAGGTAACAACTGCGAGATACCACCACCACGGCACGCCCGCGTAACGCTGCACACACGCGAGCAGCAGCAAGACGGCGGCGAGGTGCGCGAGCCACATCGGCACGTGTCGCCAGTCGCCGCTGCGCAGCGTTTGCGCCGCGCCGGCGAGCATCGCGGCCACGCTCATGGGCGGCCCGATCACCACACGCCCCACGAAGCTCTTGCGTGCGCGCCATAACACGCGATGCCAGCGCGGCAGGCGAGCCCATTGCTCGTGCTCCACGTAGTTCGTTTCGGGGTCGATGCCGGGCACGGTCAACGCTTCGTCGCGGTGATGCGCCATATGGCTTTCGCGGTACACCGCATAGGGAAACCACACCGCAAGCGGTGGCCAGCCCAGTGCCATGTTCAGCCACGCGAACCGGGTGGGATGGCCGTGCAGCAATTCATGCTGCAGCGACATATGCCATGCGCACAGCACGATGAGGCATGGCGTGGCGGCCGCAAGCGTAAGCGCACTTGAACGCAAAAGCGCCAGCACCGCAAACCAGCCGCCGTAGATCACCGCGATCAATAGCCAGGTGGGCCACTCCGTGCGCGCGGTGAAGCCTGTGCCGAGCGCGGCGACTTCCCGCGCGTGGTCTGCGTCGAAGTATTCGGCCATGTGCGCCAGCTCCCGCGATGAAGGATGGTGCCACTCCATACGGAGAGCAAAGCAATTCAGGCCCTCACCATACCGAACGCGAGGTGCTTCACCAACCAACGAATTGCCATTTGCTTATTTCACCGCACCGCGCGACGCGCCAGGGTTGTGCAGCGTAGAATGCGCCGATGACCCGCTGGATCGCCTCCCTGCCGATGTACAACGTGACGCCGCACCACGCGGCGTTGTGGCGCTCGCTCTTGAGCGAGAGCGTGGCGGTCTTTGCGCGCTCGTTCGCCCCTGGCGAGGTCACGATCATGAACTCGCCCGAGGGCGAACTCATGCCGCACTGGCGCCGCAACGATTTACTGCTCTCACAGACCTGCGGGTTTCCGTACCGGATGCTCGGCCTCGCCGACGAAGTCCATCTGATCTCGACGCCGATATTCGACGCCCCCGGTTGCGAGGGCCCGCGCTATCGAAGCGTGCTCGTCGTTTCAGCGCAGGCGTGGGAACAAGGCGCGAACACGCTCGAAGCATGTCGCGGCCTGCGCGCCGCCTGCAACGGTGTGGATTCGCATAGCGGCATGAACGCGTTTCGCCACGCGGTCGCACCGCTCGCACGCGGTGGCAGCTTCTTCGCCTCGGTACTCCGGACAGGCTCGCACGCAGGCACGTTACAAGCACTGGCGAGCGGCAAGGCCGACGTAGGCGCCATCGACTGCGTCACGCTCGCGTTGCTGCGCGATTCGCACCCCGAATCGTTCGACGGCGTGCGGACCATCGGCATGACAGCCTCCGCGCCCGGCCTTCCGCTGATCGCCTCGCGGGCGCTCGACGAGGGTCAGGCTCAAGCGCTACGCGACGCGCTGGACACTGCGCTCGCGACCGACCCCGAACGCGCACGCACGCTGCGTCTGCGCGGATTCGCGAGACTCAGCGGCGAGGCCTACGCTGAAATCGAGGACATGGCCAACGCAGCCGCGCAGCAGGGCTATACCGAGCTTCGATGAACACCTCACGTTGTGCGCGCAACGAATGCGGCACAGCGGTCTTCCGGCTGGGTCAGGCGGTCGTGCCGCAGACATAACCGGCTCTCTCCGACACTCGCGCCATACGCCGACCCGAACGAAGCCAACCCCGCGATGCGCGCCTCCAGCACCGCGCGGTCTTCGGCCCAGTGCGTACACTGCGCGCACTGCGGCCGCTTTGCGGAGTCGGCTGCGTCGTTCATGCTCATTGGCCAAGCGCCAGCCAGTACGGCGCGAACACGTGCGCCGAGAGCAGATAGCCGATCACCACATTCACGGCCACGCCGGCGGTGAACGCGGCAAGCGGCCTCACGCCCGTCGACGAAAGCGCGGCGAATCGCGTGGTGAGGCCAATGCTCAGAAAGCAGAACGTGAACGCCCACGTGCGCAACGCGACGATCGGCGCAACGAAGGCCGGCGTGACGACACTGCGGTATTCGGCCAGCGTGTAATGCGACGCGACCCATGTGACCAACGCCGATGCTATGACGAAGCCGATCACGAACTTCGGAAAGCGGGTCCAGATTTCGCGGGCGCGCGTGGTCGTTTGCACCTCGTCGCCGGCCTCGCGGTCCCAGCGCGTGGTCGCCACGATCGCCAGCACGAAGGCCCAGATGCCGATCCAGATATCGCGCCCCACCACCTTCATCAACACGAATGCCTGCAGCGCCGCGTCGGGCGCGCCCGCTACCGCGCCGCTCGCATGTCGCGCGAGGTCGCCATAGGCCTGGGCGGCGGCGATGCCCGCCGCGTCCGCGAATTCCGAGGTGCCGATCCATGCGCCGGCAATGCCCGTCGGCAGGCCGAACGCACGCGAAAGCGCGGGCAGCGCGAACACCATGACGATCGCCCACCCCACGACGAGCGTGATCGCCACCGACGCTTGCTCACGCCGCGCGCGCACTGCGCCCGCAATCGCGATTGCCGCCGAAACGCCGCACACCGCGCCGCCCACGCCCAGCACTGCGGCGAAACGCTGCTCGATCTTCAGCGCCCGCGCGGTGCCATAGATCACGAAGAAGGTGACGAGCGAAACGATGGTGGCCTGCCCTACGGCAACCGGACCGGCCCACGCAATCAACGTGAGCGGCAGCGTCGCGCCGAGCAACACGATCCCAACCTTGATGTAGAACTCCACGCGCAGCGCCGGTGCGAGCCAGGCCGGCACCGTGAACACGTTCGAGACAATCAGCCCGAGCGCCAGCGCAATGAGCGGCGGTTCGAGGTTGTAGCGAGTAGCCTGCGCCCACGCTCCCACAATGAAAATGAGCGCCGACACCACGAAGAGGACGAAGAATCCTCTGACGAATTGCGCAACCGGCAAGCCGAGCGCCGCAATCGCCACGGAGAATACGGCCGCGAATCCGACGAACAGCGCCGCGTATCCACCCGCGTGCGCGGCGAGATCGCGCGCGAGTCCGCCGAAGTCGTTCCAGCGCGCCGGCGCCACCGCAAGGCTCTTGATGCTGCCGCCGGAAGCGAAAAGCGCATAGGCGATCGCAATGACGAAAAGCCCGATCGCAACCGCCCACCAGTCTTCCGTACCGAATGGCTTGCGTTGAACCGACACGGCCTGGCCGCCCGCGTGCTTGCCACCCTCTGCTGCAAGAGTCGAATTGCTCATA
Source organism: Paraburkholderia sp. J7 (assembly GCF_905220155.1). Classification (NCBI taxonomy): domain Bacteria; kingdom Pseudomonadati; phylum Pseudomonadota; class Betaproteobacteria; order Burkholderiales; family Burkholderiaceae; genus Paraburkholderia; species Paraburkholderia sp. J7. The sequence continues at coordinate 60,668 of NZ_CAJMYZ010000024.1, read as the reverse complement.
GTTGGTTTCCCCTGTTCAAACCCCGTTTGCGGCGATCGCTATGTCGCCGTTATGTCACGCTTATGTCACCGGTAAGCGGGCGCGACGCGTCCCGAAGCACGCGCCCCGCCAATCAGTATGGAATGCTGATCTTCGAAACCAAAATGACTTATTGTTCAAAGCTTATGCCGTGGCTGCGTCGCGCGCATCGGCATAATCTTCGCTGTCGATGTCGTAGCCCGACGGCTCCCAGCGGATAGCCAGTAACACGAGCAGCGAAGTGAGCGGCGCGATGGCGATCACCCAGAAGACCTTCGTGCCGAGCGCCGCGGCGAGCACGGGAAACAGGAACAGCGACACCGTGGAAGCGGAGCGCACGAGCGTCTGATTGAAGCCCACGCCAATACCGCGCAGCGAGGTCGGATAGCTGAGCGACGCATACGTCATGCTGTGCGACCCGGGACCGAACCCCTGCCCGAACAGATAGCCGCCAAGCAGCAAAATGGCTAGTGCGACAAGGAAGCCGCTGCCCGGATGGCCGATCAACGCGAGGCCGATGAGCGAGACGAACTGCAGCGTGTGGCCGAGCGCGGTCATTTTCCACGCGCCAACCGTGGGCGCGGTACGCACGCCAATCAAGCCGCCAACGAATGCGAACAACAGGTTCAACGTGAGCGATGCAACGATCGTGGTGAGCGGTCCCTGCTGGAAAAAGCTCGCAATGATCACGGGCAGGCCGAAGATGATCGCGTTGTAGCCGAACGAAGACGCCGCGCCGATCGTTGCGGCGAGAATCGTACGGCGGCGATACGTGGCGTTGAAAAGCACGCCGTAATTGCGCCATGATGCGGCGCGCGGCGCTTGCGCAGGCGTCTCGCCGCGTTCGACCACGGCGTCCACGCCATACGTGCGCTTGAGTATGCGCGCCGCGCCCTCCAGATCGCCTTGATTCGCGGCCCACACCGGCGACTCGCTGATATAGCGGCTGCGCACGGCGATGATGACGAGCGCCGGCACCGCGCCGAACGCGAGCGTGATGCGCCAGAGCCAGCCATGCTGGTGCTCGGGCAGGACGGCATAGAGGCCGAGAATGAGCAGATAGCAGGTGCTCGTGGCCGCGTACCACGCGGGGCACCACGCCGCCACGCTGGCCGCCTTGTTGCCCTTGCCCGCCACGCGCGAAAACTCCGCGAGAAACGCCATGGCGACCGGCAGATCGAGCCCGACGCCAAAGCCCATGAGAAAGCGCGCGCCGCCGAGCACCCAGGCGTTGGGCGCGAGCCCCGCCGCGATCGCGGCCACTACGAAGAACAGCATGTCGGCCATGAATACGCGGTAGCGTCCGATGCGATCGGTGAGATAGCCGCCGAACAGGGCACCGAGAATCGCACCGAACGTAATGGCCGCCGAAACGAAGCCGACCTGCACAGGCGACAGCGAGAATTCGCGCGCGATGTCCTTGATGCCATAGGCGAGCGAGGTGAGGTCGTAGGCATCGAGAAACACGCCGCCCAGCGCGATGGCGATCACGATGCGCGCGTTGCTGCCTTGCGCGGCGCCGGCATTGACGATACGTGCAACGTCCTGCGCCGAGCGGATCACGGCATGTTGCGGGCCAGGCGCTTGCCCGGTGGCTTCGATAGCTTCAGAAGCGGGAACGGCGAGAGTAGACATGGAAAGGAACTCGCGTGAAAAATGCAATCGCTGCATCCTAGCCATACCGTTGCGCGCCGCAAAACGACGAATCTAGCTAAGCAATGCTCCCAAAATTGGTTGTCCGCTTGCAGCGCGCTCCTTAGCATCGCCCTATCCACAACTCTTCGAATAATGGATCCTATGAAGAAAAGAACCTTGTTGGGCGCGATGCTGGCAACGCTTGCGCTGGGCGTGAGTTTCGGGGGCGTGACGCTCGCGCACGCGGCGGACCAGACGTTGCGCGTGGGCATCATGTCGGGTGAAGACGAGGACGTGTGGCGCGTGGTTGCCGCCAACGCTGCAAAGCGTGGCCTCACGATCAAGGTGACCACGTTCTCCGAATACACGCAGCCCAACGAAGCGCTCTCCAGCCACGACCTCGACGCGAACTCGTTCCAGCACAAACCTTATCTGGATGCGCAGATCAAGGCGCGCGGCTACAAGATCGTGCCGGTGGGCTTTACCTACGTGCAGCCGATCGGGCTGTATTCGCGCAAGGTGAAGTCGGTGGCGGACCTGCCGCAGGGCGCAACCATTGGCGTGCCGAACGATCCCAGCAACGAAGGCCGCTCGCTCCTGCTGCTGCAGGCACAAGGGCTCATTACGCTGCGCGATGATGTCGGCCTCTTGCCGACCGCACGCGATATCGCGAAGAATCCGAAGAATATTCATATCAAGGAACTCGACTCGGGCATAGTCGGGCGCGCGATTGGCGATCTGGACGCAGCCGTGGTCAACACGGACTGGGCGGTGAAGTCGGGCATCAAGATTCCGCAGGAGCGGATTGCTCAGGAGAAGGTGACCGGCAATCCGTATCGCAACTTCATTGCCGTGAACGAAAAGGACGCCAACGCGCCTTGGGTGCATGCGCTCGTGGAGAGCTATCAGCAGCCTAATGTGGCTTCCGAGATCGTTGCCGTGTATCACGGCGCGACGCTTCCCGCGTGGAAGGACGCGCCTCAGCAGTAACGTCACCTGATTCACAATCCATCGCCGGTGATTCGTTATCCGAATCACTGGCGATCTTTCATTACATCGTCATTCAGGCCGATTCCGTCACGCGCCTGAACCCCGCCCCCGCATGCCGCTCCGGCAACGTAGGCGCATCGCCAAACAATTTCTCCCGCAACGTGCCAGGTGCATACGCCGTCTTGTAGCGCCCACGCGCCTGCAACTCCGGCACGACGAGATCCACGAAATCCTCATAGCTCTCGGGCACCACGGTCCGGCTCAGATTGAAGCCATCCACATCGGCCTCGTCAATCCATGCCTGCAGTTCGTCCGCCACCTGCGAAGCGCTGCCGACGATCGCCGGATAGCGGCCGCCCAGCTCGAACATCTCGAGCAGCTTGCGCCTCGTCCAGCCATGTTGCTTCGCCGTGCGCGTGGCGGATTCGATCGCGTTGCCAGGCGCGTAGTCCACGGGGGCGTCGAGATCGTATTGCGCGTAATCGATACCCGTGCTCGACGCGAAATGCGCCAAGCCCGCTTCGCGGCTCGCATACTGGCGGTAATCGGCATACTTCTCGCGCGCCTCGCTCTCGGTCGCACCCGGCACCACCGCCGCGCCAACAAAAACCTTCACATCGTCGGGGCGGCGCCCCGCTTGCACCAGCTGTTCGCGCAGCGCGCGCACGGTCTCGCGCGCTGCGGCGCGGTTGGGCGGCGAAATGAACACGCATTCGGCATGGCGCGCCGCAAAGCGTTGCCCTCGCCCCGAACTGCCCGCCTGGAACAGCACCGGCGTGCGCTGCGGGGAAGGCTCCGCCAGGTGATAGCCGTCCACGCGGTAGTAGCGTCCGGCATGCTCCACGCGATGCAGCTTCGCAGGGTCCGCGAAAATACGCGCGGCCTTGTCGCGCCGCACGGCATCCGGCTCCCAGCTACCCTCCCAGAGTTTGTAGAGGACTTCCAGGTATTCGTCCGCGCGGTCGTAACGTTCGTCGTGCGGAAGTTGCTGCTCGAGCCCCATGGCGCGCGCCGCGCTGTCCAGATAGCCGGTCACGATGTTCCAGCCAATGCGGCCTTGCGTCAGGTGATCGAGCGTGGAAAAGCGCCGCGCCAGCAAATACGGCTGCTCGTACGTGAGGTTGACCGTCACGCCAAAGCCGAGATGCTCGGTTACGGCGGCCATGGCCGGCACCACGAGCGTGGGGTCGTTGACCGGCAACTGGATCGACTCGCGCAACGTCACGTCCACGTTGCGCTGATAGACGTCGTATACGCCCACGATATCGGCGAGAAACAGCCCGTCGAAAAGCCCGCGCTCCAGCGTGCGCGCGAGATTCGTCCAGTATACGAGTGTGCGGTAGTCGGTCGAGCGGTCGCGCGGATGCGTCCACAGCCCGTGATTGATGTGCCCCACGCAATTCATGTTGAACGCGTTGAGCAATATGGGTTTGTTGGCTTTTGCCATTGTAGGGCTTCTCCTGCGGCGTCGAACGGGTCCAATCGTCCATTGGAACAGCCCGCGTCTCGATCCCCTACCAGTTAATTCGCAATTGCATATCAGCTTTGCGGATGTGCGCGCGCCCTACGCTTTCACGGCTTCCTGCATTTCGGCCTGGGGCTCCCGCTTGAGCGCGAAAAGCGAGGCCGCAACGATCAGCATGCCGCCGATCCACGCAGGCACAGAAAGCCGCTCGCCCAGCCACACGCATGCAAAGAGGGCGCCGAACACGGGCTCGCTGCCCATGAGCAACGCCACGCGCGTGGGGCTGCTGCGGCTCACGGCGTAGTTCTGCACGAAGAACGCGAACAGCGTGCAACCCGCCACGAGATAGATCACGCTGCCCCAAAACACGCCGTGCCCCTGCCAGTGCGGCAGCGGCTGCCATTGTTCCGGCGCGACGGTGAGCGCGAGCACGGCGCAGCCGATCGAAACGACGGCGGACTGCACCGCTGTGACCGTGAGCGCCGGCACGGCACCCGACTTCATCACGCGCTTGACCGCGCACGTGGTCAATGCACGCAGCAGCGCGGCGAGCACGACCAGCAGGTCGCCGGGGCTCGCCGCAACATGTCCGCCCGTCAGGAGCAGCGCACCGAACAGCGACACGCCGGCCGCCGCCCATTCCACCGGGCGCGGCGCGCGCTTGAGCCACGCCCACTCCACGAGCGGCGTGAGCACCACGCACAGGCTGATAAGAAACGCCGCGTTCGAGGCGTTCGTGAGCGAAACGCCGAACGTCTCGGCCAGAAAGATGCCGAGCAGCAGCAGGCCCGCGCCAAGCACGCCAATGCGCTCGCGCCACATCACGTGACGCAACCCGCGCAGCGCGGGCGAAAGCAAAACAAACGTGATGCCAAAGCGCAGGGCAAGCAGCCCCAGCACCGGGTAGACGAGCAGCGCGCCCTTCACCACGCCATAGCTCGTGCCCCAGATGAGCGCGACGACAACGAGCAGCAGATCGACGGTGCGGGACGAACGGGTCAGGGCATTCATGGCAACGGGCTTGCGGATTGGTCAGGGACGAGCACATTGTCCGATAATGCTTTCGCAGCGATAATCCACTTCACCGGAACATCATTTATGCTCTGGATGCACAGATGATTTCGCCCAGCCAGCCATGACTCCCTCCGACCTCCTGCCCCTGCTGCCCGATCTGGCCACCTTCGCCCGTGTGGTCGATGCCGGTAATTTCTCGGTTGCGGCGCGCCAGCTCGGCAGCACGCCTTCCACCGTGAGCCGCCAGATGCAGCGGCTCGAACGCGCGCTCGGCACGCGCCTGCTGGAGCGCTCCACGCGCAGCCTGCGGCTCACGGAATCGGGCGCGGAGGTCTACCGGCACTGCACGGACATGGTCGAAGCCGCCGCGAGCGCGGCCCAGGCCGCCAGCCGCCTCACTGGCCGCCCGCATGGCCGCGTGAGCATCAGTGCCCCCATTTCGTTCGCGCAGAGCGTCGTTCATCCCCTGATTTCCGGCTTTTTGCGCGCATATGAGGAAGTCGCGGTGCAGCTCATCTTCACCGACCGGGACGTCGACCCCGTGCGCGACAGCGTCGATATCGTGATTCGCCCCACGCCCACGCCGCCGCCGGGGCTCGCGGCGCGCCGGCTCGGCACGCTGCAATGGATGCCGTGCGCGTCGCCCGCTTACCTGCGCGAGCGCGGCACGCCGAAGCACCCGAAGGACCTCGCGCGCCACGACTGCCTCTATCTCGGCGAAACGCCCGACGACAACCGCTGGACGTTCCGGCGCGGCGCGCAAACGCAAACCGTCGAGGTGAAGGGCCGCTATATCGCCAACGACGTGGGCGCGCGGCGCGACGCGGCGCTTGCAGACTGGGGCATTGCGAGCCTGCCAGAATTCGCCACGGCGGATGCGCTGCGCGACGGCCTGCTCGTGCGCGTGCTGCCCGAGTGGTCATTGGAGCCACGTGCGTACAGCGGCCCGGTGTGGATGCTCTATCCGCCCAATCGCTTTTTGCCGCCGAAGGTGCGCGTGTTGATCGACTGGCTCGCGCAGCATATGCCCGAGTGAGCGGCGGCCCGCCTCACCTTGCCTCGCCTTGCGTGAGACGATCGGGCATGAACTTGAGCAGCGCCGACATTCACCCACGTACGTCGACCTCCTAGACTGGCACATGTCAACGAATGCATGAGCCCTTCAAGGAAACACGATGCAAACTCTGCGAACGGATGTCGCCATCATCGGCGCCGGCACGGCCGGACTCTCCGCTTACCGCGCCGCGAAGGCGGAAGGTGCGAGCGCAATCATCATCGAAGGCGGCGCCTACGGCACGACGTGCGCGCGCGTGGGCTGTATGCCCTCGAAGCTGTTGATCGCAGCGGCCGAGGCGGCGCACGCGGTGAGTCTGGCGCCGCGCTTCGGCGTGAATCCGCGCGGCATGGAAATCGACGGGCGCGCCGTGATGGCGCGCGTGCGCAGCGAGCGCGACCGGTTCGTCGGTTTCGTCGTGGAAAGCACGCTCGCACTGCCCGAGGCGGACCGCCTGGTTGGGCATGCACGCTTCATCGACGACGGCCTGATCCAGGTTGGCGAGCACACGCGGGTGCGCGCAAAGAGCGTCGTGATCGCAACGGGATCGACGCCCACGATACCCGGGTCGCTCGCGGGACTTGGCGACCGGCTCATCGTCAACGACGACGTGTTCGCGTGGGAGGACCTGCCGCGCAGCGTGGCGGTGGTCGGTTCGGGTGTGATCGGCCTGGAACTTGGCCAGGCGCTCGCGCGGCTGGGTGTGCGGGTCACGTTGTACGGCGGCTCGCACGGCAGCGTGGGACCGCTCACAGACCCGCGTGTGATCGCCGAAGCGCACCGCGTGTTTGGCGCGGAAATGCACTTCGAAACGCAGGGACGTGTCGTATCCGCGACGCGCAACGATGCGGGCGTGACGCTTCGCTACGCCCGCGCGGATGACACGGAGTCCGAAGAGACATTTGATTACGTATTGGCGGCAGCGGGTCGGCATGCCAACGTGGCGACCCTTGGCCTCGCGAACACCTCGCTCGAACTCGACGCGCACGGTGTGCCGCGCTTCGACCCGGCTACGCTGCAAGCCAGTGGCGCGCCGGTGTTCGTGGCGGGCGACGCGAACGACGTGCTGCCGCTGCTCCACGAAGCCGCCGACGAGGGCCGCGCAGCGGGCCGCAATGCGGCGCGCTTTCCGGAGATCGAGGCCGTTGCGCGCCGCGCGCCGCTTGCCATCGTCTTCTCCGACCCGCAGATCGCGATCGCCGGCAAGTCGCACCGGCAACTGGCGGCGGGCAGTTTCGTGACGGGCGCCGTGAGCTTCGAGGACCAGGGTCGCAGCCGCGTGATGCTCAAGAACCACGGCGTCGGCCACGTCTACGTGGATCGGGCGACACGGCGCTTCGTGGGTGCGGAATGGTTTGGACCGGCGGCGGAGCATATCGGCCACCTGCTCGCGTGGAGCGTGCAGATGGGGCTGAGCGTGGACGACATGCTGGCGATGCCGTTCTATCACCCCGTAGTGGAAGAAGGATTGCGCACCGCGTTGCGTGACGCCGCCTCGCAACTGAACGACAAGGGCTAAGCAAGTTTTGCTTAGGCAACCTCACTAACTCACAAGGGCACACACACCGAAAATGAAAGCGCTCGTTCTCAACCAATACGATGGCCCGCTCGAACTTGCCACGCTCGATCGTCCGCAGCCGCAAACGGGCCAGGTGCTCGTGCGCATTCATGCGGCGGGGCTCAATCCGCTCGACGTGAAGATTCGCGCGGGCAAGGCCGACCATGCGAAGCATCCGTTGCCGCTCGTGCTAGGTATCGATATGGCGGGCGTGGTGGAAGCGGTTGGCGCGGGCGTCACGCGTCTCGCGCCGGGCGACGAGGTGTACGGCATGACAGGCGGCGTGGGTGGCATTCAAGGCGCGTTGGCCGAGTACGCCGCTGTGGATGCGGACCTCCTCGCGCGCAAGCCCGCGAATCTGTCCATGCGCGAAGCCGCCGCGCTGCCGCTTGCATTCATAACGGCTTGGTCGGGCATTGTCGATCGTGCGCATCTGGCGGCGGCTCAGAGCGTGCTGGTTCAGGGCGGTGCGGGGGGTGTCGGACACGTGGCCGTGCAGATTGCGCGGGCGCTTGGCGCTGAGGTCTTCGCGACGGGAAGCGCACGCAACCTGGATGTTATTTCGCAGTTGGGCGCGACGCCTGTTGACTATGGCTCGCTAAGTGTCGAGCAGTACGTTCAGGCGCACACGGCAGGCGCGGGCTTCGATCTCGTGGTGGATACCGTGGGCGGCAAAACGCTCGACGCTTCGTTTGCCGCGGTCAAGCATTTCGGGCATGTGGTGAGCGCGCTCGGGTGGGGGACGCATGCGCTCGCGCCGCTGTCGTTTCGTGAGGCGACGTATTCGGGTGTGTTTACGCTCTATCCGCTGTTGAGCGGGAAGCATCGTGCGCATCACGGTGAAATGCTCGCCGAGGCGACGCGGCTTGCCGAGGCGGGCAAGCTTGCGCCCCGGGTGGATGCGAGGCGCTTTGCGTTCGCGGATGCTGAGAGCGCTTATGGGGCCGTCGCCGACGGTAGTGCGGCTAGTAAGATTGTTGTTGAGATTGGTTGAGGGCTGCTTTGCGCGGGGCTTTTTTTTGCGGGTCCTGGCGCTTTGGCCTTTCCTTGTGTTCGTGTCGGTGTGCCAGCGTTGCCCCTGTGCGGGGCGGCACCTACTTTTCTTTGCAGCGGCAAAGAAAAGTAGGCAAAAGAAAGCCGCTCAAACCGCCAATGCCTGCCACAGTTCATCTCGCACCACGACAGGTGAATGGCTCCGGAGCGTCTGTCGCCTCGCACCATTCTCGTTAGTGACAAGGGGCTCGCCCGTTCCCGCTGCTCGCTACGCGCGCAGCGGCCGGGTCTGCAAGGGAAACCAGGGGTACGAGTCAGCTTTGCGGGAACTCACGCGCCGCAATGGTTTGGGGTTATGCCCTTCGGGGCGCGCAGCGCCGCCGGAAGGATGAGCGCCTTGTCACTCAGTCCAGTGGTGCGAGGTGACAGACGCTCCGGAGCCATTCACCTGGGGTGGTGCGAGGTGAACTGTGGCAGGCATTGGCGGTTTGAGCGGCTTTCTTTTGCCTACTTTTCTTTGCCGCTGCAAAGAAAAGTAGGTGCCGCCCCGCACAGGGGCAACGCTGGCATACCGACGCGAATACAAGGAAAGGCCAACCCGGCAAGAGAGCCACAAAAACAGCCCCAGCGGAGCCCACACTCTTAATGCTGCACACCCCAGCGCCGCACAGTGAGCCGCTCCAGCGTATCAAACACCAGATGCTCAACGAGCAGCCCAATCACAATAACGGCAGCAAGCCCGGCAAACACACGATCGGTATAAAGCTCGTTGCGGTTCTGAAAGATATACCACCCAAGCCCACCCTGCCCGGCGCTCGCGCCAAACACAAGTTCCGCGGCGATCAACGTGCGCCAGGCGAATGCCCAGCCTACACGCAGTCCCGCGATGATCGAGGGCAACGCCGCAGGCACGAGAATCAGCACGACCTGGCGCAGCCCGCTCAACCCATAGTTGCGCCCCGCCATGCGCAGCGTCGCGGGCACGCCCAGAAAACCCGTGTACATGTTCAGCGCGAGCGGCCACAGCACGGCATGCACGAGCACGAACAGCAAGCTGCCGGTGCCGAGCCCAAACCAGAGCAGCGCAATCGGCAGCAGTGCGATAGAAGGCAGCGGATTGAACATCGCGGTAAGCATGGAAAGCAAATCGCGACCCACACGCGTGGAAACCGCAAGCGACGTGAGCACGAACGCCAGCACCACGCCAATCGCATAGCCGCGCAGCAGAACCGACATCGATATGCCCGTTTTCACGAGCAATTCACCGCTCACAATGCCCTGCACAAACGCGGCAAGCGTCGCGCCGAATGTCGGCACGAGCAAATCGTTCGCTACCACGCGCGCCGTGACCTCCCAGCCCGCAATCAGCACGAGCGCGATGAGCGTGCGCCGAAACCAGCCCGCATCGAGCACACGCCGCGCAAGCGGCAGCGGCGCGGAGTCGGCGCCTGCCTGCACCGGCAGCAAGGGACGCTCGTATTCCGCGCGCACAGGCGGCAAAGGCGGCAGCGTAGGGTGTGGCGTGCTCATCGGCCGGCCTCCTTTTCAGCTTCGTTGTCGGCTTCGTTGTCGGCTTGACTGCCGGCTTCAGTATCGGTATCGAATAGCAGGCGATGGATGCGCGCCACGCTCTCGCGAAAGTCCACGCCACCCATGCTCGCGTGCGAATACGCGTGACTGTTCACCTCGGCGCGCACGCGCCCCGGGTGCGGCGAGAGCAGCAGAATGCGGTTGCCGACCACGAGCGCTTCCTCGATCGAATGGGTGACGAACAGCAGCGTGAAGCGCGCGTCGTCCCACAGGCGCAGCAGTTCCTCCTGCATCTTGCGGCGCGTGAGGGCGTCAAGCGCGGCGAAGGGTTCGTCCATCAGCAGCACGCGCGGCTGCATGGCGAGCGCACGCGCAATCGCCACGCGCTGCTTCATGCCGCCCGAAAGCGTGTGCGGGTAAGCATCGGCGAACGCGGCGAGTCCTACCTTGTCGAGGTAATGGAGCGCGCGCTCGCGTGCTTCGGCGCGCGGCAGTTTGCGCGCCACGCGCAACGGAAACGCCACGTTCTCGGCCACCGTCTTCCAGGGCGGCAACTGGTCGAACTCCTGGAACACCACCACGCGGTCGGCGCCCGGTCCGCGCACGGGTTCGCCCGCCAGCGAGATCGATCCCGACACCGGCTCGATAAAGCCAGCAATCGCCTTGAGCAAGGTGGACTTGCCGCAACCCGAAGGGCCCAGCAGCACGAAGCGGTCGGCGCCGTAGACGTCGAAGCTCACGTCCTGCGTGGCGCGCACGATGCGCTCGCGGCTGCGGTATTCGAGGCTGACGTTTTCGATGGCAAGCAGGCGTTCGCTGTGCGCCCCTGCCTGCTCTGCGCGTTCGGTATGCACTGGCCGCTCGCTCGCAGCGACGCGTTGCGCCGCGCCCGCTTCACGGCGCACGGCCGGTGCGCGCTCCCAGAATCTGGTGGTGGTGACGTTCACTTTTCGCAAATCCAGCAGATAAAACGTCAACATACGGGCACCCGGCGCGCCGCCCAACCAATGAATCGACATATTCAAACCAGGCCTGCATATAAGCGCTGGATGCTTGCCATCAATGCAAACGGGCCCACAAGGGGGCCCGTTATCCGGTGCTCGAACCGCGCTGGCTCAACTGCCGTTGGCAACCGCCGGATCGTCGAAGAAGTAATCGCGCCACGACTTCGGCTCGTTGCGGATCGCGCCCACGCGATACATGAATTGCGCCAGCGCGAGCGTATTCTGCGGCGCGGTCTTGAACTGCACCTGCGGATCGCGCAGGATCTTCAGGAGCAGATTGCGGTCGATCTTCGAGTCGTTCACGCGAATATAGATGTCCGCCGCCTGCTCGGGATGCGCGGCGATGAAGCTGGCCGCGTCGGCGAGCGCCGCCACGAATGCGCGATACGTCTTCGGGTTCTCGTCGCGGAACTTCTGCGTGGCGTAAAGCACCGTGGCCGAACTCGGGCCGCCCAGCACGTCGTACGAGTTGAGCACGATATGCGCCTTCGGGTTGGCCGCCAGTTCCTGCTGCTGGAACGGCGGATTGCCGAAGTGCGCCGTGATCACGCTGCTATTCGCGATGATCGCCGCCGTCGCGTCCGGGTGCGGAATCGCCTGACTGGATGCGTCGAGCCGGTCGAACTGCTTCTCGCCCCACTGTTTCGCCGCCGCGTATTGCAGCACGCGCGACTGCACGGAAACGCCCACTGCCGGCACGGCAATCCGGTCCTTGCTCGTGAAGTCGGCAATGGTCCTGACGTTTGGATTCGTGGTGACGAGGTAGTACGGCAGATTGCCGAGCGACGCCACGCCTTTCACGTTCTGCTTGCCGTGCGTGCGGTCCCACACCGTGAGCAGCGGGCCCACGCCCGCACCGGCCACGTCCACTGCGCCGGAAAGCAATGCATCGTTCACGGCCGCGCCGCCGGAAAGACGCAGCCAGTCGACCTTGATGTCGATGCCGGCCTTGCGGCCCTCCTGCTCGATGAAATGCTGGTCGCGCGCGACATTGAGCATCAGGTACACAACGCCGAACTGCTCCGCAATGCGGATCTGCCCTTCCGCGCGCGCCGGCGCAGGCGCGCTCAGGCCAAACGATGCGAGCACAACGGCGAGTGAAGCGGCGCCCGCGCGCCGCCACGCGTTCGCGCGGCTGGCGAACACATTACCGATAGAAAGCGACATGCTATGGATTCCTTTTTATTTTGTGCAATACGCTGCGCGCGAGAAGCGCGCCGCAGCGCGTATCAAAACGGCGTGTCGCCTTCGATGGTGGTGCGATAAAGCTTGCGGCGCAGATGATCGGGCGTGCCCGCCGCGAGATGCATGAGCGAACGGTTGTCCCAGAACACGAGGTCTTGCTCGCGCCATTCGTGGCGGTAGCAATGCTCCACCCGCACGCTGTGGGCGAACAACTCGTCGAGCAGCGCGCGGCTTTCGTCCTCAGGCAGATCGACGATGCGCGTCGTGAAGTGCTCGCTCACGAACAGCGCTTTGCGGCCCGTTTCGGGGTGCGTGCGCACGACCGGATGCACAACGGGCTTGACCTGCGCGATCTGCTCCGCGGTGAGATTCGGCCGCCACGGGCTGCGCGCCTGAAGTTCCGCATAGCGCGCGAGATAGGTGTGCTCGGCGCGCCGCCCTTGCACGGCGCTGCGCAAGTGCGCAGGCAGCGTGTCCCACGCGAGATGCATGTTGGCAAACAGCGTGTCCCCGCCCTCCGCGGGCAACTCCTGCGCGTGCAGCAGCGAACCGAGGCTCGGCTTCTCCTTGTATGAAAGATCGGAATGCCAGAAATGGCCCGCATCGCCAAGGCCAATGGGCTTGCCGTTCTCCACGATGTTCGAAACGATCAGCACTTCCGGGTGGCCCGGCAGCGCGAACTGGTGCAGCACGTGGATCTGCAGCGGCCCGAAGCGGCGGCTGAACTCGACCTGTTGTTCCGGCGTGATGCGCTGGTCGCGAAACACCAGCACGTGATGATCGAGGTGCGCGCGATGAATGCGTGCGAAATCCTCGCTTGAAACCGGCTTCGCGAGATCGAGGCCGACGACTTCCGCGCCAAGTGGCGCATTCAAGGGAACAATCTCGAAGTGCTGGGACGCGGCGGCCGCGCTCGAAGGGGCAAAAGCAGCGGCAGAAGCCGTGAATGTGGCGGGGGTAGTCACGCAGCAAGCCTTTCAGGTAAGCAATAGCTTCAATCTACGTGATCCGCACGCCGGCTGACAACGAAGCAAATCCGATACGTTTATCCGTTCGAGTCATAAAGGCGCTGTTAAGGCATACGGCGCGTGCGCCGGTGAAGCACGCGGCGTACCGCCATTTCGCGCACACCGCGCATAACTTCCATGCGCGGTGCGCGCGCCTGGAGCGAGCGTGTCCAAATGGGAATACGATCACAAGCGTGAGCACCCCTGCCTGCGCGAACGGGCACTGCCTTCGCCACACCGCCCATCAACGTTTGAACGTCCCGCTCCGTGAAGCGCGGCGCGCCCACGCTCGCGCCGCTCTCGGCAGCAACCTTGTGATGCGCTTTCTATGCATCGGCTCGGTAAGCCAAATGGAGGGACGCGATGGTGCCAATCCGCAAAACGTGCGCCCCCAGGGTCCCAAGCGCGGTTGACTAGCTGGCACCGCTTTTGCGCATCCATGCCTTCGCGCGCTGCCGCCCGCATGCAGCGCGCCCCTGCCGAGGAGTCCGAGCTCATGTCATCGAATGCAACCTCGAATGCCACGCCCACCAAGGCCGATCCATCCGATCTCGACCGCCGCGTCATCGACACGATCCGCACCTTGTCGATGGACGCCGTGCAAAAAGCCAATTCCGGCCACCCCGGCACCCCCATGGCGCTCGCGCCGCTCGCATACCAGATCTGGCAGCATCATCTGCGTTATGACCCTGCCGCGCCGCTATGGCCAAACCGCGACCGCTTCGTGCTCTCGAACGGTCACGCTTCCATGCTGCTCTACTCGCTGTTGCACCTTACAGGCGTGCAAGCCGTAGACGAGCAAGGCAAGCTCACGGGCAAGCCCGCGGTCTCGCTCGACGATATCAAACACTTTCGCCAGCTCGACAGCGTGACGCCGGGGCACCCGGAATATCGCATGACAACGGGCGTGGAGACGACCACCGGGCCGCTCGGCCAGGGGCTCGGCAACAGCGTGGGCATGGCCATGGCCGAGCGCTGGCTCGCGCAGCGCTTCAATCGCCCCGACGCCACGATCTTCGACTACCGCGTCTATGCGCTGTGCGGCGACGGCGACATGATGGAAGGCGTCTCGCACGAGGCGGCTTCGCTCGCGGGCCACCTCGGTCTGTCGAATCTGATCTGGTTTTACGACAGCAACCACATCACGATCGAAGGACGCACCGACCTCGCCTATCGCGACGACGTCGAATCGCGTTTTCGCGGCTACCACTGGCACACGCTGCACGTGGACGACGCCAACGACACGAACGCGATCGAAGCCGCCATCGAAGCAGCGCAGGCCGTGACCGACAAGCCGACGCTCATCGTGGTGAAAAGCATCATCGGCTGGGGCGCGCCGAACCGGCAGGACACGGCGGCGGCGCACGGCGAGGCGCTGGGCGAAGAGGAAGTGCGCCTCGCCAAGCGTGCGTACGGCTGGCCGGAGGACGCTCAATTCCTCGTGCCCGATGGCGTGTACGAGCGTTTCGCGCAAGGCATGGGCGCGCGCGGCACGGCGGCGCACGAAACGTGGAAGCAACGCTACGACGACTATGCGAAGCGCTACCCCGAGCCGGCGAAAGAACTGAGCCTGATGCTCGAGGGCAAGCTGCCCGAGGGCTGGGACGCCGACATTCCGACCTTCGAAGCCGATGAAAAGGGCCTTGCCACGCGCGATTCATCGGGCAAGGTGCTCAACGCCATTGCGCAACGCGTGCCGTGGATGATCGGCGGCGCCGCCGACCTCTCGCCCTCCACCAAGACCAATCTCAAGTTCGAGGGCGCAGGAAGCTTCGAGCGCGATCACTACGACGGCCGCAACCTGCACTTCGGCATTCGCGAGCACGGCATGGGCGCGGTCTGCAATGGCCTCGCGCTTTCGGGCTTGCGACCGTTCGCATCGACGTTCCTCATTTTCAGCGACTACATGAAGCCCCCCATCCGGCTCGCCGCGATCATGGAGCTGCCCGTGGTCTACGTGTTCACGCACGATTCGATTGGTCTTGGCGAGGACGGGCCCACGCACCAGCCGATCGAGCAACTCGCCGCGCTGCGCAGCGTACCGGACCTCCTCACGCTGCGCCCCGCCGACGCCAACGAAACCGCAGAGGCCTGGCGCGTGGCGCTCACGCGTGCGCATGAACCGGCCTGCCTCGTGTTGACACGCCAGGCCCTGCCCACGCTCGACCGCACGAAATACGCGAGCGCACAAGGCGTGCGGCGCGGCGCCTATGTGCTCGCCGACGCACCCGATGGCAAGCAGCCCGAAGTGCTGCTCCTCGCCACGGGCAGCGAAGTTTCGCTATGTATTTCCGCATACGAAACGCTGCAAAACGAGGGGATCGCCGCGCGCGTGGTCTCGATGCCTTCATGGGGCCTGTTCGAGCTGGAAGACGAGGCATACCGCGATTCGGTGCTGCCGCCGGGCATCCATGCGCGCGTGGCCGTGGAGCAAGCCGCTTCGCTCGGCTGGGACCGCTACGTCGGCCGCTTCGGCGCGCAGATCGTGATGCGCACATTTGGCGCCTCCGCGCCTATCAAGGCGCTGAGGACCAAATTCGGCTTCACGCCGGAGCACGTGGTGGAAGAAGCGAAGAAGCAGATTGCGCGCTGCAAGTCGGGAGCCCGCGAGTAAGCCGTCAGTGCCTGCTTGTGCCGTACATGCGCAAATAGCCACTGTGAAGCGTCACCGGCTTGCCGTCCGTCTCCTCGATGAGCCGGGCGGCGGCCGCTTCGATGGCGGCGCGGTTGCGGTGGAACGCGAGGCGCAGGTCGGGCTCGCGCAACGATCTCGCGCCGAAGCGATCCTCCAGCGCTTCAGCGGTTATCGCGCAGTCCACCGGGACCGAATCCGCCACGGCAACAAACGTGAGCGCGTACTCCTGCGTGTCGTACTCGACCGGACCTTCGGGAAAGGAAATGTTCATGACGGGTGGACTCCTGAATATCGGGCGCGTAACCAATCAAGCGCCGCCGCGTGGCGGCGCGCAGGCGACCTGTCAACGCCGCGAGATGCCGAAAAGCAGGCTGGCCAGGAAGAGAATCACGAATATCAGGAACAGAATCTTGGCGATGCCCGCAGCACCCGCGGCGATCCCGCCAAACCCGAAGACAGCCGCGATGATGGCTATGACGAAAAATACGATCGCGTAGTAAAGCATTGCCGGCTCCTTTGGAAGTATCCCTCCTCTATGCGCAACGGCCGTGCCCGAGCGGACTTTCGCGCAGGCGCGAGAATTCCCAAGCCTCCAGTGGGGACAGTTCCAACATGTCTCACGGCGCCTGGGCGCGCATGGCCACGCGTAGCGAATCTTGTAGCGAGAAGGTGGAGACATTCCCAATCCCTACGGAAGCACCATGACGACAACCCACAACAAACTTCGGTATGCCGCTGCTTCGATATTGACCGTGCTCTTCTGCCTGCTTGCGGCAACCGCACACGCGGCAGGCTTCAAGCGGCTCGACATTCCCGCCGACGCCAACGGCCCGGCATTGAAAGCCATGGTATGGACGCCATGTGCCGAGCCCGCGGAGGACGTGCCGTTCGGTCCATACATCCTGCGCGGGCGGCGCGACTGTCCGACGACTGGCGAGAAGCTCCCGCTCGTCGTCATTTCGCACGGCCACACCGGCTCGTTTCTGGGTCATCATGACCTTGCCGAGACGCTGGCCGACGCGGGCTTCGTTGTGGCCGCTATCAACCACCCCGGCGACTCGTTCGCCGATCCGGGCCGCTCGGGCGATATCTCCGTGTTCATCGAGCGGCCGGCCGATATCAAGCGCGTGATCGACTACATGCTGAGCGCCGCGCCAGACGCCGCGAAAATCGACCCGCAACGCATTGGCTTCTTTGGCTTTTCGCGCGGCGGCTATACGGGTCTTGTGTTAGCGGGCGGCGTGCCGGACTTCCAGCACGCCGATGTGCCTTGCCCGGACCCGCGGCCGCCGGTCTGCGACGAAGTTGCGCGTGGAGACGTGCCCACGCAGCCGCTGCCGGCCGACGCGCGAATCAAGGCGTTCGTGCTCGCCGACCCGCTCAATGAATTCCCTGCCGCGAGCGATCTGAAGAACGTCACCGCGCCCATCCAGATGTGGGCTTCGCAGTATGGCGGCGACGGCGTCATGCCCCACAACGCGCCCGCGCTCGCGAAGACACTGCCCCGCAAACCCGACTATCACTTCGTGCCGAACTCGGCGCATTTCGCCTTTCTCGCGCCCTGCGCCGAGGCTATGAAAGAGCAGATGCGCGAGATTTGCGTGGATGAGCACGGTTTCGACCGGGTCGCCTTTCATCAGGCATTCGACGCCAGCGTGCTCGCGTTTTTCCAGGCGAACTTGCGCTAACTTTCCCGCTTCCCTTCGTGCGGCCCTGTGACCCAGCCGCCGCATTGTCGCTTCGGCCATCGCGTCGTCAGTTTCGCGCCAGCATCGGCAGGTAACATCAGTGCAAAGGAAGGCATCACGCGAAACCGGCGCAAGACGAAACAGGGAGATGGCTGAATGCGTTCTTTTCCGCTATTCATTGTCGGCGCACCGCGTTCGGGAACAACGTTTCTCTGCTCTGTTCTCAATGCGCACCCGCACATCCAGCTAACCAACGAATGCCGGGTTTTCGCGCTGGTCAAGGAAATGCTGGATGTGGGCAGCCAGCGCCCCGATTTGATGAGCGGCGCCTGCCGCGACCGCTTCAACGCCTTTGGCCGCCGCACGCTTGGCGCCTGGGTCGAGCGCTTCTATCGTGAAGACCTCGAAATGTCGGCGCCGATCTGGGGCGACAAACATCCCCCTTACGCCGATCCTACGATTCTTTCCGGCCGCATCGGCGCAATCGAGCGCTTGCCGCGCTCCGGGTCGTGCCTGCGGCTCATCCACGAACTGTTGCCCAATGCGCGCTTCATTCATCTTCATCGCGACCCCGGCTGGGTCGCCAATTCGCTGGTGCGCAAGCACTGGATCGGGTCCGTCAACGACGGCGTTCGCGTGTGGGGGCAGTATGTGACCGAAATCATCGACTTCTTTGCGGAGATTCCGGCGGAGCAGACTTTGACGGTCGGCTATCGCAATCTGATCGAGGATGCGGACACGACGATCGCAAGCATCGGGCGCTTTCTGGGCCTCACGGACGCTTCGCCGATCCGCGATTTCCTGCACGCCCAGCGCAGTGCGCCAACGCCGTTCAGCGACCCGGTGACCGATATCGCCGATCTCTACGTCGTCCCGCCTACCCCAACAACGGATAACGCGCTGCTCGCCCTTGCGGAAAAGGCGGCGACGCAACTTGGCTATTCGGCACCCGCCACTCTTTCGGAATCCATATAATTACTGCAAAGCAGCGCTCGAAAGACGAGGTACGCACGCGATTGCAGGCACGGCGAATTAAGCACGATGATGAGGCAGTCGGTAGCCTGGCGTTCGGAGAAGTCCGCACCGAAGGTCACGGCGCGGACCAGGAGAACCTGATATCGGCGTCAGGCATTGCCACCCGCGCGACTCTCCAGAACGCTTCTTACCACCGGAACGGCTGAAAAGGCGTTCGGCCATCCCGCGTACCAGGCAAGGTGAGAGACCGCTTCGGAAACCTCTTCAGGTTTCAGCCCGTTGTCCATTGCCTTGTTCAGGTGGAACGTCACCTGCGCGACGTGTCCGGCGGTGATCAGCGACGCAACCGTCACGAGACTCCGGTCGCGTGGCGACAGATCGGGCCGAAGCCAGAGGTCGCGAAACAGAACCGCACCCGTGTCGGCCACGAGTCCCGGTGAAGCCGTGCCGACCATTTGCTCCACGGCCTGCGCACGCCTCGCCTCCGCCTGCATGTCCAGCGGCATCAAGGCCGGCGATTCAGCGGGAAGCTGATCTTCACCAATGGCCCGGTCGGCGAACACACGCCCGATAGCGGCCGCCGCCGTCGTGCCGGTGCACCAGCCCGCATAGAACGCGAGATGCGTCACGATCTCCGACATCTCTTTTGGCGCGACGCCGTGATCGAGGGCGAAGTTCGCGTAGAACGGCAGCGCATCGATTCGCCCCTGGGTGATAACAGCCGCCAGCGTGACAATGCTCCGATCCCTTCGCGAAAGGCCGGCGCGCGACCACACCTTGCCAAAGAGCGCTTCCTGCTCATAGCGAGCCAGTGCCGGAGAGCAAGCGTAGACATCCATAATATTCATTCGTCATCCTGAAGAAAGAGGAAACGCTCACGGTGTGCTCCCTCGACGATTTCCTTGCGGATACTGACGCCAGAATTAGTCGGTGACCAGCGGGCCCGACGTGTATTGCTCGTCCGTAACGGGCTCCATCCATTCGACGTTCTTTCCGTCGAGCATCTCGGTGATCGCGACGTGCGACATCGCAGTGGTCGGCGCTGCGCCGTGCCAGTGACGCTTGCCGCATGAGCAGGCGACGATATCGCCGGCCCGGATCTCCGTGCGTGCACCACCCTCGCACTGCGTCCAGCCCACGCCCGACAGCACGACCAGCGTTTGCCCCAACGGATGGGTATGCCAATGCGTGCGCGCACCGGGCTCGAATGTCACGATGGCGCCGCCGGCTCGGCCAGGTTCCTCCGCCTGGAACGGGCTGTCGATCCGCACCGAGCCCGTGAAGAAGCTCTCCGGCCCCTTGATCGAAGGCTTTGTTCCGTTGCGGATGATGGTTTGTGCCGGCGTGGTCATGATTTGCGTCCTTTGCAGTGTGGTCCGATGGTGAAAACACCCAACCGACAATCTAGTTCTTCAGCCGTGCGCCGACTAGATGGCAGAATCGGCATAGATTTATGCTATGGTGCATAAATGGAAATTCCCGACCTGAACGAACTGATCGCGCTGCTCACAGTGGCACAGGAGCGCAGCTTCACGCGCGCCGCGAGAAGGCTGGGCGTATCGCAATCGTCGCTTAGCAGGAGCGTGGCGGCGCTCGAGCGGCGGCTAGGCTCGCTGCTGCTGGTGCGCACCACACGCAGCGTGTCGACCACCGAGGCCGGTCAGCAGCTCCTGAACGGTGTCACGCCCAAGCTCGAAGAGATCGACGCCGAACTGCGCGCGATAGCCGAATTGCGTGAGCGCGCCGTCGGAACGGTCCGCATCACGGCAACGGACTATGCGGCCAACCAGTACATCTGGCCGAAGCTTCAGGGGGTGCTGCGCGAGAACCCCGATCTGCGCATCGAACTCATCAACGACTACGGATTTACCGACATCGTCGCCGAGCGGTTCGACATTGGTGTGCGGCTCGGCGATCAGGTGGAAAAAGACATGATCGCCGTGCGCATTGCGCCGGACGAAACGCTCGCGATCGTGGGCGCGCCCGACTATTTCGCCACAGCGCCGGCGCTCGCGCATCCACGGCAGTTGACGGCGCACAACTGCATCAATCTCAGGCTGCCCCGCACCGATACCGACCTGCCGTGGGAGTTTCACAAGGGCAACAAGCACATCGAGGTCAGGGTTCGCGGCCAGCTCGTTTTCAATAATTCGTATCAGATGCTCGACGCAGCCTTGCGCGGTTTTGGACTCGCCTACATTCCGCGCGCATTGGCCGAGCGCCATGTGCGCGAAGGCCGACTGCAATGGGTGCTGGAAGACTGGTTTCCCACCTTTACCGGCCACCACGCCTACTATGCGACGCGGCGCCAGTCCGCGCTCGCGGTACGGCTGATCATCGCTGCGTTGCGTGATGGCGCGGCCGATTGAATGAACTCATCGACTGCGAGGTGATTGGCGACTGAAGTCGTGGATAGTAAGATGTGCTAATGCTTCGGGGTCGCCGCTAATGGAGTGAGTGCGGCCTTGCGTATGCCTGCTCAAGTTTGCCGCGGCGACTCGGCGTCTACGTACACCCATGCCGATGCGCCTGAAGCAAGAACGACGCGATCACGCCGATATGCATCGACTTCGTAGTCGTCCGCATGTTGAAGTTCTTCGGGTGTGATCGCGAAGACCATACCGCTCACCTTGTCGGTCGTGTTGGCCGTATAGGTCACGACAGGATGATGCGTCTTCCCGCTTGTCCTGACGACTTCGGGGTCGTCGATCTTCAGCATGGTCAGTGAATAGCCGGGCATGTCATCAGCGTGGCCGTCAAGTTTCCGGCCAAACGTTGCCAGTTGCACCTGCTCGAGCTGAAGCGTGCCGTATGAAAAGAGATTTTCTGAAAATACCTGATCAGTGTTAGCCATAATGTCCAAGCAAGACGCGTGTGGGCCCGTATTTTACAACCGGACACGAATGGCTTGCCAGCCGGTTTGCCGAGTTCGATGGACCATGGTCGTGGACATATTGCGTTTGCGCTGCCAGCAACCAGGCGGATCGGTGAACTTGCGGTCATCGCTCTGGATCTCGTGCTCGCCCAGTCGTTCGATAACCTGCCGCAGATGATCAGGACGCGAAACGCGAAAACCGCGGGCGTCGACCGATCGATCGAACGCCGACGCCCTTGTGGACCGGGCACGTGGATGCGCCCAGCCTGACTACTGATCGTGTGCGAGTGCTTCGAGACGAGCGTGGCCTGCGTCTTTCGCCGCGCGCTCCGTGGCGAAGGGTTCTTCGGCTACGAGCGAGCGCCGCACTTCGCGCGCATCGAAGTCGACGAGCGAGATAACCCACACCCATCCGCCGATCTGCTCGGCCGTCTGCACGAATGCACGCACGTTGCCTTTGTCCTTGGTGTTCATTTCACCTCCTCGACAGGAAAACGCCGGTAGCGGCGCCTCGCGCAGCGGGGGAGCATGCGTCCCGCGGGCGCCCTCACAAATCAAGTCAGCTCGCAGATCATCGCTCAGACGACCTGATCGGTGATTTGTGCAAGCACTCCATAACTCGCCATCGCGGTTCCCCATTACGAGCCAACGTCCGGGAGCGCCGCATGGGGTACGGCCCTGCTGCCCCTCCCCTTGCAACACTTTATTTTAGGCAATGGGAATGGACATGCCACTGGGCCCCCTGGACGCGCCCCCTGCTGCACGCGCCGGTCGAAAGTGATCGGCACGACAACTTTCGGGGCAAAATCCGCCGCCCCGGCACTAGAATTCAGACATGGTCGCATTCCCGAAGGAGGCTGCCATGACTCAGTCAATGATCAGTTTTTGGGTTGGCCTTGTGGTTCTCGTTGTCATTGCCATGGCCCTGTCCCGTCGCTACAGGCGCGATCACCCGGGAGAGAGCCTGAGCCAGTGGCTCGACGCGCACCATATGAGCTGGATGCATCGCAAGCACTAGTGTTCTCCTTAGAGGAATACCATGCCGACTTACCAGTACCGGTGCGAGAAGTGCGGTGAGATGTTCGAGCATGCCGAGCATCTTGCCGAACATGCAACCGCTCATCCGCCTTGCCCCAAGTGCGGCAGCGAGAAGGTTCAGCACATACCCACACCCTTTGTGGCGAAAACATCCAGAAAGTCGTGAAATCTCTTCAGTCGCTCAGGTCTGTGCCGGTTGCACCCTGTCCCGATGATGGTCCGCGGCAAGGAACATATACATCGCAGGAACGACGAACAGCGTAAACAACGTGCCGATCGACATCCCCGTGAAGATCACGAGTCCCATCGCGTTGCGGCCGGCCGCGCCCGCACCCGATGCGATCACGAGCGGCACGACGCCCAGCACCATCGCGGCCGTCGTCATCAGGATCGGCCGCAAGCGCACGCCAGCCGCTTCTTCGAGTGCCTCGCGCTTGCGCCGCCCCGCGCGTTGCAGTTCATTCGCGAACTGCACGATCAAAATGCCATGCTTGCTGACGAGGCCCATCAGCGTGACGAGGCCCACCTGCGTGTAAATGTTGAGCGTCGTCAGGCCCACGTTGATGAAGATCAGCGCGCCGAATAGCGCCATCGGCACCGACACGAGAATCACGACCGGATCGCGAAAGCTCTCGAACTGAGCAGCAAGCGCGAGAAACACGATGATCGTCGCCAACAGCAGCGTGGTCACGAAGCCGCCCGATTCCTGCACGAACTGGCGCGACAAACCCGAATAGTCGGCCGTGTAGCCCGTCGGCGCGGCGTCGGTGGTGGCGTGGCGCAAGAAGTCGAGCACTTCGCCCTGCGAGATGCCCGGCGCGAGCACGCCGGAAATCGTTGCCGAATTGAGCTGCTGAAAGTGATTGATCGACTCGGGCACGACGTTGCGCTTCAGATGCGTGACCGTCGATGCGGGAATCACGCTGCCGTCGGGCGTGCGCAAATAATAGTCGAGCACTTGCGACGGGTTCAGCCGGTCCGTTTGGAGCACCTGCGGAATCACCTTGTACGAGCGGCCAGCAATCGAAAAGTAGTTGACGAAGTTGCCGCCGAGCGCCGCGCCCAGCGTCTGCCCGATATCGCTTTGCGTCAGGCCGAGCGACGCGACCTTGTCGCGGTCCACGAGCAACACGCTTTCCGGCTTGTCGATCTTCAGATCGCTGTCGACGAAGAAGAACATGCCGCTTTCACGCGCCTTTTGCAGCACGGCTTGCGACACTTCATTCAGGTTCTCGAACGGCTCCGTCGTGCTGATGACGAATTGCACGGGCAATCCTTGCGCGCCCGGCAAGGGCGGAAACTGAAATGCCGCGACACGCGCGCCCGCGATGCCGTTCCACTTCTGCTGCAATTCCTGCTGCAATTGCGTTGCGCCCTTCTTGCGCTGGTCCCACGTCTTGAAGAGCACGCCGCCGATGCCCTGGTTCAGCGTCGGCACACCCGTGAGCTGGAACATCTGCGCGTATTCGGGCAACTGCTTCGAGATCTCGAAGACCTGATCCGCGTAGGTTTGCATCTGCTGGATCGTCGCATCGGGCGGCCCCAGCACCTGGGACAGCACGATGCCCTGGTCCTCCTGCGGCGCAAGCTCCGATTGCGAAGTCATGAAGAGATAGACGGTGCCGCACAGCAGCAGCGCGCCCATCACGACGAACACAGGCCACGTGTCGAGCATCGAATGCAAGAGGCGCCTGTAGCCGTGATGCACCCGCTCGAACTGCCGGTCGACGAAGCGCGCGAAGCGGTCCGACTGCTGGTCCGTGCGAAAAAAGCGCGAGCACATCATCGGCGAAAGCGTCAGCGCGATCACGCCCGATACGGTGACGGCGCCCGCCAGCGTGAACGCGAATTCGGTGAAAAGCGCGCCCGTCAGTCCGCCCTGAAAGCCGATGGGCAAGTACACGGCAATCAGCACGACCGTCATCGCGAGAATCGGGCCGCCGAGTTCGCGCGCGGCGATCAGTGCGGCGTCGAAAGGCTGCTTGCCCTCCTCCTTCATATGCCGGTCGACGTTCTCGACCACGATGATCGCATCGTCGACGACGAGGCCAATGGCGAGCACGAGCGCAAGCAGTGTCAGCAGATTGATCGAATAGCCGAGCACCTGCATCACGAAGAACGTGCCGATCATCGAGAGCGGCATCGCAATCACGGGCACGATTACCGCGCGCAAACTGCCAAGGAAAAGGAAGATCACGACGGTCACGATCAGCAGCGATTCGACGAGCGTCTTCACCACCTCTTCGATCGCCGTGTTGATGAAATCGGTCGCGTCGTAGACGATGTCGCCGGTCATGCCCGTCGGGAACTGCTTCTGCAGGTCCGGGAAGAGGGTTCTCACGCGCTTCGCGACGTCGAGCACGTTCGCATCGGGCGCCACCTTGATGCCGATGAACACCGATCGCTTGCCGCTGAATGCGACGTTGAAGTCGTAATTGTCCGCGCCGAGCACGACGTTCGCGACGTCTTCGAGGCGCACGATCGCGCCGTTCTTCTGCGTGACGACGAGCTTCCTGAAGTCTTCGACGGAATGCAGGTCGGTGCCCGCATTCAGATCGACGCTGATCATCTGGCCTTTGGTCGTGCCAAGCGTCGCCAGATAGTTGTTGTTGCCGAGCGCCGTGAAGACGTCGGCGGCCGTCACGTTGTGTGCGGCGAGCCTGCTCGAGTCGAGCCATGCGCGCAGCGCGAACTGACGGCCGCCGAGCACTTCCGCCGTTTGCACGCCCTGGACCGAATCGAGCTTCGGCTTCACGACACGCAGCAAATAATCCGTGACGTTGTTGCTCGGCAGCACGTCGCTGTAAAAGCCCATGTACATCGCGTCGGTGGTTTGACCCACTTGCACGGTCAGCACCGGCTGTTGCGCCTGCGGCGGCAACTGGTTGCGCACCGAAGCGATTTGCGTGTTGATCTCCGTGAGCGCGCGATTGGAATCGTAGTTGAGGCGCAGCGTCGCGGTGATCGTCGAAACGCCCGTCGTGCTCGTCGACGACATGTAGTCGATACCTTGTGCCTGTGCAATCGCGGCTTCGAGCGGCTGCGTGATGAAGCCGGCCATCGTGTCGGCGCTCGCGCCGTAGTACGCGGTGGTGATCGTCACCACGCCGTTTTCGGTTTGCGGATATTCGCTGACCTTGAGCGCCGCAAGCGAGCGCAAGCCGAGCACGAGTATCAGCAAGCTCACCACCGATGCGAGCACCGGGCGTTCAATGAAGATGTCGGTGAATTTCATCGCGCGCTCTTCTATTGTTCCTGAGGCGTCGGGTTCGCGCTGTCCGCAGGCAGCACGCGGTTGTCGATCACGAGCGGCGTGCCGTTCTTCAGTTTCAACTGGCCGCTCGTCACGACCTGGGTGCCTTCGCTGATGCCCTTGAGAATCGCGACCTGATCGCCACGCGTCGGCCCCGGCGTGACGAACACCTGTTGCGCGACGGGCATGATCTTGCCTTGCGCATTCTTTTGTTCGCCGGACTTCACGATGAACACGGTCGCGCCATAAGGGTTATAGGTGATCGCCGTTTGCGGCAAGGTCAGATAGCGCTGCGCGCCGCCCGCGTCGATCTTCACGTTCGCGTACATGCCGGGCAACAGTTTGCGCTCGCGATTGTCGACGCTCGCCTCGATCTGGACGTTGCGCGTCGTGCTGTCCACGCGCGGATTGATCGAGCGGATCTTGCCGTCGAACGTGCGGTTGCCGAACGCATCCGTATCGACGACGATGGCCTGGCCAACCTGCAACTGGCCGAGTTGCTGCTGCGGCAGAAAGAAGTCGGCGTAGATCGGGTCGATGGCTTGCAGCGTGACGATGGCGTCTCCCGGATTGAGATACTGGCCGGGATTGACCGTCGTGATGCCCACGCGTCCCGCGAATGGCGCGCGAATCGTCTTCTTTTCGACGAGCGCGGCCTGTTGATCGACCTGGGCTCTCTTACTCTTGAGGTCGGCGGCGTCGGCGTCGAGTTGCGCCCTCGCAATCGCCTGAATGCCGAACTGCGCCTTGTCGCGGTTGTAGACCGTTTGCGCGAGGTCCGCGGCTGCTCGCAGCGACGCGAGCTGCGCGCGGTCCGAGTCGTCGTTCAGGCGCACGAGCACCTGGCCCGTCTTCACTTCCTGGCCCGAGTTGAACGCGATCTCGCGCACGAGCCCGGCCACTTCCGTCGTCACGTCAACGCCGCGCACCGCGCGCAGGCTACCCACTGCGGCAAGCTGCGGCTGCCATGTTTGATAGCTTGCGACAGCGGCCGTGACGGTGGCGGGCGGCGCGGCGTTGCTCGCCATGAACTGCTTGATCATGTGCGCCCTGAACAAATTGAAGCCGACCAGCGCGGCGAGCAGCAGGCCCACGCAGATCAGCATGATGATCATCCGCTTTGCCATCGGTTTTTTCGTCGTCATCGTCATGTCCTGGCAAGGGCAGCCATTGCACAAGGATTCATTTCGGCGCAGCCGGCGTGGGCTGAGCTGCCTGGCTCGTCGTCGTGTCGTTCCACCAGCCGCCGCCGAGCGCCTGAAACAACGCCGCCGTGTCCGCATAGCGCGCGGCCTGCGCCTGCGCGAGGTTCACGACGGTCTGCTGGTATTGACGCTGTGCATCGAGCAGCGCCAGATAGCTGACTCCGCCGATGCGAAACTGGCCGCGCGTCAGGTCGAGCGAATCGCTGGCCGCGCGCCATGCTTGCGTCTGCGCACTCAGGCCGGTTGCGTCGTGTTCGAGCGCGCGCAACGTGTCAGCGACGTTCTGGAATGCGAGCAGCACGGTTTGGCGGTATTGCGCGTTGGCCTCGTCGAATGCCGCTTCTGCCGCGCGCTTTTGCGCGCTCAACTGGCCGCCGTGAAAGATCGGCTGCGTGATGCCTGCACCGATGCTCCAGATCATGTCGGCGTACTTAAGAAGGCCCGCGGGCGTCAGCGCCTGCGGACCGTAGCTCGCGGAGAGCGTGAGCTGCGGGTACAGGTTCGCTGTCGCTACGCCGACCTGGGCACTCGCCTGATGCAGTGTGGCGTCGGCGGCGAGAATGTCGGGGCGTTGCCGCACGAGCGAAGACGGCACGCTGACGGGCAAGGTTTGCGGCAGCGTGAACATCGACATCCTGAACTCCGGCACGTCCGTATCGCTTGGCGGCTTGCCCGCCAGGACCGCGAGCTGGTGACGCGTCTGGTCGAGCGACTGACGCAACGGCGGCAAGGTCGCGCGCGTTTGCGCCACGAGCGTTTCCTGCGCAAGCACCGCGGTGCGGCTTATGCCACCCAGTTCGAGCTGCTGGCGCATGATGCGAAGCTGCGCGTCTTCGTCGTCGGCGATGCGCGCGGTCGCTTCGATCTGCTCGCGCAGCGAGGCTTCCTTGATGGCCGCCGTCACGATATTCGCGGTCAACGCGAGATACACCGCCTGCAACTGGAAGCCCTGGTAATCGACCTGCGAGCGCAGCGATTCGAGCTGGCGCCTTCCGCCTCCGAACACATCGAGGTTGTACGACACGTTCACCGAAGCGTTATAGAGGTTCAGCAGTTCCGTGAGTTGCGGCTCGCCGAACGTGACACCGCTGAACTTCTCGCGCGTCGCATTGGCCGTTGCATCGACGGACGGATACAGCGTGGTGCCGATTTGCGCACGAAGATTTTCGCCGGCCTGCCTGAGCGCCGCTTGCGCCGCGGCGACGTTGGGGCTGTTGCCGAGCGCTTCGCGAATCAGCGCGTCGAGCGGCTCGCAATGAAAGAGCGTCCACCACTGCGCGGGAATGTCCTGTGCGGCCACGAAATGTTGCGGGACACCCGAAGCGCCCGGCGCCGAGGCCGTTTGATCGGGCAGCGGCGTGGACGTGTAAGCGCCGGTGGCGGGCGGCGCGGGCGTATGGTAATTCGGGCCGACCGTGCAGCCGGACAAGGCGATCAGGACGGTGACCCATGTGGCACGCGCAACCGTCTCGCATGCTGCATTGCGGCGAGATGCACTGCGCGAATGCCAGTGCAGGCGGCTGCGACTGAAACCGTGGTTGACGTCGTCGATCATCGATCCACCTTGTTTCACTGCGTGGAAAACGAACGAAACGGCAGATGCAGAGCTTGAAATCATGCCACAGGTGGCGCGGGTCTGATCGACGTGGACTACCATGGGATCTACGCTCTTGCTGGCGGCGTGCCCACGGAGGTCGACATGAGCAGTGACGCATCGAATGAAAACGGTCCCGATCTGGCCCAAGGCGTGCCCATCGAATCTCTCGGCGAAGCGGGCATGTTGTCCGGACACGTCGGTAACGACGCCGTGCTGATTGCACGGCTCGGCAATGAATTCTTCGCGATCGACGCCGCCTGCACGCACTACCACGGCCCGCTCGCCGAAGGGTTGATCGTCGGGGAAACGGTACGGTGCCCATGGCATCACGCGTGTTTCAGCTTGCGCACGGGGGAAGCGGTGCGCGCGCCTGCGCTCAGCCCGGTCGCGTGCTGGTCTACGGAGATCCGTGGCGACAAGCTTGTCGTGCTGCACAAAAAAGCGCCGCCCGCGCGTTCCGTGACCCCACCGGCCGACGCGCCACAGAAGATCGTGATCGTCGGCGCAGGGGCTGCAGGCTTTGCTGCCGCCGAGCGTCTGCGGCGCCTCGGCTACGCGGGCAGTCTCACGATGCTGAGCGACGACGACGCGCCGCCGGTGGACAGGCCAAACCTCTCCAAAGACTATCTGGCCGGCAGCGCGCCCGAGGACTGGCTGCCGCTTCGCGACGACGCTTTCTACGCCGATCAACGCATCGATCTACGGCTGAACGCCGGCGTCACCCGCCTTCACGTCGCCGCGCAGGAAGTGGAACTCGCGGATGGAAGCAGGGTGCCCTACGACCGCCTGCTTTTGGCCACAGGAGCCGAAGCGGTCCGCTTGCCGATCCCCGGCATGGACTTGCCGCACGTGCATACCTTGCGCACATTGGCCGACAGCCGCGCCATCATCGCTCGCGCGGCGAATGCGCGGCGCGCGGTTGTCATCGGAGCCAGCTTCATCGGGCTGGAAGCGGCGGCGTCATTGCGCGCGCGTGGACTCGAGGTCCACGTCGTGGCGCCGGAGCAGCGTCCGATGGAGCGTGTGCTGGGGCCGCAGATGGGTGAATTCGTACAGCGGTTGCATGAAGAACACGGCGTCGTCTTCCACCTCGGGAACACCGCCAGCGCGATCGACGCGCAGCAGGTATCGCTCAAGGCGGGCGGCAACCTGGCGGCTGATCTGGTGGTGGTCGGCGTCGGCGTGCGGCCCAGACTGGCGCTGGCCGAGCAAGCCGGCCTCGCGATCGACCGCGGCGTGGTGGTCGATGCCTGCCTGCAGACCAGCGCGCCTGGCGTGTTCGCTGCCGGCGACATCGCGCGTTGGCCCGATCCGCACAGTGGCACGGCAATTCGCGTGGAGCACTGGGTTGTCGCGCAGCGCCAGGGACAAACTGCGGCGATGAACCTGATTGGCGGACGCGAGAAGTTCGACGCCGTGCCGTTCTTCTGGAGCCAGCATTACGATGTCCCGATCAATTATCTCGGGCACGCCGAGAGCTGGGACGAGATCTCGGTTGATGGGGATATCGCAGGACGCGACTGCTTCCTGCGCTACAAGCGAGACGGACGCGTGGTCGCCGTGGCCTCTATCTATCGCGATGCAGAAAGCCTGCGGGCAGAAGTCGAAATGGAGCGCGACATGCGTTGACGGCGGAACGCATCGCACCGGTCACCGCCCGGTCAGACTTTTGAGGATTTTCCGAACGATGCGCTCGTGCCGCGCGAGCGCCTCTTCGAGTGTGCTCGCGCCATAGCTCTCGTTGTCATCTCGCGCTTGCATTCCGGCGATACGCGTCACGAAGAGCGCGGGTTCCCCCTCTTTCGTGTCGGCCACACCGCGAAAGCGCGTCGTGACTGTCACGCCCGACTCTTCGAGCAACGTGCGGCGAAAGATCAGTTCGTTCTCCGCCATCCAGCGCGACCACTCGCTGCGGTCGAACACCTCGAAAGGTCTGTTCTTTGCGTCGAGCACGTAGAAGCGTTCACCCTTGGGCGGGACAGTGCGGGTTCCCATCTATTTCGCATCGGCGACTAGTCGAGCTTCATGATGCCCATATGCATCGCGGTGTCCGCACACATGACGACCAGCTTGTCGTGCGAAACACCCTCGGTCAACCCATGATTGAGCACCTCGTCGAATGTCCCGGCGCACTGCGAGACCGCGCTCATCGCGTCTCCTTCCGTCCGGTTGTAGGCGCCAGCGAGCAGCCATCGCGCGCGGCATTTTGCGGCGTCTATCGTTTCCTGAACTGAAGCATCAGGGCCGGCTGCATGACATTCGGGAATCGCCACAGGCTGGAATGCTTGCGACAAGCTGGGGATGAGGAAGGCAGCGGCAACGATGTATCGACGGCACATGGCAGCTCCTTTCATGAGGATCTTCTTACCGCCGTTGATTCGCGACGATGAGTCAATCGACAATCTATCACTTCTGCCAGCGAGGGTGCGTGTGCCAGCCGTCACATCAGCGCCGACGCATTCTGCCCGGCGCGGAGTCGATCAATCAGGTCGTTGGTGACCCGGCGAGCTGTCGATAAATCGCGCCGCAACCGTTCGAAGGCAACCATGGCCCATGGCGCGACAAATACGAATACAACGCATTCAAATCCGGTAAGCACGGCTGCAAGCGTCTGGTTTGCCTGCGTACCGCTATGCGGCAACCCGTGGCGGAGCCACATGAATGCCGGTTTGATCCCAACGTCGAAAGTCGTCGCCAAAGCCAGGATCAACGCGACATGCAACGCCAGCTGCAGGTCGAGGAAAGCCGCCGTGTCGTCATTTTCCTGGTGAATGAGCACGATCATCCGGCCAGCGATCGCAAGCGTCATCAACACGAGCGCGCAAAAACAACTCCATTCGAACATATGATTTTGTCGCCCCAGTTTTTCCGTTCCATCGCGCATGGCCAAGCGGATCGGAAACGAGAACGGCGTCCTGCACATCAGGTCTTTCAACCCGTTACGCAGGACGCCGTTGTCCAATGAGCCCGTTGGCGGGCGGTTCAGTATTCAGTCATGCTCAGTGCCATGGAGCGAATCGCCGTTGACACGCCCCGGCACAAGGCAACGCAAGGGCCGTGCCAGTCCTTATCGCCCGTTGCGGGCGTGATAGCGCTGCACGGCGGCGCAGCGCGGCACGGTTCTGGTGCGCAGCGGCACCGATCATGCGATCTGATGAGAGCTTTCCCGAGCGCGCCGTTGCCTGAACTCCAGATGCTCATTCACATCAGGGCCGGTTCACCACACGGACTACAGCGCCGGAATCACGCTTGGAGACTCAAGATGGGACACCACGCACTTGATGCCCGGCACGCTCTCGGCCGCAATGCGGATGGCCCGCTTTTCTTCTATGGATTCGATCACCCCCCATAGATGCGCGACACCGTCCTTGACGCGCACACCGTGTCTGGACAACCCCCAGCGCTGCCCGTGCATGGCCTGGACTATCGCGTTGCACAGGCTCGCATCGTCGCACGGAGCGAGTGGCACGACGGGAGCCGCCCGCGCGATTGCGCGAACCAGGTGCGAACGACTGACTTGTCCGATCAGCTTGCCGCCCCTCAGCACTGGCACGCTGTCGAGACGTCGACGCTCCAGAAGGTCCACGATTTGCTGGAGCGGCATATCCCCCGGAATCGAAATCACCTCTTCGCACATCACGTCGCCGACGACGTGCCCGTGCTCCTTCAGATACCTCGCGGCCTGAGCACGGGGGGACGACAACAGGAGTTCGTGCCACCACTTGCGCTTACTCTGGCAGGTGCCGTTCTCTACGCGATGTAGAAGATCGTGTTCGCCGACGATACCGACAACCTCTGCGTTCTCGTCGACGACCGGCATGCTGCCGATATGGTTGTCGACCAGCAGTGTTGCCGCTTCGTGGATCGTCATATCCGGTGTGGCGGTAATGACGGACGCGGTCATGATGTCTCGTGCGCGCATGGTTGCTTCTCCTGCGTATTCGCGACGGGTCCTCATCGGGTGCTCCCTCGCGTGGCTTTGGCAGACCGCCCCGGGTCGATCGCCCGGTGCTGAGGCGCCTTGATTCCACAACCTGATTTCATTGCGGCCTCGCGCGCCGCTGCGTGGGCAAAGCCCCGCCTTTAACAAGTCTGCCCTGTTGTTGAGCGCGCCCGTGCCGACGGTCCTACCGGGCTTCTAGCGAGCAATAGAGGTCCGGAATGCAAAGGGCAATCGTGTTATCCAGCGCCGGCTGCGGAGCAAACGAAATGTGCGATGGGCCGAAGCGCGGAAACGGCGTGTATCCCGAAGCATGGGGCGCCGGGGCGGAGTCATCGAGCCCGGAATCGAAATCGGCGTTACCGGTCGCAGCAATGCAGCACTGGAACCCGGCGGTGGCCATCGCCGTGAGCACGCAATAAGCGAGAACGGTTGTGATCCGGCTCAGGTAGCTCATGTCGAGGCTCCTCAAAGGCCAGTTCAAAAAGTGCGCGTAACGGCAGATTGCTGCTCCGCCAAACGGCTAATTTGCCTCGCAAAACGCGGCGCAAACGATACCCCTGGCGCCTGCGGCGCCTCGGAGAGTACGGCATTCAATGGTCTCCTGCTGCGCTGTCGCCGGCGGCACGTTCAAAGCGGGCACGCTGCAATACAACGGCATGGAGTCAATCGTAGAGGTTTCGCGAACACCCGAACATAACCTGAACAGGTGAGCGTGTGACCAATCCACTTCGGACAGGCAGCCTGGCCACTTGCCTTGCGCAGGCGGCGCGGCATCGTTGCCCGCGGCACTACCGCCTGCGGTTCGCTATCTCAACTTGCCGAGCCACAGCGCGGTGAGTGTTGAGCGGCTTCCGACGTTGAATTTGGTGTAGATCGACTTGATATGGACATGCGTCGTGTTCGGACTCTGGTCGAGCGTCTGCGCGATCTGCTTTTCCGTAAGTCCGTCGAGCAGCCCCAGCAGCACCCTGCGCTCGGCCGACGTCAGGGGCGCTTCGGCGATAAGCAGGCCGTGGCTGAGCAGTTGCTGCCGGCAGTACCATCTCAGCCCATGCATCACGAAGCCGAGAAGCTCGAGATCGGGCGCGGTGAAGCGAGGCGCCTGTACCTCGCGAAACACGAAGAGATGAATCCGCACGTCGTCGTTGAGGGCGCAACGCATCTGGATGCTGTCGCCGTGACCCACTTCGAGGTAGTGACGGCGGTAGTGCTCGCCTTCAAACCATTCGGCGGGCATCGCCTCGAAGAGCAGGTTGGCGAGGAACGGCTCGTTCCCCGACGCGGCCACGACATGTGACGAGTCGACCTTGCCGGACCAGAGCGTGTCGTATTGCTCCTGCACGGACGCGATCACCGCGGGTACCGGATGCAGAAGCCGAACCAGACGTGGACGCCAGCCGAACAAAGGATCGTTTTGCGCAGGCGACGGCAATCGCACCACGACGGCCCAAAGCGCATTCTGTGCCGCGACCATCGCACAGAGCGTGGTTAGCAAGTGGGTCAGTGCGGCATCGCCATCGGCTGCGGAGAACCCGGCCAGCCGGTCCCAGAGTGCAAAGATATCTTCCTGGACTGCAGGATTGGCGGAATTCGCGAATGGGTGCATGTCGTCCCCAGGAAGGATCGGCGGTTCACCGATCTTCGGTGATTTCGGCCTCGCCTGACAAGGAACTTCGAGCGCAAGCCCCGTTCGTTGGGCTCACCCATCGCACCGATCCGGCGCCGCTCCAGTGACGCGATGGTTGTCTTGAACATTTCCCGTCACGATATGAGAATGGCCGCGTTGTCTTATGCAGTCTCGGGCGGGTCCTTGCTTCGGACTCTATCGTGATCAAC
The DNA here is from genome assembly GCF_905220155.1 of Paraburkholderia sp. J7. Taxonomy (NCBI): domain Bacteria; kingdom Pseudomonadati; phylum Pseudomonadota; class Betaproteobacteria; order Burkholderiales; family Burkholderiaceae; genus Paraburkholderia; species Paraburkholderia sp. J7. The sequence continues at coordinate 26,170 of NZ_CAJMYZ010000024.1, read as the reverse complement.
CAGGTCGGTCGACATCGTCATGGCATCTCAATTCGAAATGAGCGAAACCCTGGTCGGTGCGCTTTCGCTGCGGGCCATCAAATCGTTTCTCGCTGCTGCCAGATTCAGGAGTTTTACCGGGGCGGCCAATGCATTGAGCGTGACCCCCGCAGCCGTAAGCAAGCAGGTGCGAGAACTGGAGGACTACCTTGGGACGACGTTGTTTGTCCGCTCGGGCAGGACCGTCGCATTGACGGCCGACGGGGAGATGTTCAAGGATGCCGCCCAGCTTTCGCTGATCAATCTTCATCAAGCCGCCGAACGCCTGCGCAAGAAAATTCCCGCCAGGCAGACCCTGACCGTATGCTGTTCGCCCGCGTTTTCGGCGCTGTGGCTCCACAGGCGACTGCCCGAATTCCTTCAGAACGCTCCGGATATCGAACTCACCGTGCTGGCCACGCAGAATTTCGTTTCGATGGAAGCGGGCGTGCAGCCGGACGTGTACATCGCCAAGCTGGCCAGCGTGCGCGACGGATACGACAGCGAGCACCTGTTCGACGACGAGGTCTATCCCGTTTGCACGCCGCAGTACCTGCAGGGGCACGGCCCGATCGAGGCGCCCGAAGGACTGCTCGACATGTCGCTGCTGGACCTCAGCGCCTACGGTCGATCGCAGATTTCCGAGCATATCGACTGGAAAGTCTGGCTGGCGCTGCATGACGTGTACACCAGCTGGTGTGCCGACATTCCGCGGCAGCTGTTCACCAGCAACGACTATCCGGCGATCGTCCAGTTGGCGCTCGCACATCAGGGCGTGGCGTTGGGCTGGCATCATCTCGTCGGACACCTGGTCGACAGCGGCGCCCTGGTGCGTCCGCTGCCGCACAAGACGATCATGAGGAACCGCGGTCATTACCTCTCCGTGCGCAAAGACAAGGCTGACACTGGCGTGTGCGAACGATTCTGCCGGTGGATCAGGCAGCAGCTCGCCCTGCCTTCTTCAACCAAAAGTTGAAGCAATGCCGGAGGAAATGTCGTTTTCGTTACCGGTGAAACGAGCCTAAATTTCTCTTCACGCCGCTCAGGAGTGGCGATACGGAAGAGGAAATCAGCTCATGGGTTTCAAGAGAAGCATCCACGCTGTGGAGACCCATTCGGGTATCCCGATGCGCGTCGTGACTGGCGGCATCCCCCATATTCCCGGCGACACCGTGCAGGCCAAGATGAAATGGCTCGAGGCCAATGACGACGGCCTGCGCAAGCTGCTGCTGCGCGAGCCGCGCGGTTATCCGGCCCACTGCTGCAACATCGTCGTGCCTCCCTGTCACCCGGAGGCGGATGCGGGTTACATCATCCTGGAGCAAGTCGAGTACCCGATGATGTCGGGCGGCAACACCATCTCCGTGGCGACCGTACTGCTGGAAATGGGCATGCTTCCGATGCAGGAGCCGGTGACCGAGTTGACGCTGGAAGCGCCGGCGGGGCTGATCCGCATTACCGCAGAATGCAGGAACGGCAAGGTCAATAGCGTGAAGTTCACGAACGTACCGGCGTTCGCCGCGCATCTCGACGCCGTCATCGACGTGCCGCACCTGGGCAAGGTGCGAGTGGATGTCGGCTGGGGCGGCATGTTCTATGCCATTGCCGACGTGCGACAGTTTCCGGGGCTCGAACTCAAGCCCGAACATGGCAAGGAGATTGCGCGGGTCTGCGCCATGATCCGGCAGGCCGCCATCGAGCAATTGCCGGTTGCGCATCCCGACTATCCAGGGGTTGGCATCACGATTTCCCAGCTCTCGGGACCCACCGACGACCCGCGGGCCGACTGGAAGAACGTGGTTACGATGCCCACCGGCCCGCTCTCATGGGACGATCCCGCCACCTGGACCGGCGCGATCGACCGCTGCCCCTGCGGCACCGGCACCTGCGCCAAGATGGCGGTGCTGCACGCCAAGGGCGAATTGCCGTTGCACCAGGACTTCCGGCACCAGGGCATCCTCGGTACGGTGTTCACTGGCCGCCTGGAGCAAACGACCCGGATCGGCAAGCAGGCGGCCGTGGTGCCGACACTGGCCGGCACCAGCTGGATCCATGGCATCCACACCATCGTGCTGGATCATGACGACCCCTTTCCCGAAGGCTACACCCTTGGGGATATCTGGCCGAAACAGTAGGAACGCTAGCCATGCAGACGATATCCGCGCAGCAGATCCAGTCCGTACTGGACTGGTGCGGCATTCTGGAGGCGTTGCGCCAAGGGCATTCCGGACCCCGGCCCATCGGCGACGGTTATTTCATCGGGGACGCGAGCTTTGGCCTGTTCAGCCGCGGCGTGATCCTGCCGGGCAAGGGTGCCGGGGTCAAAATCGCCTCGATCCATCCGGCCAACGGCGCCGCCGATCCTCCCCTACCGACGGAGCAGGCTGCGTTTCTGGTCTTGGACGAGCGTACCAAGGGGCTCGCCGCCATGCTGGACGGCCCCGAAATCACGCGCTGGAAGACGGCGGCCGATTCCGCCCTGGCGGCGCGATGGTTGAGCGGCGAGCACAGCGAGGTCTTGCTGGTTTTGGGCGCGGGTCCGGTTGCACGGTCCTTGACGGACGCTTACCTGCACATCCGGCCATCGATCCGCGAAGTGTTGTTGTGGAATCGCACGCGGTCGAAGCTGGAAGCCGCACGCCTCGCGCTCGAAGCGAGACACCTCCGGGTACGGATTGTCGAGGACCTCGATGCCGCGGTTGCCAGTGCAGACATCATCGTGGCCGCCACCAGCGCAACCACGCCCATGATTCGGGGCAAGTGCGTTCGTCCCGGTACCCATGTGGATCTGGTAGGCGGATACCGGCCCGACATGCGGGAGGCCGATTGCGATGTATTCCGGGGTGCCCGCATCTTCGTGGACGACCGCCAGAATGCTGCCGAATCGGGCGACATCCAGATCCCTATGCGAGCGGGCGTGATTGCGGAGGGCGACATCGAGGCGGATCTGTTCGATCTGTGCAGGATGCACGCATTCCGTCGCTCGCCCGGAGACCGGACGGTTTACAAGAATGCCGGCGGCGCGCATCTGGACCTGATCGTCAGTCAGTATGTTGTCGAGCAATTGAAAGCACGCTAACGGCGCCCGGTGTCGATAGCAACGAAGTTATCAGAGCGCTTTACTGGATAGCCACCGGTTTCTTTTGGCGCGGACTCAAGCAGAAACACGTGACATCGGGGATGTACTGGATGCCAAAAAATTAATCATTAGTAGTACGTATGCCATGCTATTTGGCGCAACGATGCCGCGAATTCGGCAAATTGAACATTGATTGAACGGGTGCCTATCATGCGAAAATCCCTTCTATTCATCCTCGTCACGACTATCCTCTGCGGGATAACAGGTGGGGCTCTCGCGCAACAGGTTGTGAAGATAGGCATCTCCGCGCCGCTCACCGGCATCGGCGCGGCGAATGGCAAGGACATGGAGAACGGCGCGCGCCTCGCAGTCGAAGAGGCGAATGCACAGCATCTTCATATTGGCGGCCAAGAGGTCAAGTTCGAACTTGATTCCGTTGACGACCAGGGCGACCCGCGAATCGGTGTTCAGGTGGCGCAAAAGCTGGTCGACGACGGCGTGGCGGCAACCATCGGTTACTACAATTCCGGCGTCGCCTTGCCGTCTGCGCCCATCTTTGCGAAGGCGGGTATTCCGCTACTTGACCCTGCTGCGACCAATCCACAAATCACGCGCCTCGGACTCCCGAATGTGTTCCGGATCATCGCCACAGACGTTCAAAACTCGGGCAATGCGGGTAAGTATGCCGTCACCGTAACAAAGGCAAAGCGAATCGCAACAATGGATGATCGAACTGCCTTTGGATCGGGTGCGGTCGAAGAGTTTAAAAAGGCCGTTCAGGCGGCAGGCGGATCGATCGTCACATCTGAATACACAAACGACAAAGCCGTTGAATTTAACGCGCTGTTGACGAACATAAAGGCGGCGAACGCAGATCTGCTATTTTTCTCCGGCAGTAATGCCCAAGCTGGCCTGATCGCGAAGCGCATGAAACAACTTGGGATGCACACCCAGTTTGTCGGAAGTGGAGGCATCGCAGATACCGTTTTTATCCAGTCGGCCGGAGATGCTGCGGATGGATCGATGGCGTGGGAGTATGGACGCCCGATTGACGCTCTGCCAGCAGGCCGAGCGTTCGTCCAGAAATACAAGAAGCGGTTCGGCACGGACCTCCTCACATATTCACCGTTCTCCTATGACTGTGCATGGATAGCCATCGATGCGATGAAGAGGGCAGGCTCGACAAACCCGGCCGTCTTTATGTCGGCGCTTCGCTCAACCCAGTATGACGGGATCACGGGCCACATTTCATTCGACAAGATTGGAGATTTGACCAATCCCACCTCAACGCTGTATCAGGTTAAAAACGGCAAATGGGTCCCCGTAACAACCATTGGGGCAAGGTGAACAAGGTGGAATCGAAGGCTCCTGTGCCACGGTACGCGAAGCCCGAGTTGGAAATGTTCGCGCTCGCCACCGCTCGAGAGGCCCGCGCCGAAACTCCACTATCCTGACGCCACGATCACATGCGCCTGGATCTTGCCGGCGACCGGGCCTTCGCCATGGACACGGGCAATTGCCTGCGTAGCGCGATCCACAGCGAGTTCAAACAAGTTGGCGTCACGCGCCTCGATTTCGTTGCGCAGCGGCGTCCCCAGGCAATAGGCGATGGCAGCGTCGCGCGCCGAGTTCGCGCGACTCACTTTCTCGCGTGTCTCGATCTCGATGTCGGCGAACCCTGCGCGCCTCAACTCCGCCCGGATCAACGCAACATCGTGATACCCGTGCGGCGTGCGCGCGAGGAATCCCGGAGGATCGTGCGGAAACACCGTGGCTACGGCGTGGGTGACGTTTTCAGCAAAGTCGTTCTCTTCGATGCGGTCCCAGACATTGAAGATAAAGCGCCCTCCAGGTCTGAGCATGCGGCGCGCCTCGGTATAGCCGAGGACCCGGTTCGGAAAAAACATCGCACCGAACTGACAACAAACGACATCGAATGATCGACTTTCGAACGGCAGGTCGAGCGCGTCCGCCTGCCGCCATTGGATGCGGCTATCAGACACCTGCCTGGCGGCCGCATGGTCGAGCATGGGCTGATTGAGGTCGGTCACGACGTAGCGCGCGCCGGCGTGGAGTTTTGGCGCAAGCGCCCGCGTGAGCACGCCGCTGCCAGCCGCCGTTTCAAGCACCGCGTCGGGTGAGGAGGCCGCGACAAGCTCCGCCACGTCAGCGGCATAGTCCTCGAAGATCAGTGGGACCATCAGCGTGTCGTAGAACTTCGGGATCGAGCCTGCAAACACCTGATCGCGCTCAGACATGGTGCCCCCGCATTGATGCCGGACGCCAAGGCGGCGGCAAGGCATGACGTGAATATGCCCTGAGCGCGCCCCCTCCGGCGCGCTCCAGGCCCCGGCTATCCAACGCTTGTGGATTTCAGTTTGCCGGCCGTTGCTGAGACGCCAAAACAGCGCCGAGTTCCTCGTCAGTCAGTGCGGCCGCCGTTGTGAAGGAGAAGATATCCCCCCACTGGATTGTCATTGCCGCAACCGCGCTGGCGTCCGCCGCTTCAACGATGGCCACGCCCCTGAACTCGCCGGCTGCATGCCAGCGACCCAGCATCGTGACATTGTCGGGCGGCTGGCCGCCTGTTTTCATGAAGCGCTCAATTGCGGCCTGCTGCGTTGCCGGCTCACCTTTCCATTGAACAATGAATTTCATGGCGAATGTCCCCTCCAGGATCGCGACGCCGGCTCGTGGCACGCCCGCACACGGTGGTGGACGCCTCGACATCGCGACGGTTCGTCGCCCACTTGCCCGCATGGAGTCTTCGCATTGTCCATGTCGTCGGGCGAAGCCACGAGATAGCATCGAGGATAGGTCAACCAGATAGCCCCCGGCTCCACCCCGGTGAGCGAAGTGTGCGACACCGCACATACGAATTCGATGACTTGCCGGGCGATCGGACGATGGTTCTCAGGTAAGGCGAATCACTGCCCCCTGGCGATGGTCTGCAACGACCGTTCCACTCAGATACCCGCCCTCGCAATTTCGGCTACGCGGCTACACCATGATGAGTCCGTGCCGCATCGCGAGCATGACGGCTTCGGTGCGATTGGCCGCGCCGAGTTTGCCGAAGATGGTGGAGAGGTGCGATTTCACCGTGTTGTCCGAGATGTCGAGTTGCCGCGCGATCTCCTTGTTGCCGAGTCCGTCGGCGAGCATCGCCAGCACTTCTACTTCTCGTAACGTCAAGGCTTCGAACGGCCCGCTGGGCGCCGTCCATCGCAACGGCTTTCGCCCGGCCAGCAGCCTTGCGAGGACGTCGGGCGACAGCACGCACAGGCCGGCGGCCACGGCTTCGATGGACGCGACGATTTCGGCTGGCATCACGTTGCGCGACAGGATCGCGGCCGCGTCGGTGGGCAGCGCGTCAAGGACCCAGTCGCTATCCAGATCGTCGAGCAACAGAACAAGCCCCGGTGGTGTGTGCTCGCGTTCGAACAGTGCCTTGAGCGGGTCGCTCTCATCCGGCTCGCTGTCGATCACGACCACATCCGGCACCGAACCTGCGAGACTTTCGACGAGCGTGTCGGCGTCGGCTGCGCTACCCATGACGCTGAATGCCGGGTGCGCCTCGACAATCGTTTGCAGGTTCTCGCGCACCTGCGACGATGCCGCAATCACTGCGACGCGCACCGGGCCTATGTGTACCATCTGTCGATCCGACATTTCGCCGCTTCCGGGACCTCACCTGCACGCATTCCGTTGGGGGCGCTCGCCCACTGTGACCGCGCACGTATGGCGCTCGCCGCCTCGGATCAACGCGATTTGCAACGGCTGTCCGATGCTTGCTGAGCCGAGCACGGCGTACAAATCGTCCATGTCGCGGCAAGGTTCGCCGTCCACTTCGATCAGCACATCGCCGATGAGCACACCCGCCTGATCTGCTGGACCACCCGGCGCAAGCGAACTGATCAGCAATCCGCTACTGAGCGACAGATTCATTTTGCTTACCCAGGCATCCGGCAGGCGGACCGTCTGCGTGCCGACGCCAAGGTAGCCTCTTGAAACGCGCCCTTTCGCCAACAGTTCGTCGGTCACGCGCTCCACCGTCACCCCGGGAATCACCATGCCGGGACCGCGCATCAGTGCCGACGTGCAGAGGCCCACGACCTGCCCGTGCATATCCGCAAGCGCCGCCCCGGAGAAACCTGGGCGCAATCCGCCGTCCAGCCGCACGAACACATCGAGTTGCCCACCTCTCCACGTACGCCAGGGGCCGCCGGTGCTGCCGATCACGCCAAAATCCGTGCTGATGCCGAGTTCGTCGGTACGCGCGACGGCGAGCGCCAGATGGCCCGGTTTCAGTGAGCGGGCATCGCCGGCTTCGACTGGGTCCAGGTCTACGCCATCCAGCTTCAGCACGGCGAGATCGGTGCCCGGATCGAGCCCGGCGAGGACTGCAGCGACCGTGCGGCCGTCGCTCAGTGTGACTTCGATCCCGCCCTCGCGCCGGATCGTGTGTGCAGCCGTCACGACGACGCCGTGGCGCCAGATTACCCCGCTTGAGGGCACGCGATGCCGGCCGTGTACTGCCACGACACTCTGCCCGACGCGCTCGGCAATGCCGGCCAGATTGTCCGATAAATCCACTAAGGGACTTCCGCTCGAGGAAGGGGTTTCCATTTCGAGTCTCCTGTCATTTGCGGGTTCACAATGACAGAACGACAAGCGGCGCGCACCACCCAAATGGGTAGTCGGTAGATCGTGGTGGAATTCGTTGCCGAAGGCTCTCCACGGCAAGCGGGCCGCCCCCACGCGTGAGCGTCGTCCGCAGAACCTTTCGACGCCAGCCGACCTCAACGTCCCTCGCTCTGCGATCCGTCCAGCCGCTGCCCGACTACGCCTGCCATGACACGCCAGCGATCGCTTTCCAGAACGGTCTGGGCGTCGATACGCCTGAACAGGTCCAGGAGCGGCGCGACAAGCCCTGTCCAGCCTGTCTGGTGACTTGCGCCCAAGCCTGCGCCGTTGTCGCCGTGAAAATATTCGTAGAACAGAATCAGGTCACGCCAGTGCGGATCATTCTGGAACTTGCCTGTTCCGCCATAAACGGGCCGCCGCCCGTCCGGCCCGCGCAAAAACGTACTCGTCAGGCGGCGAACGATCTCTTGCGCCACCTCGTATAGCGTCATCATCTGCCCTGATCCCGTCGGGCATTGAACCTTGAACTCGTCGCCGAAAAATCCATAAAGATTCGTCAGCGCTCTCACGATCAGGAGATTCACTGGCATCCACACCGGCCCTCTCCAGTTCGAGTTGCCGCCGAACATGCCGGTATTCGATTCTGCCGCCAGGTACTGTACCTTGTACTCTTGCCCGCTCACGTTGAGTACGTACGGATGGTCGAGATGATGTCTGGACAACGAACGAATACCGTGCGGACCCAGGAATTCGTTCTCGTCGAGCAAGTAACCGAGCACGCGCTCGAGTTTGCGCATATTCAGGATCGAAAGCAGTCTGCGCCCTCTATGGCCGGTGAAGCCACCATCGGTTGGCGCCACATGGCTCACCAGCTCGGGGTAGCGCGTTCGAAATTGCGCGATCAGCGCCATGAGTTTCGGACAACGCGAAAGTGCGTCGGCCTCGAAAACCGTCGATGCGCACAACGGCAGCAAACCCACCATGGACCTGACTCTCAGTCGCATCGTCTGGCCGTCGGGTAAACGTAGCAGGTCATAGAAAAATCCGTCCTGCTCGTCCCACATGTCGTCCGGATGATTACCGCGCCGATCCATCGCATAGGCAATCCACATGAAGTGCTGAACGAACTTGAAGGCGAGTTCCTCGTACATGGGGTCGTACTCGGCCAGGATCATCGCCATCTCGAGCATGCACTGGCAATAAAACGCCATCCACGCTGTGCCATCCGCCTGCTCAAGCGAGCCACCTGTCGGAAGCTGCGCGCTGCGATCGAACACGCCAATGTTGTCGAGTCCAAGAAAGCCGCCGGCAAAGACGCTTCGGCCCAACGGGTCCTTCCTGTTCACCCACCAGTTGAAATTGAGCATCAACCCCTGGAACGAGCGCTCGAGAAAGCGCGCATCAGCGCGTCCCAGCGCTTTCTCATACTTGTAGAGCCAGAGCGTCGCGGCGGCATGCACGGGTGGATTGACGTCGCTGAAGTTCCACTCGTAGGCCGGTATCTGCCCACTCGGGTGAAGATACAGAATGCGCAGCATCAACAGCAGTTGCTCCTTCGCGAAATCGAAATCGACAGCGGCGAGAGAAATGGTATGGAAAGCCAGGTCCCACGCAGCGAACCAAGGGTATTCCCATTTGTCCGGCATGGAGATCACTTCTGCGTTCAGCATGTGATACCAGTCGGTATTGCGCACCGTGTGCCGGCTGGCTTCGAGCAAGGGATGACTCCGGTGCTCGCGCAGCCACAGATCGAGATCAAAGTAGTAGTACTGCTTGCTCCACAACATGCCCGCCAGGGCCTGCCGATGCACCCTTCTCTCGTCGTCGGACAGCACCTTCGGCGCAATACGTTCGTAGAACGTGTCTGCCTCCGCGATACGCTCGTCGAAAGTACGTGCGAATTCATCGAACGCATGGTCTTGCCTGGCTGCGCACAACCGCAGCCTGATGATCGCGCTGCCGCCGCCGGGTATATCGCACACGTACTGCGCTGCGGCCTTGGTCCCGGTCCGAGCCGGGTTCACGGCCTCGCGCCGCCCGGCAATGACATAGGCGTGGAACGCGTCCTTCACATAAGGTGATGCGTTGGGCTGGTTCCACAAACGCTGTGCGTTGCTTTCATTTTCCGTAAAGAGCAGTTCTGTCGCGCCGTCGCAATAGAGCCAGTACTCGCCCAAGTCCTGATGCGTTGCACGAATCACACCGGTATCCGCTTCGGCTAGCGACGGTTTGCAATCGTCGTAGCCCCACGACCAGGTGTTGCGAAACCATAGCGTTGGCAGGACGCGAAGACGCCCCGCTTCCCGTGCGCGGTTGAACACCGAAACGCGTATGAAGATATCTTCCGGGGCCGCCTTCGCATATTCGACAAACACGTCGAAATACCGGTCATCATTAAAAACGCCGGTATCGATCAGTTCGTACTCGAATTCGTCTCGCGATCGCTTTCCGTTCGTCTCAACCAGATCCCGGTACGGAAATTCCCTCTGCGGATACTTGTACAGATACTTCATGTACGAGTGCGTAGGCGTGCTATCGATATAGAAATAATATTCTTTCACGTCCTCGCCGTGATTGCCTTCGCCATTGGTCAGGCCGAAAAGGCGCTCTTTCAGGATTGGATCGCATTCGTTCCAGAGCGCCAACCCGAAGCACAGCCTTTGCTTGTCGTCGCAAAGCCCGCCGATCCCGTCTTCTCCCCATCTATAGGCCCGCGAGCGCGCTTGATCATGGGTGAAATAATTCCAGGCGTCGCCGTCTGCGCTGTAGTCCTCGCGGACCGTCCCCCATTGCCGCTCGCTGAGATAAGGCCCCCACTTCTTCCACGGCACTTGCGCAGTACGCGCGTCGTCCAGACGCTTTTCTTCTTCTGTCGCGTCGTTCATTGCAGGACACATGTTTGCCTCCGTCGCGACGCACGCTGAGAACGCCCGACATGACTCACGTCGCGTCACGCATCGCCCGGGCGATGGCCAGCCTGCTGTACGCAGCGAGCGCGGCGCCCGCCGTCGCGTTACCCGGCGAGATAGTCGTGCACCACCGTGCCAAGCCCGAGTGTCAGGTCAGTCAGAATATGCACGCCCGATATAACCTCGAGCACCGGCAGCGCCGCAACCGGCGCGAGCGCGTGATGGAACAACTCGATCGCGGCCGGCCCTTCCCAGGCTCCCTTCACCGTGACGTCTTCGCAGAAGTAGCGCACAAGCTCGCAGATGCGCACGGTGCCGTCCACGTGGGGAATGATTTTCAGGAGAAAGTTCGGCGCCGTGAGCGAGGCGAGCATTTTTTCGGTCGGCACCGGGCGATGCTTGTAGCCCATCGTTGCGACCGCTATCGGGATGTTGTTGTATCGAAGCACGCCGCTGATCGTGTCCTTTTCGACGTGCAGCACTGGCGCCGCGAGCTTCTTTGGAAACCCCCAGATTTCGCGCCCGCCGGCGATCGGCGCCTCGTCGTCGAGAAACATGGCGTGGACGTAGCCGCCTAACTCGTTGTGAAACCTCACAGGAATCACCTGTCCGCTCTCGGTATAGTCGCCGAAGCCCGTCGAGTTCGGCATCCGGATGAATTCGAACTTCACGATCGGGTCCGTCATCTCCAGCGGAGCCGGAATGACGCTAGCGAGCACGTCCGGGTCGGTTCGGTATGTGATGATCAGGAATTCGCGATCGACGAATCGATAGGGGCCCGGGGGAAACGCCGGGCTCGTGAGCGGCATCGCGAATGCACGCTCCAGCACTTCGGATTCAGTCATCTTGGTGGCTCCCGTTGAGCAGGATTCGTCGGTGTGAGGTCGCAAACGTGGATGCCTTGCGCCATTTCCGTTGCATTGCGCCAGGCCTCGGTGGCAATCGCGTGGCGCACGTCGCTATGGCCGCCTTCCCACAAATCCAGCACGGTCGCGCGCGAGAACTCATAGTCCTTGAAGTCGGAGGAGCGTGTGTCGTGGCGGTTGGTGAAATGCACGAGCATGACTTCGCCACGAGTACTGACCGCGGCAAGCTGCTCGACGTCCGGGTCTGACCGGGCATCCTCTGGCAGCATCGCCAGCACGCGCCGCAGCGACGCGCGCAACGCCTCCTGCTGCTTGACGCGGGCGGCGTTAAAGCGCGTCTTGCTGGCGTACTGCAGGTCCTTCATCCGCTCTTGCACCTGACTCAGGTTTTGCGGCAGCGCGCCCGCGCCGCTGAACACGTCGATCTGCAGCACGAGCCCACTTTCACGGTAGGCTTCGTCGACCACGTACCAGAGCGGCGTGTTCGACGAGATGCCGCCATCCCAATACCATTCGCCGTCCACTTGCACGGGCGGAAAACCGGGCGGTAGCGCGCCGCTCGCCATGACGTGCTCGGGACCAAGCGGCGTTTTCGTGTTGTCGAAATACACGGACTCGCCTGTACAGACGTTGACCGCGCCGAGCGACAGGCGCACCGCCTTGCTGTTGATGAGATCGAAGTCGGCCAGCTCGTTCAGCGTGGCCCTGAGCGGCTCGGTGTCGTAGAAACTCAGCGCCGCAAGTGACCCCTCGGGCGCGATGAACGGCGGCAGCATGCGGGGCGAAAAAAATCCTGGAATGCCGAAGGAAACCGCTGAAGCGGCGCTGTACAAGTTGAAGAGGGGGCGCATCGAATCGAGCGACGAAGGCGGCTTGAAAGGCGCCCATGCCGAGGAGCGTTCCCAGAATTCGCGCAGTCGCTCGACGCGGCGCTCGGGCGGATTGCCGGCGATCAGCGCGGCGTTGATCGCGCCGATCGACACACCCGCGACCCAGTTGGGAACGATACCCGCTTCGGCGAGCCCTGCGAACACACCGGCCTGATACGCACCGAGGGCGCCACCGCCTTGCAGGACGAGGATCGTGTTGTCGAATTTGACGACGGGCAGCGAGGGGATGGGCGCTGCCGCTTTGCGTGTACGGGCCATGGTGGTCCCCGGCGGTGGGCGATGCTGCGATCGATCGAACTGGCCTCCATAGGCAAGGCCGCCTGCATGGACATGTCACCGCACCAGATCGCGCCGACGATCAAGGAGCTAAAAGAGCCTACGTCGCCCCCTGCCCGTGAACAATCGGACCTTGGTCCTATCCCCGCCAGCCTCTCCGCTTTCCAGGCGGATGTATATCTGCCTGGGGCACGCGAAAAACCGCGGTGCGTCGCTCCTTTGCGCGACGCTCGCAGCCGCGCTGCTCATCGTGACGGTCATGCTGCCCACCGCAGTCTGTGCGCAAAGCGCAGCGGTCGCATCGGAGCCGTGGGATCCGAGCGTACAGTCGCTCGTTGCCTTTGCACAGGTGATTGCCACGATGGGCTCGAAACCGGAGTGGGTCGAGCAACTTGGCGACGCGTTTCTCGCGTGCGCAGGACTGCGTGCAGGATGGCATGGCGCGAAGCAAGTTCAAGCTACGCGCCCAACATGCATGATGTTGGACTAAGGTCCTATTGTACTTTTGGTGCAAGTGTCAATACTGATCATCCTAAGAGACACGAACAGCAGAGGCTTCGCGTACCTGCTGCGAAACAGGTCGGGTCAGCTTTCCCGCGGTTTCTCTCGTTGTTTAGAGCACCAGCGGAAAGTTTCCGGCTTTTTCGTGTGGAAACTTCCAGGAGTGCAAGATGATCCGTACCGTTGTTGCCCTGCTACTGGGTTCAGCCCTCGCGCTACCGTCATGGGCTCAGGCGCCCACAAAAACCAATCCTCTGAAGATGAAATGCGAGGACTTCCTTGCCGTCGGCGAAGTCTACCGGCCGGCTGTCGTCTATTACCTGGTCGGAGTAGACAAGCTCGGTGTCACGGAAACCGACACCATGGTGGAAGACACAGCAACGCCGGTGGCCGCAATTGTTGCCGAATGCCAGAAGGCGCCGAAGGCATCGCTCCATACAAAAGTCAAAGAGATGTACAAGAGTGGTCAGATCAAACTCTTTGAGCACCATTGAAAGAGCGGTTCTGGTTTTCACGTGTTGCCGGACTGCCGGGAATTCACGGCGGGAATTGCATCGACGGCCCCGTCGCGCAGCCCTTCCTTGGCTGCCGTACATTGGGCGATTCATGTCGTTCCGGTATAGGTTTGCCAATCACGACAACACGCAATCGCCTGTTGATAAGGACTACGCGTTTTTCCGGTCGCCCGTGACGGATTCGCAGAAAAACGAACACGGGCGCAAAGCGCTTGCCTGTCACGCGCAGCATCACGCGGTGAAACCTGCGCGGGGCATCGACGTTTGCAACCGCACGCACGCCAACGGCCAATGGGCAGCCGCCATGACTCAAGCAGGCGTGTTGGGGCGCAGGCGTGACGCCGCTCGCACGATTGGCTTGCGTGATACGTGACCGAAGCACCAAGGAGTCGACAATGAATCGACGAAATGTTCTGTGTGCCGCTGGGGCCACGATCGCGCTCTCAGGTTTCGCTCTAACCGGATGCACGATGACGGGAAACTCGGCGCCAACAGCCGCTGGTAACTCGGACAAGCGTCAATCGATCGATGCGGGCGTCGACGGCACGATGTCCCGGCTCTACACCACGGTGGGCGGATCGCGAGAACTCGTTGCCAAGGCGAATGGGATTCTCGTCTTTCCATCGATCATCGAAGCCGGCTTCATCGTCGGGGCGCGATATGGCGAGGGCGCGTTACGCGTCGGCGGCGCCTCGGTTGGCTACTACAGCACCGTTTCCGGTTCGTTTGGCTTCGAGGTCGGCGCGCAGTCGAAGGCGCTTATCTTCCTGTTCATGACTCAGGATGCGCTCGCGAAGTTTCGTAGTTCGAAAGGCTGGACGGCTGGCGTCGATTCGTCGGTTGCGCTCGTGAGGGTCGGCGCGAACGGCGTGATCGACGCGACCACGGCTACGGAGCCCGTCGAGTGCATTGTGCTGACCAACGCGGGACTGATGGCCAATCTGTCACTGCAGGGAACCAACGTATCGCCCCTGGATATCTGATGACGGCTGCACTCAGCCACTTCGCGCATGCTGCATTTGCCCCCCGAAGTGCGCCTGCCGCCGGCACGCTGAGGCGAGCAATGGCGCTCCGCTCGCGAGGCCCGCTATCGGACCATGGTCCGATAGCGGCGCCTGCGCTCATCAGGCTTTTAACCGACGAATGCCGTCAACGGCCGATGCGATTCCTCTTTGGAGCAAGGACCAGTCCATACCGACGACGATCGCACGGTAGCCGCGTGCAATCATGGCATTCGCCAGGTCGGCGTTCGGCGCGACGCCGCCGAGCGAAACCTGACTCTTCAATATGGGCGCCTCGAGTTGCGCGATCGCCGCTTGCACCTCTGGAAGATCCGTCTTGCCTCGGTGTCCCATGCTGGTTGCAAGGTCCCCCGGTCCGATGAAGACAAGGTCGAGTCCGGGCGTCGCGACGATGTCGCCAATATTGCCGATCGCGTCGACATGCTCGATCGTGCCAATCGCGAGCACTTCCTTGTCTGCGCAATCCAGATACTCGCGCATCGACAAACCCCATCTCGGCGGCGCGTAGAACGGCCCCCAGAAGCGATCGCCGTCGGGCGGGTAGCGGACCGCCCGGACCGCCGCCTGCGCGGCAGCGCGGGTCGTCGTCATCGGAAAACAAATGCCGAGAGCGCCGAGGTCGAGCGGGACCTTGGCGTGCCACGCATCGGTTGCGGCAACCCGAACAAGCGGGACAAGGGGAGTGCCGGAGGTCGCGCAGATCATCGCGTGCGCCGAGCCCGCATCGATTGCGCCATGCTCCATGTCGATAAGAACCCAATCGAGACCGGCGCGCGCCATGATCTGGATGGTTTGAACTGACGGCATTGTCGCGATCGCGCCGAGCGTCGCCTGGCCATTTCGCCACATCGATTTCAGCCGGTTGATGCCACCGGGCGCCGGAATAGCAGTCGTCATTTTGGCTCCTCGCACGTACGCGCTCGCTGCCAATCAGTCTATGCATGGCGCGACGGCGTTGCCAGGCGGTCTGCCAGGATCGCTGGGCGAATGCCTGTTGTCCCGCATCGCCGGCGGTCAGCCCGAAAGGAAAATGAAATAAATTACCGAGGGCCGCGTGTTCGACGTCATCCAGCCGGCGCCGAGCCGAGCCGCCCGACCGGGTGCCGGCGGTGGTTGCTGGCGCAAGCGTCGCCGGGGTTGAGCGCTTGCGTTCGGCCGCATACTCAAGGGGTTTCCCGCCGCTTGAATGTCATCGGCCGCGTAGTACGATTAGATCATCGAAAAACGAAATAAAGGTCCCGCCATGGACACGACCGCAAGGCACGCGACGGCCCTCGCATTGCTTGCAGTGGGCTGCGCGATATCGGCAGCGTCCCACGCGTATAGCAAGGAAGAAGAAGCTGCGGCGCAGGACCGCGAAGTCCAGGCGGCCTACGACCGGGGCTACAAGGCAGCCAGGGAGGAGATGGCGCAGGCGGGTGCGCCTGCCGCGGCGCCGGCTACAGCGCCCGCAAAGAAGGCAGCCGGCGCAGCAGCCCAGAAGCCGATCCTCGACATCAAGCACACATATAGCGACGCGGGCGAGGTCTCGACGGTCATGACCGTGCCGGTGGTGGTCAAGCCGCTCGCGGATGAACAAGGCGGACAAGGCGCGCAAGGAACCCAGGAAGCACAAGAGGCGCAAGACGTGCAGGACTCCACCGCCGCGGCCCCGGCCGAAGCGGTAGCGCCCGCGCAGACGACTGCACACGCGAACGTTGCCAACGCCAGCGCAGCGCCCGCGCAGGCTGCCCGGCAAGCACAGCCGCAGCCTCGCACCTATGCGCAGGCAGGCGCCAACCACCACGCTGTTGCGGCAACGCCGCCCGCGCAGGACGACGTTGCGCCGCCGGAGTCGCTGGCGAACGACGAAGCCGTCGACGAATCGGAGCCGCCGCGCTCCGCGCAGATCTACTCGACGCAAGGCCAGGGTTACGCCCAACCCTATTCTCAACCGGCGCAACCACGCGTCCCGCCCCAGGTCCAGGCCCAACAGCAGATCCAGCAATACGCACCGCCGCCCCAGCCGTACGGTTATGCCCAGCAGCAGCCGGCGTATGCGCCTCAGCGGCCGGCCTACGCGCAACCGCCCGCCTATGCGCAGCAGCAGCAACCGGTGTATGCGCAGCAATACGCCCAGCAGCAATATCCGCAGCAGCCGCCCATGTACGCGCAGCCTCGGCCCGCTTACTACCCGCCGCCCGCACCGTGGGGCTCGCAGTACCAGCAACCGCCGGCGCGCTGGGTGTACTGGTCGCCGCAGTACGGGCGGTGGATGTACTACTGAGCGCCGCTTACCAGCGCGCGTCGTTCATCTGGCAGGCGAGCAGGCAGCCCAGCGCGGAGATGGTGCCGACCGAGCCGATACCCAAACCCAGGGCGATGTTCTCTGCGGTCGTGGCGCAGCCTTGCAGCATCAGCGTCGAGCTGAGCAGCACGGGGAGCAGGAGTTGACCCAGGATGCGCGAACAGGTTGGGCGTCGTTGTGACATAAGGCGTGGGTCCGGGGAGGATTCTTTTGCGGGATGTGAGCTTGTCAGCTTACTGGCTCGCCTTATCCGCATTCCCGGGAGCAACGTGTGACAACGGCAATCCCTTACCGATTACCTGGCGGCGGTAAGGAAGTGGGCGGCGGGGGATTTTTTAGAACCCGTGCCGCGCGCTGATAGCCGCGCCCGTATCGTGCGAGCGCGTGAGCGGAAGATGCGCATCGGCGGAGAGGTCCCAGTCGCCAACCGAGACGAGCGGCGGCGATTGCGGATGAAGCGCCTGGTTCGGGATGCCGTTACTGTCGACCTGGGCTCCGGGCGCGCGCAGCCCATTGCCCGCCGCATCGAGTGCGCTATTGGCGTAGTCCGGAGTGCCAGGCGTTGCAGCGGTGGTTTTCCCCAAACGCGCGTTGTACTGCCTTTCAAACGGCGACTGGTATTCGTAACGCTTCGCAATGGCGGGCAAGGATACTGAAGGCGCCGCCGGCGCAGGCGCGGCCGCGACGGCGTGCTTCGGGGCGTCGTGGCCCCTCGCGTGTTTCTGGACGTGCTTCTGGACTGGCTTCTGGGTGTGCGCCGCCTTGGCGGGTTCGGCCGCCGAGACGCTGGCGAGCGCCAGAAGAAAGACACCCAAAAGCCATCCCTGGATCGGATGCTTCATGGAACGGAATCTGCGTTGGAAAACTGGTGCCGCATCGAATCGACGCGCGACACTCGCCCCTGGAGTCTAGATCAATCAGAAGTACGACCAATCGGGGTCTTCCCTCGTCTTGCGCCCGCATCTTCACGTCGGCAACGGCGCCGCCCGCTCCAACTCAATTCAGTCGCTTCTCTCCATCAGAATGGAATCTCCGTTCTGCTTAGCAATTCTGACTTCGCGGCTTTACCGAGACTGGAACTCGCCCGTCTTCTCAATGGATTTGATGCCCTGGACAATCGACTGCCAGGACCTCCGCTGCCGTTCCCGAGCCGCCGTCGTGCCAGCCTGTGTCGCGTCGCGGTTTCCGGCGGTCCGGAGTCGCCAATCGCATGCTTGTAAACAGTGGTAATATTCCGGACGCAAAATCCGTCGGAGCACTGACAGTAATTGGTCGGTCACCGCCGCTCCGTTCCGCCGTTCCTGTCGAATTCCTTGCACTGCTTACAACTAGAGCGTCTGCGATTGCCCATGCGCAATACGCGCGCAACAGCCCGTCACGAGGCGGGCGACCCGGGAAATCATGAAAGTCCGTAACGCCCGCCTGTGGGCGCCAAGAGGCCCGCGCCGCTGGTGTATTGCCGCTGGCGCGCTCGCGCTCGCGAGTGCCATCCGTTTCGCTCTGCATCCCGTGCTCGGCCCGATGATGCCGGGCACGACGTTCTGTATCGCCGCTTCGCTGGTCGAATACTTCCTCGGCCTCGCGCCTGCGCTGACCGTGATGGTGCTCGGTCTCGCCGTTGCGGACTATATGTTCGTGCCGCCCTACAACTACATTACGTATCTCGACACCCACGATCTGATTTTGCTGGTGTCGTATCCGCTCGTCACAGTGCTCGTGATCACGCTGATCGAGCGCCTGCGGCGCGAACAGTTCCGCGCGCAGTTGATCGCCTCGGTCGCGCAGTCCCGCTATGAAATGCTGCTGCGTCAGGATAACGAGCGCGCGCGCGCCCGCCGCGCCATCGACGAGACGCATCGCCTGCTGCGCCACCTCGCGCAGCATCACGAGGGGTTCATCCTGATCAAGGGCCTCGAGCGCAATGCCGCCCAGCGAGCGAGCGTAGGGCAGAGCATGTCGCAAGCGCTGCCGGCCGCCGCCGAAGTTGCGCCTGGCCCGCTCTTCGACGCCCTGCATCCCGACGACGTGCAGCGCCTGACCCACGCACTCTCGCCGGGCCATCATCGCGTGCGTTTGCGCAGCGAGCAGCACAAGCGCGAATACCGTCACGCCAACTGCAGCTGCGAACGTTTCACCACTCACGCAGGCGATTTTCTCGTGCTGCGCACGGAGAGCTGACATGGCCACGCTCGAAATGGAGCTGGCCGCGACCGATGCGCCAGCCGTGCAATCCACGCGCTTTTTCTGCGAAGGCGACGGCCACGCCGTCCTCATGCTTCACGGCCTGTCCAGCTCGCCAATCGAACTGCGCTATCTCGCGCGCTATCTTCAAGGCGAAGGATTCACAGTGTGTGCGCCCGTGATCGACGGGTATAGCGCCGGCACGGGCCAGTTGCCGATGGAGCAATGGATCGAAAACGCCGCGCGCGAGTTCGACGCACTCGCGGCACGCTACGAGCGCGTCTCGATCTGCGGGCTTTCGATTGGCGGCGCGCTCGCGCTGCGTCTGATTCGCGAGCGGCCCGCGGCGCAGTCGCTCGTCCTGCTTTCGCTCACGCTCGCCTACGACGGCTGGGCGATCCCGTGGTATCGCTTCCTGCTCGACTGGGCGTATTTCACGCCGTTGCGCCACCGCTACCGCTATCGCGAGGCCGAACCGTTCGGTGTGCGTAACGAAGCGCTGCGCAAGAAAATTGCGCGCGCCATGCAACGCAGCGACTTTAGTGAAGTCGGTCCCTCGACGATTGCCCTGCCCGCCCTGCATCAGGCGCTGCGCCTCGCACGCGCGGCCCGCAAGGACGTTCCCGCAATCGAGAACGACGCGCTCGTCATCCACGCGATCGACGACGAAACATCGAGTCCGCGCAATCCGCGCCACGTGATCGACCGTATCGGCTCGAACTTCCTGCGCACGCTGTGGCTCGACGATTCGTATCACATGATCACCTCGGACAACGAACGCGAGATCGTTGCGCGCGAAACGGCCCTGTTCCTGCGCGAGAGCGAAGTCGCGCGCGGCGCGAAGGACGCGCCGGTCGTCTCCAAGGCGCTTGCCCGGCGTCTGCGCCAACTGGCGGCAGTGGGAAGGAAAAATACGTGATGCAAGCCGTAGCACTGAAAGGGCTGGCGTGCGTGGCCGCGCTGACCCTGGCCTCGCACGCGTGGGCCGACGCCGATACGTCCAGCACCGCCACGACCGACTCGCCGTGGAAAATCTCGATCGGCCCCGGCGCGTATTTCGCGCCTGAGTATCCGGGCGCGCGCCACATGAAGGTCTATCCGTTCCCGTCGCTCGACATCTCCTACCGCGACCGCTTCTTCTCGCAAGGGCCGGACGTGCTGGGCGTGAACGTGATTTCGGCGCCGAACTACCATGTGGGTGCTTCGCTGAGCTTCGACTTCCAGTCGCGCACCGTGTCGGACGACCCGCATCTGCATGGCCTGAGCAATGTCGACGACGGCCCGAAGCTGCGCCTCTTCGCCGACTACACGCTGTGGGCGTTCACGGGCGCCGTGGCCATGTATCAGGACATCAGCGGCCACGGGCAAGGTACGACGGCAACGGCGGATCTTTACGTGTCGCTGCCGCTGACGGGGTGGCTCTTTTCGGTGGGACCGGGGCTCACGTGGGCCAATGGCGTGTACACGCGCACGCTATTCGGCGTAACGCCTGACCAGAGCGCGGCATCCGGCTTGCCGGCCTATTCGCCCGGCGCGGGCATTCGCGATGTGCATATGACGTTCTACATGACGCACGACTTTTCGAAGCATTGGGTCGGCTCGGTGAACGCGACGTTCGGACGCCTCCAGCATTACGCCGCCGACAGCCCGATCACCGAGAGCCGCCGCGAAATCACGGCGTTCGCGGGGCTCAATTACCGGTTCTGAACGCGTACGCCGGGTCTCGCCTCGCCGCTGCGAGTCAAAACCGCTCGGCACGGAATGGCCGGGGGTCCACCACGGTCGGCGCGCCCGTCATCATTTCCGCGATCAGGCGCCCCGTGACCGGGCCAAGCGTGAGACCGTGGTGCGCGTGACCGAAGGCGAACCAGAGGTCATCGTGCCTGGGCGCGGGCCCGATGATCGGCATCATGTCCGGCGTGCAGGGGCGCCGGCCCAGCCACGGGTCGGCGTCGAGCCGCGCGCCCAGCGGGAAGATGCCGCGCGCGAGCGGTTCGACCGCTTCGAGCTGAACGGGCGTTTTGGGCGAATCGCGCAAGCCGAGTTCAACGCCGGTCGTGAGGCGCGTGCCGCGCAGCATCGGCGTGATCAGGAAGCCCGCTTCGGCGTCGAGCACCGGCTGGTTCAGCTTCGCGCCATTCGCAACCGCATAGTGCATGTGATAGCCGCGCTTCACGGCGAGCGGCAGCGTGTAGCCCAGCTGCGCCGTGAGATCGCCCGACCACGGCCCCATGGCAATGACCGCCGACTTCGCCAGCACGGGACCGTCCTGCGTCATGACGCGCCACGATGGTTCGAGCGTCGCGGCGTCGCCCACCAGCACACGGCCGCCTAGCTGCTCGAAGAGCTTCGAGTAGGCCGTGACCAGTCCCTTCGGATCACTAACCGAATCGGAATCGGTGTAGCGCACGCCGCCCACCAGTGTGTGGCTCAGTGCGGGCTCGGCGGCACGCAGCGCCGCGGCGTCCAGCGCCTCGTGACCCACGCCGTACTCGCGCTGCCAGCGCTGTGCCTCGGCCACCGTGGCGTCCATGGCGGCCGCGCTGCGAAACACCTTCATCCAGCCGTTGGTACGCAAGAGCGCCTCAGCCCCCGCCGCCTCGATCAGCGCGCGATGCTCGGTCACGCAATGCTCGATGAGCGTGGCATACGCGCGCGCAATTTCGGCGTGCCGGTCGGCGCGCGAATGGTGCCAGTAACGATAAAGAAAAGGCAGCAGCTTCGGCATGGCCCCCGGGTGATAGCGCACGTCTGTCGAGCGGTTGCGCGCGTAGCGCAGCAGCGTAGAAAGCTCGCGCGGAAACGCGTAGGGGTAGACGCCCTCGCGCTGAATTAATCCCCCGTTGCCGTGCGAGGTTTCATTGCCCGGCGCCCTGCGGTCCACGAGCGCGACCGCAAGACCGCGCCGCTGCAACTGCAAGGCCACCGACACACCGACGATACCGCCGCCAAGCACGACCGAATCGAATTTCATCACGCAATGTTCCTGGCTCGAAGGCGCTCAGGCGAGCGCGGTGACGGCCACTTCGACATCGAGGCCCGGGCGCATCAGCAATGCCTGTACACAGGCGCGCGTGGGCGCGTGGCCTTGCGGCACCCATGCATCCCATACGGCGTTGAAGGCGTCGAAATGCTTCGGGTCGCTCAGCCACACATTTGCGCTCAGCACGCGCGTCTTGTCCACGCCTGCCGATGCGAGCAGCTTGTCGATGCGCGTGAGAATTTCGGTAGCCTGAACGTCGATCGGCGCGCCTGCCGTATCCGGCACCTGGCCCGAGAGATAGACCACGCCACCCGCGATCACGACCTGGCTCATGCGCGCATTGGTTTGCAGTCTTTGAATGTCGTTGCTCATGTTCATACCGCCGAAAGACCCGCGGCGTCGCCGCCGGTTGGGTTGTAAATGGGAGGCGCCGTCACGATGGAAGTCAGCGCCGGATTGGCTTGCGCCAAACGCGCGATATCGGGGCGCGGGCGACGCAAGTCAGGATACGCGGAAAACGCCGTTTCCAGCGCCTGCGAGACCGCTAGCGTCTTCATGTCGCCGCGGAACGGTCCAACGATCTGGAGTCCGAACGGCATGCCTGCGTGATCCATGCCGCACGGCAGCGCGAGCGCCGGATGGGTGGTGAGCGTGACGACATAAGTCAGCGCGAGCCAGCGATAGTAGTTCTCTTGTGCGCGGCCGTCGATCTGCGCGGCGTACAGTTCGCTCCACGGGAATGGCGTAACCGGCGTGGTGGGCGAAACGATTACGTCGTAGCGCGCGAATGCGCTCTGGAAGCGCTGGAAGATGCGCGTTTGCTCGGCTTGCGCCCACGCGCTGTCCGAGAGCGACATCTTCGCGCCCATTTCGTAGTTCGCACGCGTGTTCGGGCCAAGCGCGCCAGGGTCGCGCGTGTACGCGGTATGCAGGCCCGCGACGAAGCTTTCCGCGCGGATCACGTCGAAGCAGCGATGCACGTCGCCAAGATCGAACTCCACGGGCTCGCACGTGTGGACGATGCGTTTGAGTTCCGCCACGCGCGCGCGGAACACGGCGCGAATTTGCGGGTCGACGTCGCAGCAGCCGAAGTCTTCGGTATAGCCGATGCGCAGCGTCGATGGATCGATATGCGGGGGAAACGCGAACGCGTTGGCGTCCACGGCGTAGCTCAGCGGATCGCCCGCCGATTCGCCCGCCGTTGCCGCGAGTTGCAGCGCTGTTTCGGCGACGTCGCGCCCCATCGGCCCAACCACCGAGATCGGCGTCCAGCCGAGCAGGCGCCGCGAATTGGGCACGAGCCCCGGCGACGGACGAAAGCCCACGACACCGCACTTCGCCGCTGGAATACGCAGCGACCCGCCGGTATCGGAGCCGGTGCAAACCGGCAACATGTCGCACGCGAGCGCCGCCGCCGAGCCGCCCGACGAACCGCCGGCGTTGAGCGTGGGGTTGAACGGATTGCCCGTCGCGCCCCACACAGGGTTGCGCGTATTCGCGCCCGCGCCTAACTCCGGCACGTTCGTCTTCGCCACGAGAATCGCGCCCGCCGCGCGCAAGCGCTCCACGAGCACCACGTCACGAGACGGCACGTGGCCGCGTGACATCGGCGAGCCGTAGGTCGTGAGCAGGCCCGCCGTATCTTCGAGATCCTTCACGCCGAGCGGCAAACCGTGCAGCAAGCCAAGAGGCTTGCCGTCCATGACGGCCTGCTCGGCGGTTTTGGCCGCTTCGCGCGCGGCATCGAAACACGTTGCCGTAATCGCATTGACGGCCGGATTCACGGCTTCGATGCGCTCGATGCACGCATCGAGCAGTTCAACGGGCGAAATGGCCTTTGCGCCGATCAGGCGGCGCAGTTCGACGGCGGACAGACTGACCAGTTCGGTCTTGTCAATCATCATTCGGTTTCCTGATGAAATGAGGTTCAGCCGATGGCCTCGCCGGTGCGGTCGCGCAGCCAGACGAGCGGGATCAGCGAAATGGCGCAGGCAGCCGCGACATACCAGGCGGGCGCGAGCGGATTACCTGTGCGCGCAACGATCCAGCTTGCCACAAGCGGCGAAAATCCGCCGAAGATCGAGGCGCTCACGACATAGGTGAGCGCAATGCCTGTCGCCCGCACTTCGCGCGGGAACAGTTCGGGGATCATCACGAGCACCGGCACGACCTGCCCCGCCACGAACACGGAGAGGAAAGCGGAGACCGCGCAGAGTAGCGCCATGGAAGGCGCGGCGGAAAGCCATGCGAACGCGGGATACACGCTCAGCAGCAGCACGACGCGCGAGATCACCAGCACGCGCTTGCGGGTGTAGCGGTCGGCGAGCTTGCCCACGAGCGGCGCGGAGACGAACAGCACGAGCGAGCTGACCACACCCGACGCGACCGCCGCCGTGGATGAAAGATGAAGCACGCGCACGGCATGGTTCGGCAGAAAAAACGCGGTGATGTAGATGGATACCGAACCGCCGAGTTCGGCGAAGGTCCCGAGTATCGTGAGCTTGAGGTGCGTAGTGAGCGCGGCCTTCAATGCGCCGCTACGCTTGGCGCCGTGCGCGGGCGCCGCGCTCAGCGTTTCTTCCAGGCGGCGGCGAATCAGCATGCCTACCGGCGCCGCCACGATCCCCACGAGGAACGGAATGCGCCAGCCCCAGCTATCGACCGCCTCCTTGGGCAGCAGCACATTCACGAGCGTGGCGACCGCCGCGCCGAGCGCGAGGCCAAGCGCCGTCGCCGCGAAGTTCCAGCTCGCGAAGAACGCGCGCGTTGTGTCGCTCGCATATTCCACGAGCAGCGTGGTGCCGGGGCCGAACTCGCCACCGGCAGCGAAGCCCTGAATCAGGCGCGCCGCGAGCACGATCAGCGGCGCCGCGATGCCCGCCACCGCATACGGCGGCGCGCAGGCGATCAGCGCGCAGCTCAGCGCCATCAACATGATGGTGAGCACCATGGCGCGCTTGCGCCCGGCGCGGTCCGCGTAGGCCCCGATGACGATGCCGCCCAGCGGACGCACCACGAAGCCCACGCCGAAGAGGCCGATGGAAAGCAAGAATTGATTGACCGGCGACGCGGAAGGAAAGAACAGCTTGCCGATCTGGATCGCGAAGAAGCTGTAGATCGTGAAATCGTAGTACTCGAGCGCCGTGCCCAGTGTGGTGGCGGCAATGACCTGGCCCTTCGATAGGCCGGCTTTTCCCAGTGCGATTGAGGCCACGACGCTGCTCCTTCAAAGGGGAGTCGAGATGCGAGTTATCATATACGAGAAAAAAATAATTCTCGTATACGACAAAACCCCTAACCGGGAACCGTCCCTTCCATGACAAAGCGCGCAGCACAAGAGATCGCAACTGAGCAGGCCCCGACGGAGATCGATCACGCAGCCGTTGGCGCGCGTCTGCGCGAAGCGCGCAAGGCGCGCGAACTGACGTTGATGCAGCTATCGGAGTTGTCCGGCATCGCGGTCTCGACCATTTCGAAGGCCGAGCGCGGTGATATTGCGCTCACGTATGACAAATTCGCGGCGCTCGCACATGCGCTGAACGTGGACTTCGACACGATATTCGGACGCAGGAAGCGCAAGGCGGCCGGCCCGATGAAGCCGTCGCTCACGCGCGCGGGCAAGCAGATGATTTACGACACGCCGAACTACGAGTACGGCATGATCGCCAACGACCTCACCGGCAAGCGCATGGTGCCGATGCGCGGACGCATCCACGCTCGCACGATGGACGCGTTTCCCGATTACATCCGCCACAGCGGCGAGGAGTTTCTGTTCCTGCTAGGCGGGGAGCTGGAACTGCATTTTGAAAACGGCACGGTCTTCAAGCTGTCGCCCGGCGACAGCCTTTACTTCGACAGCGCCGTGGGGCACGTGTACCTCAGCACGGGTGCCGAGGATGCCGAGGTGCTGGTCTGTTGCGTGGACAACGACTCACACCGGCTTCCTGAAACGCTCTGAGCGAGGGTGACGCCGCCGCTTTCGAGCGGCGGCGTCACGTT
>NZ_CAJMYZ010000023.1:0-173912 GCF_905220155.1 Paraburkholderia sp. J7 | reverse complement strand
ATCGGCGCGTATCTGGCCCAGGCGATCGCGGAAAAGAACCTGCACGCGGTGGGCTGGGTGATCCTCACGATGATCGTCGTGATCCTCGCGTACGACCAGTTCCTGTTCCGCCCGCTGGTGGCATGGGCCGACAAGTTCCGCATGGAGAACACGAGCTCGGGCGACGCGCCGGAGTCGTGGCTGCTCGACCTCATTCGCCGCACGCACCTCATTCATCAACTGCTCGTGCCGCTCGGCTGGCTCTTCGCCAAGGCTGCGCGCATGCCGATCCAGCTGCCGTCGTTTCCGAACGTGACGTTCGCCGCGCCCGTGGCGCGCGGACGCGGCGGCTTGCGCGCGCGCATTGGCGACGCCGTGTGGGCCGTTCTCGTGATCGCGTTGACCGTGTTCGTGGTGTGGCGCGTGGTGGCGTATGTGCGCACGGGCGTGACGCTCGACGACGTGTGGCACGTGGTCGGTCTCGGCTTCATCACGCTCTTTCGCGTGCTGCTGCTGATCGCCATCGCCTCGGTGATCTGGGTGCCGCTCGGCGTGCTGATCGGCTTGCGCCCCGCGCTCGCCGAGAAGGTCCAGCCGCTCGCGCAGTTCCTCGCGGCGTTCCCGGCGAACCTCCTGTTCCCGGTGTTCGTGATCGTGATCGTGCGCTTTCACCTCAATCCTGACATCTGGCTGTCACCGCTGATCGTGCTCGGCACCCAGTGGTATATCCTGTTCAACGTAGTTGCAGGGGCCAGCGCCTATCCGAACGATTACAAGGAAGCCGCGAAGAACTTCCATATCCGCGGATGGCAATGGTGGCGCCAGGCCATGCTCCCGGGCATTTTTCCGTACTACATCACGGGCGCCATCACGGCCTCGGGCGGCGCGTGGAACGCGAGTATCGTCGCGGAGTTCGTGCAGTGGGGCGACACGAAGGTCGTCGCACACGGCCTTGGCGCCTACATCGCGCAGACGACAGCGGCCGGCGACTACCCGAAGATCATTCTCGGCATTGCCGTGATGTCGCTCTTCGTCACGCTGTTCAACCGCCTCTTGTGGCGCCCGCTGTACACGTATGCCGAGTCCCGTCTGCGGCTCGACTGATCGACGACTGATCGAACAACGAATGATCGAAGGTAACGCGATGCAAAACCCCAAGACGCTGAGCGCCGCGCACGGCGATGTGCAGACGGCTCCGAATCCGCCGCGCCTCGGCGCAGAAATTCTGAACGTGAAGGACGTGTGCCGGGGCTTCAACAAGTCCCAGGGCGAGCTGCTCGTGCTCGACGACGCCAACCTTCAGCTGCGCGAGGGCGAGATCGTCGGGCTGCTGGGGCGCTCGGGCTCGGGCAAGTCCACGTTGCTGCGCATTATCGCGGGCCTGATTTCGCCGACCTCCGGCGACGTCACCTGGCGCGGCAAGCCGCTCGAAGGGCCGGCCGAAGGCGTGGCGATGGTGTTTCAGACCTTCGCGCTGTTCCCGTGGCTCACCGTGCTGCAGAACGTGGAAGCGGGCCTCGAAGCGCAGGGCGTCGGCGCGCGCGAGCGTCGTGAACGGGCGCTGGCCGCCATCGACCTGATCGGCCTGGACGGCTTTGAAAACGCCTACCCGCGTGAGCTTTCGGGCGGCATGCGTCAGCGCGTGGGTTTTGCGCGCGCGCTCGTGGTCGACCCGATGCTGATGCTCATGGACGAGCCGTTCTCCGCACTCGACGTGCTGACGGCCGAAACGCTGCGTACCGATCTGCTCGACCTGTGGACGCAAGGCCGCCTGCCGATCAAGTCGGTGCTGATCGTCACGCACAACATCGAGGAAGCGGTGTTCATGTGCGACCGCATTCTGGTGCTGTCGTCGAATCCGGGCCGCGTGGTAGCCGAGATCAAGGTGCCGTTCAAGCATCCGCGCAACCGCCTCGACCCGGTGTTCCGCAAACTCGTGGACGA
Organism: Paraburkholderia sp. J7; assembly: GCF_905220155.1. Lineage (NCBI taxonomy): Bacteria > Pseudomonadati > Pseudomonadota > Betaproteobacteria > Burkholderiales > Burkholderiaceae > Paraburkholderia > Paraburkholderia sp. J7. Next base: position 171,989 of record NZ_CAJMYZ010000023.1, on the reverse strand, counting down.
CATCTACGCGAAGATGACCGCGCGTCAGACCGGCGAAACCACGAAGAAGGGGCTCGAACTCGGCAGCTGGCTGCCGCGCGTGTCGACCAACCTGATGGCCGGTTTGATCGAAACGCTCGCGGCCGCGCCGTACCACGGCCGCGCCGACATGCCGGAAATCGCGCGCTCGCTGCATCTGGAAGTGGACGACCTGTTCCCGATCGCGGAAGTGCTGCAGAACCTCGGTTTCGCCGACGTGCGCGAAGGCGACGTGCTGCTCACGCCGCCCGCGCGCGTGTTCGCGGAATTCGGCACGCAGGAGCGCAAGATGATGTTCGCCGAGCATCTGTTGCGCCATGTGCCGCTCGCGGCGCGCATCAAAAAGGTGCTCAACGAACGCCCGGGCCATCGCGCGCCGCGCGTGCGTTTCGAGCAGGAGCTGGAGGACTCTCTCTCCGACGGCGCGGCGGAAGAGACGCTCGACACCGTGATCGACTGGGGCCGCTATGGCGAGATCTTCTCGTACAACGACCAGTCGGAAATCTTCAGTCTCGAAGACGTGGAGTCCTGAGCGCTGCGCAGGTCGCGAGCATAAAAAAACGGTCGCAAGGCGAGTTAGCCCTGCGACCGTTTTTCGTTTGCGGATAAAAACGGTTATTGCAGCGTGCCCCAGCGCTCCACCGCAGGTTCGGCCGTGGCCCACTTCCAGCCCGACTGGTCCTGACATGCGCTCGCGGTGAACCACTGCTCGGGCGAGTCGCCCTTGTCGCCGTCCTGCACCGAGAACACGAAGTCCTTGCAGAGCGTGAGCGCGTTGGAGAACGCGCGCGTCACGCGCACCTGGCCGTGGCCGTTCTCCACGGGCAGCTGGTGCTTGATGCGCCAGAGGTCCATGCCGCCCACGGGCAGGCGGCCGGCGGTTTCGGCGATCAATTCCTGCTGGTCTGCGTGCATGCTCTTCATGAAGCGGCCGACGGCTTCGTCGGTGGCCGCTTGCACGGCGATGCCCACGCCGATGCCCACGGCGGGATTCGCCGTGACGATGCCAGTGGCCGCTGCCGCTGCGGCGCCGCTCGCTGCGCCAATCGACGAGCAGCCGCTCGAGACGAGTGCGATGCCCGCGCAGAGCGTGGCCAGCGCGATGAGCTTCACGGGGCGAGACGTCGGCGAATCCGTTTCCACGTGGCGTACGCGACGCGCGCGCGCGTTCATGCCGTTCATTGCAGCGCACCCCAGCGGGCGGTGGCGGGTTCGGCCGAGGCCCACTTCCAGTTGTCGCCGTCGCGGCACACCGAAGCGACGAAGAAGGCGCTCGAAGCAGCCTTGTCCTTCGTGGCCTCGTGGTCGACGGAGAAGACGATTTCCTTGCAATCGAGCGCGCCGCTGCTGATCGTGCGGCTCACCGTGACGCGGCCATGCTCGTCGTCCTCGATCGGGAACGAGTGCGTGATCGACCAGGGCGCGACCGCGCCGACGTCGAGCGGACCCGCGGCCTTCGCAATGCTGTTCTGGGTGTTGGTGTGGACGACGCGCTCGGAATACTGCACGCCGGCCTTCGCCGCGGCTACGGCGCCCAGGCCGATGCCAGTCGCGACGGCGGCGTTGCTCGTCACTTTCGAGGCGACCGCCGCGCCGGCAATGCCGGCGCCCGTTTGCGCGCCCTCGGAGTAGAGCGAGCTGCAGGCCGAGCATGCGAGGCTCGCCACCGTGGCGAGCAGCGTGAGCGACATGACACGTCGCCAGGGGGCGCAGGAGAGCGGGGGCACACCGGCAATCGTTCCCGCGACTGCCGCTGACATGGACGGCGCAACGCGCGCCCGGGCACTTCGTTCTTGCATGATGATTCCCTGCCGCTTGCCGGATAGCGTCACGTTGCGTGCACATCCAGCATGTTTTGCTTACTTAACGTGCTGCGGATTGTGCAACAGGCGATTGTTAACCGGGATAGGTAAAGTGCAAGAAATTGCAAAAGGGCGTGCGCGGCAGACCGATCTTTGATCGGCCTGCCGCTCGGCTTGAGCCTCTGCGCGCAACGATCGTGCCGCGAGAGCGGCGCAACGCGCGAGGCGTGGGGAAGGGCAATCAGGCTTCGTTCGTGTCCGGGTCGGCGCCCGCGTCGGCTTCGCCGTCGTCGGCGCCGTAGCTGCCTAGCCGGTTGTAGAGCGTCTTGAGGCTCACGCCGAGCGTGCGTGCCGCGAGACGTTTATCGCCGCCGCAATATTTGAGCGTGCCGAGAATGATCTGTTTTTGCGCATCGGCGAGCGGCGTGCCGATCCATACGCTCATCGCGTCGCCCTGGGTGACGGGCTTCTTCACGCGCGGCACCAGTTGCGGGTGCGCGATCTCAACAACCTTTTCCGCAAGGATGAACGCGCGGTATACGGCGTTCTTCAGTTCGCGCACGTTGCCGGGCCACGACCAGTTGCGCACCGTCTCGAGCGCCCGCTTGCTGAAGGTCTTTTGCGCGCCTTCCTGGTCGTTCAGTTCGGTGAGGAAATGCTGCGCGAGCAGTTCGCGGTCGCGCTCGCGTTCGCGCAGCGGCGGGGCGCGCAAGGGAAACACCGCGAGCCGGTACATCAGGTCTTCGCGCAGGCAGTTTTCCTTCACGGCTGTGATTGGGTCGCGGTTGGTGGCGGCGATGATGCGCACGTCGCCGCGAATCGCTTCGTTGCCGCCCACCGGAAAGTACTCGCCGGTTTCGAGCGCGCGCAGCAGCTTCACCTGGTGCAGCAGCGACATTTCGGTGATTTCGTCGAGGAACAGCGTGCCGCCGCGCGCGTGCTCGAAGTGACCGTCGCGCGCTTGCACGGCGCCCGTGAAGCTGCCTTTTTCGTGGCCGAACAGTTCGGCCTCGATCAGTTCGTCGGGAATCGCACCGCAGTTGACTGCGATGAACGGGCCGTCGCGGCGTTCGCTGTTCGCGTGGATCGTGCGGGCGATCAGTTCCTTGCCCGTGCCCGATTCGCCGACGATGAGCGCCGTGGCCTCGGTCACGGCCACGCGTTCGATCTGCGCGTAAAGTTCCAGCATGACCGCCGACGAGCCGTACAGCAGACCGTACGACTGCAGTCCCGCGACGCGCGTGTCGGCGTCCGGTCCGGTGTTTCCTGGGTTTGCGCGGGTTCCACTGGTTCGTTTCGTGGCGGCGGGCGAGCCCGGCTCGATTGACGCCATAGGGATGTTCGTCCTGCAAAGGTAGTGCGGGGCGTTCGCTTCTGCGCGCATCGGCATGCTTCTGCGCGCATCGGGAACAGGCCCTGCGATCCGGGGCTGGCCGTCCAGGACAGGTGCGGAACTTGCCGCTCCGACGGCCGCGAGGTTTGCATCTCCGAGATTGGCTCGGCTTTTGCTCGAAGGTTGCTCGAGGTTCGCTCGGCTTTTGCTCGTTAACGCGTAAACATTTAACCACTGCCGCGCCTGACAGGGCAATGGACCTGCCCAGGCATCCGCGAGCGAGGCGTGGCACGCATCCTGCTGCGGAACTTGCACAAGTGCGTGTCGTCTGCGTTGTAGGGGCGGCGCATTGGCCGCGCCCCCGGCGATGCCGCTTGAGCCAACTCGGAGTCAACTCGCGCGTCTTCCGTCTTTGACGAGGCGTATCTGGGAGAGCGATATGTCGAAGAACCGCAGCGGTTTGGTAGGAACCTTGGTGACCGTCGGCGCCCTTGGCGCCATGGCGGGCATGCTGGCCTGGCGTTTCTCGCAGCGTCACCGCCTGCAACGGCAAACTTTTTATCGCGACTTGAGCCGCTGGGAAGGCGAAGGCGGCTCGCTTGCGGATAGCGTGGGCAACGACGACCAGGCTCCGGAAATGGCGATGGCCGCAGGGGCTCCGGACTCGCCGGAACACGGTATGAAGGGCCGGATGACCCATGGCGTGAACGGCTCGAACGGTATGCCCTGGCCGTTTCCGCATAGCTAGGCGGGCGGGGCCGGCGCCATGCGAGAGCCGTGCCCGCTTGTCTCGAATGTGTCTATAATGGTCATATCAACAACAATCGAGGTTCGGGCGGCCCACGGCTGACGGTATTGTTGCTCAGTTGTAGCAAAACCGCGAATTTCAGGCATTTGCCGTCTGGGGCGTACGTCCGACCGTTTCGTACTCCACTGCAGCGCAATCACGTGCGTCGCGACTTCCGCCGCGCCGGGCAACCCTGCCTGGCGCGCTTGCGAAGGGCGCGGCGCTCGCGCTTTGGAGCCACTCACCTACCAGGGCTGACGAGACGCGATGCCACATGTATTGATTGTCGATGACGATGCGCAAACCCGCGAGGCGCTGGCGGCCGTGGTGAGCGAAGATGGGCTCACGACCGCGCAGGCCGGCGACCTGCGCGAGGCGCGCATCCAGCTCGTGCGGCAGACGCCGGACGTGGTCTTCACCGACCTGAAACTGCCCGACGGCAGTGGCACCGACCTTTTCGAGGATCTCGACCCGCGCTCGGGCGTGGAGTTCGTGATCATTACCGGGCACGCGAGCGTCGAGACGGCGGTCGACGCGCTCAAGTCCGGCGCGATCGACTACCTGGTCAAGCCGATCAATCTCCAGCGTGTGAAGGCGATCCTGAACCGCCTGCCGCGCGCGGGCGACCTCAAGGCCGAAATCGGTACGCTGCGCGGCGAGTTGCGCCGCATGGGGCGCTTTGGCCTGATGCTCGGCAATTCGCCGGCCATGCAGGAGGTCTACGACCAGATCAGCCGTGTGGCGGTCACGCCCGCTTCGGTCATGCTGGTGGGCGAGTCGGGCACCGGCAAGGAAGTGGCCGCGCAGACCATCCACCAGTTGAGCCTGCGCCGCAAGCACGAATTCCTCGCCGTGAACTGCGGGGCGATCTCGCCGAACCTGATCGAGTCCGAAATGTTCGGTCACGAGCGCGGATCGTTCACGGGCGCGGACCGGCAGCACAAGGGCTATTTCGAGCGCGCGAACGGCGGCACGCTGTTCCTCGACGAAATCACCGAAATGCCGATCGAGCTGCAGGTGAAGCTGCTGCGCGTGCTCGAAACCGGCATGTTCATGCGCGTGGGCACGACCAAGGAAATCGAAACCGATGTGCGCCTGATCGCGGCGACCAACCGCGACCCGGAGCAGGCCGTGGCCGAAGGCAAGCTACGTCTGGACCTGTATCACCGTCTGAACGTGTTTCCGATCAGCCTGCCGCCCCTGCGCGAGCGGGGCAAGGACGTCGAACTGCTCGCCCAGGCGTTCCTCGACGAACTGAACGAGCGCCACGGCACGAAAAAGCAGTTTCCTGCGGCCGTGCGCGACATGCTGGCGGCCTACCCGTGGCCCGGCAACGTGCGCGAGCTGAAGAACTACGTGCAGCGCGCGCACATCATGTCGGGCAACGAAGGCGACTTCACAGCCACAGTACCGTTGCAGATCTCGCTCTCGAAGCCGATTGCGGGCACCGCGGTCACGATCCCGTTCGGCACTTCGCTTGCCGACGCCGATCGCCAACTCATTCTCGCGACGCTCGAGCAGTGCGGCGGCGTGAAGACGCGCGCGGCGGAAATTCTCGGCATCAGCCTGAAGACGCTCTATAACCGTCTTGTGGAGTACGGCAACGAAAGCGCCGGCAAGGGCGATGCGCCGGCGCGCGTAGCGGGCGCCTGAGCAGCGCTCGCGTGTGCGCCCGCGCGGGCGCGCGCACACGGTACGACGCTTGCAGTGTGAGTTTCGCGTCCATCATGAGGAGCGAAAGATGCCGAGCTGCCAATCCAGTAATGCCGTTCGCGTGAAGCCCTGGCTCGCGCATACCCCGCAGCCCGACGAACCGCCGCCGGATCAGCCCGGCGAGCCCGACGTGCCGCCCATCGGCGATCCGCCAACGCAACCGGACGAAGCGCCGCATTCGGCGCATTCGGCACATTCATTCGACCCTTCGGTTTCCTTTCGAATTCATCGCTCGCCTGGTGCGTTGCGCGCCACGCCGGCCGTTACTCGCTCGGCCTGCCGAGGTCATCGGACGACCCCGATGGCTTTTATGTATTAGTTACAAAAGCCCGACCATTTTTACCGGCGAATTCACGCGGCGAACCCTAGACTATAAAAAAACGCCACCACCGCGTGGCCGCCTGCCGCTGGAGGCATTGACATGAGACATCCTGCCTTGCGCCGCTCCGCACGTTACACGGGCAAGCGTGGCCCGCGCGATTCGCAAGAGAAGAGCAATCCTGCGCCGTCAGTCACGCCGGACCCCGCGGGCCAGAACCGCGCGGCGCCGGGCGTGCCGCCCGATGGCGAGCACAACCAAGGCGGGGCGCGGGCGGAGGGCATCGAGTACCAGCGCGATCTCGGCTCGGAGCAGGACGCCTGATTCGCTTCGAAGCGCCGCTCGCCACGCGCTGTTTGCAGGCCGGTTTCCTGGCCTGATGAATCACCGGGGTATTGCGCACTTGCGTGCTTGCCGCGCGGATTTCGCTCGTCTGGTCGTCTACGGAAAAAGGTTTTTGCTCCAGACCCTGCCGAACCGGCACGCGTCTTGCGTACATACCGGAAGCATCGTCTTCGGACCCAACGAAACAGGAGGTAGAGCCGCAATGGGCAGACTGATCGTGGTATCGAATCGCGTTGCGCCGACCCAGGAGGGCCGTCCCGCAGCGGGCGGGCTCGCAGTCGGCGTGTTGGACGCGCTCAAGGAAACCGGCGGTGTGTGGTTCGGGTGGAGTGGCGAAACGGTCGCCGAGCCGTCCGCACCGGTCATCGAGCAGCAGGGCAGCGTCACGTACGCGACGGTGGGTCTTACCCGGCGTGATTATGACCAGTACTACAAGGGCTTCTCGAACACGACGCTCTGGCCGACGTTCCATTACCGCAACGACCTCGCGCGCTACGAGCGCCAGGAGTACGGCGGCTACCTGCGCGTGAACGTCTCGCTTGCGCGTCAGTTGCAGCCGCTCATCGAGCCCGACGACATCATCTGGGTGCACGACTATCACCTGATTCCATTCGCGCGCTGCCTGCGCGATCTCGGGGTGAAGAACCCGATCGGCTTTTTCCTGCACATTCCGCTGCCGGTGCCTGAAGTCATGCGCTCGGTGCCGCCGCACGAAGAGCTCATGAAGTTCATGTGCCACTACGACGTGGTTGGCTTCCAGACCGACGCCGACCGCCAGGCCTTCCTCGACTACATTGAGCGCGGTGGCCATGGCACGGCGAGCGATGACGGCATGGTCCACGCGTGGGACCGTTTCCTGAAGGTCGGGGCGTACCCGATCGGCATCTATCCGGATGCCATCGCCAAGGCCTCTTCGCAGTTCGCCGACCGCAAGGCCGTGCGCAGCCTGCGAGAAGCCATGCGCGGGCGCAAGCTGATCATGAGCGTGGACCGGCTCGATTATTCCAAGGGGCTCGCCGAGCGCTTCCAGGCGTTCGAGCGCCTGCTGCAGAACGGGCCGGGCTGGCATGGCCGCGTCTCGCTCCTGCAGATTGCGCCGCCAACGCGCTCCGACGTGCAGACCTATCAGACGATCCGCCGTAATCTCGAAGGCGAGGCGGGCCGCATCAACGGGCGTTTCGCGCAGCTCGACTGGACGCCGATCCAGTACCTGAACCGCAAGTACGAGCGCAACCTGCTGATGGCGCTGTTCCGCGAGGCGCAGGTGGGCTATGTGGCGCCGCTGCGCGACGGCATGAATCTCGTGGCGAAGGAGTACGTGGCTTCGCAGAATCCCGACGATCCCGGTGTGCTGGTGCTTTCGCAGTTCGCGGGCGCGGCCGAGCAGATGCCGGGCGCGCTGGTCGTGAATCCGTATGACCTGAATCAGACGGCCGAAGCGCTGGAGCGCGCACTCTCCATGCCGCACGCCGAGCGCGTGTCGCGCTACAACGACATGATGGCGTCGCTGCGCGAGAACAATCTATCGGTATGGCGCGATACGTTCCTCGCCGACCTGCGCAGCGTCGCGACGGCGGCTTCGGTCACGGCGAGAGCGCGTAATGCCGCGCCGGCCGGGAAAGCCGCCGCGCCCGAACAGGCGCAGCGCGCAGCGCGCGCGTAGCGATGTAAAGGCGGCGTGCGCGCCGCCTTTGAGCGTCTAACGTTCTCTCGACTCAAATGCAGATTCGCGGCGGCCTTCGGGCCGCCGCGTTTTTTTACGTCCGCCTCACAGGGTCATAGGCGAGTCGGCGGGTACTCAGATCCGCTGACCGCCTGGCGCCGCGAACGGCATCGGCGCGCGGGTCGGATCGAAATCGGCCCAGTGGCCGTCGTGCCATTGGCCCGAGGCGCACTCGATATCGACGGCGCCACCTTCGCGCAGCAACTGCGCGGCGAGACCCTGATTCTCGTAGCACACGTGCACGGAGAGCAGGACACCGTCGATGCGCGTTTCGCGGTGCACCCGCTCGTGGTGTGTCGCCATGTGCTGCGCGGTGGCTTTCGCACCCACGCTCGCACCGATGCGCGCCCCGATCCAGGCGCCCACGCCGGCGGCGATCACGACCGAGGGCAGCGCAGCCGAGAACGCGCTGAAGAGCACCACGCCCACCACGGCGCCTGCCACCGCACCAGCGGTGATATTGCGCGTGTGATGCGGCGGCACGCCGACGGCCGCGGGCGGCGCGCCTGCGGCGGGGTGCGTGCCGGGCATGTCATAGCGCGCATGCTGGCCGCGTGGATTGACGAAGAACAGGTTGACGTCTTCTTCGAGGAAGCCGCCCGCGTACAGCTTTTCAGCTGCTGCTTCGGCAGCGGGAAAGGTCGTGAACCGACCGGCGACGATCAGTGACATGGGAAGCCCCCTTTGCCTGGTTCGGCAGGTTGACTCGCCGGGCGCGGCCGCGAATATGGCTCGCCCTAAACCCATGTTAGTGCCTGCGCGCGCGCAGGGTTAGGCCGTGCTTAGCCTGGTGTCTGCGCCGCGGCGCCCGGCATCAGGCGCAGCAGGCTCACCACCGCCGCGACGGCGGCGAAGGCCGTCGCCACGTAGAGTGCGACGGTCGGTCCGTGTTGCGGCGCAATGCCAAAGATGAGCGCGACGAGCGCCGCGCCAAGCGTCTGGCCTGTGAGGCGCGCGGTGCCGAGCATGCCGCTTGCGCCGCCGCTGCGCTCGCGCGGCGCGGAGGAGAGAATCTGCCGGTTATTGGGCGACTGGAACACGCCGAAACCCACGCCGCACAAGGCCATACGCCAGCAGATGTCGAACACCGTCGGATGCGCGCCGAGCGTGGCGAGCGAGAGCAAGCCCAGCGCGAACAGCGCGAGGCCGATGCCGCCGAGCATGCCCGCCGGATAGCGGTCGGAGAGCGCGCCCGAAAGCGGCGCGGCGCCGATGATGACGAGTGGCCACGGCGTCATGAGAAGGCCTGTGTCGACCTGCGAGAAGCCGAGGGTTTCCTGCAGCATGAACGGCAGCGCGACAAACGCGAGCATTTGCGCGCAGAACGAACAGACCGAGGTGCTGATCGACAGCGCGAACACGGGGTTGGCGAGCAGGTCGACGGGCAAGAGCGGCGCGGGCTGCGTGAGCTGGCGGCGCACGAAGAACCAGCCGATCACGATTGCGAGCGCGAACTCGAGCGCGACGAGGCGATTGCTCTCGCCGTGGCCGAGGCCGTCGACGGCAAAGATCAGGAGACCGAACACGATGGCGTTGAGCACGGCGCTCAGATAGTCGTAGGGCGCGGGATGCCGCTCGTTCACGGGCAGCGCGCGCAGACCCAGTGCGAGCGCCGCAATGCCGATCGGCACGTTGATTGCGAAGAGCCAGGGCCATGTCGCGATGGCGAGCACGCCCGAGGCGAGCGTCGGTCCGACCGCCGAGGCGATCGCCACGACCATCGCATTGATGGCAACGCCACGGCCCAGTTGCGCGCGCGGATAGATCATGCGCACGAGCGCGGTGTTCACACTCATGATCCCCGCGCCGCCGAAGCCCTGCACCATGCGCGCGAACGCGAGTTGGGGCAGCGTCGTCGCGAGCGCGCAGCCGAGCGACGCGATGGTGAAAAGCACCATGCCGGCCAGGTACACGCGCTTGTAGCCGATGCGGTCGCCGAGCGAGGCGAGCGGCAAGAGCGAGATGGTCACCGATAGCTGATACGCGTTGACGATCCAGATCGAACTGGCCGCGCTCGCATGAAGGTGGCGCGCGATGGTCGGCAACGCGACATTGGCGATCGCGCCGTCGAGCACGGCGAGTGTGATGCCGAGCGCGACCACGAGGATCGCGTAGTAACGCTGTGGGAAGGGCAGGCCGGTTTCGATGTCGGCGGAGGGCGTGGCGGAGCGTTCGGAAAGCGTGGGCATCGATGGGCAAGGCGGCGCGCGATGGTCGTGCGCCGCCGGCTGGCGGTTGTTTTGTGGTGTTGTCTGTCGGCTTATTTCAGCTCGTAGAGTCCGACGTAGGTGGTCGAGTCGACCTCGTTCAAGTGCGTCATGAAGCGCGCCACCGCGTTGGTCGTTTCCGGCGTGACGGGCAGTTGCGCCGCCTTGAGCGCGTGCACGCGGAAGATGTAGCGATGGGGCTTGTCGCCGCGCGGGGGCGCCGCGCCGCCGAAGCCCACCGTGCCGTAGTCGTTGCGCACCTGCACCGCGCCCTGCGGGAGCAGGCTGCCGTCGGGCTTGCCGGCGTTGCGTGCGAGCGAGCGCACGTCGGGCGCAATGTTTACCACGACCCAGTGCCAGAAGCCGCTGCCCGTAGGCGCGTCCGGATCGTAGACGGTGAGCGCGAAGCTTTGCGTGTCGGCGGGTGGATCGTCCCACTGCAGCGCGGGCGAGACGTTGTCGCCGTCGACACCGAAGGCCCGGTCGTCGAACTCCTGCGCCTTCGGCATGAAACCGTTGCTGGGAAAGTCATCGGACCAAAGTCGGAAATCAGCCATCGGTTGTCTCCTTCACTTCGCGTTGTGGGACGGCGGCGCTTGCGCGCGTGACGCGTCATTTGTGCGCAGCCGATCGATTGAGTTTAGCACTGCAGGCTGTTCAGCCAGGGCCAGCTTTGCAGCGTGACATGCACGGCGCATCGGCGGGATGTCGCGCTTGAGATTTATCGAGCCGCGATCACGAGCGCGCCTCGAACCACGCGGACGACTCGTCTTCTAGCCAGGCGGCAAGCCGCTCGACGACCGCCTGCGGATCGTGCTGCGCGCCACGTAACGCGCATTCCCAGATCACCGCCACACGCCAGCCTTGCGCGGCGAGCGCGGCGAGCGCTTTGGCGTCGTTCAGACGGTTGCGTGCGATCTTCTCGCGCCAGAACTCGGGGCGCGTTTGTGGCCACTTGAAAAGCGCGCAGTTGTGGCCGTGCCAGAAGCAGCCGTGGACGAACACCACAGCGCGCCGGCGCGGCAGCACGATGTCCGGCCGGCCCGGCAGGTCGCGCACGTTCAGGCGAAAGCGAAAGCCGCGCCGGTGCAGCAGACTGCGGATCAGCTTTTCGGGCTTCGTGTTGCGCCCGCGTATGCCGGACATCATCCGGCTGCGGGTCGCGGTATCGACGACGTCCACCATCGTCTGTTGCCTCGCTGCGGTGGGCTGCGGTTGGCCGTGGCGCGCGCCGGTCAGCGGCCTCCCGCCGTGGCGCTCGCCGGGGCGGCGCGCGTGGTGCGCGCGGCCTTGTTCGTACGCGTTGTGCGTGCAATGGCGGGAACCGGCAGCGCGTGTGCAGGGAGCGCCTCCTGCTGCGCGGCCAGCACCGCATCGAGATGCGGCATCATCGTGCGCGCGACTTCGCGCATCACCGGCATCACCACACTGTTGCCAAACTGACGGTACGCCTGGGTGTCGCTCACCGGAATGCGGAAGGTGTCGGGCAGACCCATGAGCCGCGCGCACTCGCGCGGCGTGAGGCGGCGCGGGCGCAATCCTTCGCCTTGATAGACGAGGATCTCCGAGCCGTCCTTGTGATAGCGCGCCGAAAGCGTGCGCGTGACGCTGTCGGGAAAGGCGAGGCCGAAGCCGAAGCCGTTGCCGGCCGCGCGGTGCTTCTCGGCGTATTGCTGCAGATAAGCCCAGAGCCCCGGCGTGAGCGTGTACTTCGGCTGCACGCGGCGCGCGCCGTGATCGAAGAAGCGCTCGCCGTCCCAAGGCAGCAGCGGCTCGCAGCCGTCGGTGCGATGCAGGATCGAGGCGAGCCGCGGGCCGTCTTCCGGCAGCGCGAGCGCGTCCCACGAAAACGGCGTCGGCTCGCGAAAACCGACGATGATGATGCGCTCGCGATGCTGTGGCGTGAAATGGCGTCCATCGATCACGCGGTGGTGCACGTCATAGCCGAGTTCATCGCGCAGCACCTGGAGGATCACGTCGAAGGTGCGGCCGCGGTCGTGCGAGACGAGGTTCTTCACGTTCTCGAGCATAAACGCGGCGGGCCGCTTCTCGGCGATGATGCGCGCGACATCGAAGAACAAGGTGCCCTGCGTGGTGCAGGCAAAGCCGTGCGGACGGCCAAGCGCGTTCTTCTTGCTCACCCCCGCGATCGAGAACGGCTGGCAGGGAAAGCCCGCGAGCAGGACGTCGTGATCGGGCACGTCGGCGGCGTCCACGGCCGTGATGTCGCCGATGAACGGATGGTCTTCGCCGTAGTTCTCCAGATAGGTCTTGCGCGAAAACGGATTCCATTCGCTCGTGAAGACGCACTCGCCGCCGTGCGCTTCGAAACCCTTGCGGATGCCGCCGATGCCGGCGAACAGGTCGATGAAGCGAAAGCGCGCTGCATTGCCGTTCACGTGAGCGCCGCCGTGCAGCAGCTCGCGCAGTGCGGCTTCGAGCATCGCGGGGCAGGGCGTTTCGCCCTTTTCCCAACGTCGCACGGTCTTCACGTCGCGGCCGACGTGTGTGGCGATTTGCTGTTGGGTGAAACGCTTGCGTGCCTGCTGGAGCAGGTCTCTCGGTTCGGCCGTGTGCACGGAGTCCTCGTTAGGGTATTTTTGCGGACATTATGACCGATGGTCGACCCGCGGCACCAGGAATTCCCGATGCGCGTGCACAGATGCGCGCCGCGCAGGCGAAAGCCTGCACGTGCGTGCGTCGAATTCAGGGAAAAGTCAGGAGTGTTGCGGGGCGGCGTTCGCCTGCTTCGGGAGCGCCGCGGAGGCCGAGGCGACGTTCAGCTCGTGCAGGTCGAGGATCAGCAGCAGGCTGTCGATTTCGGACAGCTGCCCCTTGTTCACATGACCGGTGTCGAGCAGGCGGTGCAGCCGCTGGCGCCAGTAGTTCGCGGGGAGAATCGGCCCACCGAAGTCGCCGGCGAGCGACAAGGGCATCACGCGACGAATGTGCGTGATATCCTGGTCGATGAGGTTCGACATCATATAACCGGCGGGAAGGGGACGCGGGGTGTCCATGAAGGCCATTACGGCACTATTTTTTTCTTCTTTAGGGAAAATATCTCAGTACTTACCCTGAATTCGCCGGTTATCTGCGGTTCGCTTTGCCGTTTATTCGGCAGCCGGCGGCGTCGCGCCTTGCACCTGAGCCGCGCTTTCGAAGAAACGCCGCGTCGCTTCGAACGCGTTCAGCATCTGCTCGGGCCACGGTGTTTGCAGCATCACGGCCTGATGGTTTTCGAACGCCGCGCCCAACTGGCGCGAGAGTTCAGGCGAATTGAGATGGCGCAGCAGCACGCTCACGGCAATGGCGGTGGCCTGACTGGCTCCTGCCGTCTGCAGTTCGGAGGCAGTGAGGGCGGCGACTTGCTTGTTGATGTCCATGGAAAACCTGCTCGGGATAGAGGGGCGCGAATGTGGGAAAGAGAAGGGACGGGGCACGCGAACCGGTTGCGGTCTTCGCGGCCCGACATGCTCGGGTGGGTGGTCCCCCTGGCAGGAATCGAACCTGCATCTAGCGCTTAGGAGGCACTTGTTCTATCCATTGAACTACAGGGAGCGCGGTCGAGCATGGCTCCGTTCGATCGCCATGTTTCCCAAGTGACCCGTCATGGCGCGGAGCGGCGCGCGAAGCGGTCCGGCCTTGCGGGCCCGAGCCATATCGCGGCGTAGGGCCAAGAGTATAGCAAACGTGTTCGGGCGCGAAAATGACGCCACTTAGCCCCGGCGCCGCATTTTTGGGTCTCGCGTCGATCGCGCCCCGCGAGTCGGCGCGGCAGCGCAAGTCGTCTCGATCAGAACTCGACGACGGCGAATTCCGGCTTGCCCACGTCGCACAGCGGGCAGCGCCAGTCGTCGGGAATGTCGTCAAAGCGCGTGCCGGCGGCGATCCCCTCGTCGGGCAGACCCTCTTCTTCGTTGTAGATCCAGCCGCAAATCAGGCAGACCCAGCTCTTGTACTCGATTACTTCACTCACAGCGTGTCCTTCGTTCAGTCGATTCGATGCATCACCCGTCATGCGGCCCTTTATCTAATGCTGGGCGGAGCGGGCAACCCGCGATAGTACAGGAAAACGGATCGCGTGCCGCTGCGCTAAAGGGTCGCTGTATTCCGCGACCTGCGCGGCCCGACCTGCGCGGCCCGACCTCCGCGGCCCGACCTGCGCGGCCCGGTACAATGCCCGCTTCAGGTCCAACGCACGCATCGCTTTCCATCCATGTCGCTTTACACCATCACAGGCGCGCAACTGGCGTTTGGCCACGTCGCGCTGCTCGATCACGCGGACTTTTCGCTCGAAGCCGGCGAGCGCGTCGGGCTGATCGGCCGCAACGGCGCGGGCAAGTCGTCGCTGCTGACCATCGTCGCCGATCTCGCGAAGCCCGACGACGGCCTCGTCACGCGCCAGCAGGATCTCTCGACCGTCTACGTGCCGCAGGAGCCCGACTTCGACGCCGACGCCACGGTGTTCGACACCGTCGCCTCGGGCCTCGCCGACGTGCGCACGCTGCTCGACGAATACGACACGGTCGCGCACAAGCTCGCAGACACGCCCGAAGGCGCGGAACACGACGCGCTGCTCGCGCGCATGAACACGCTGCAATCGTCGCTCGATCACGCAGACGCCTGGAGCTGGCGCACGCGTGTATCCACGACGCTCGCGCAGATCGGCCTGGAAGGCGAAGCGCGCGTGGGCGCGCTCTCGGGCGGTATGCAAAAGCGCGTGGCGCTTGCACGCGCGCTCGTTGTGCAGCCCGACATCCTGCTGCTCGACGAACCGACCAACCACCTCGACTTCGACGGTATTCGCTGGCTCGAAGAATTGCTCGTGGCGCAGCGCTCGAGCCTGTTGTTCATTACCCACGACCGCGCGTTTCTCGACCGCGTGGCGACACGTATCGTCGAACTCGATCGCGGCAAGCTGCTTTCGTATCCGGGCAACTTCACGCAGTACCAGGAGCGCAAGGCGCAGCAGCTCGAAGTCGAGCGCGTGGAGAACGAGAAGTTCGACAAACTGCTCGCGCAGGAAGAAGTGTGGATCCGCAAGGGCGTGGAAGCGCGCCGCACGCGCAGCGTGGGCCGCATCGCGCGCCTCGTGCAGATGCGCCATGAGCGCGAGGAACGCCGCAACGTGCAGGGCAACGTGAAGCTCGACGTCGCGCAAGGGGAGAAGTCCGGCAAGATCGTCGCGGAACTCACGGATGTGACGAAGCGCTATGGCGGCCGCACGATCGTCGATAACTTTTCGTCGACGGTCATGCGCGGCGACAAGATCGGCTTCGTCGGTCCGAACGGCGCGGGCAAGACCACGCTGCTGAAGCTGATCCTCGGCGAGCTGAAGCCCGACGTTGGCACGGTGCGCGTGGGGACGAATCTGCAGGTCGCGTACTTCGACCAGATGCGCGCGCAGCTCGACATGGAAAAGAGTCTCGCCGATACCATCAGCCCAGGCAGCGACTGGGTCGAGATCAACGGCGCGAAGAAGCACGTGATGAGCTATCTGGGCGACTTCCTGTTCGCACCCGAACGCGCGCGTTCGCCCGTGAAGTCGCTTTCGGGCGGCGAGCGCAACCGTCTGCTGCTCGCGCGCTTGTTCGCGCGGCCGGCGAACGTGCTGGTGCTCGACGAACCGACCAACGATCTCGACATCCCGACGCTCGAACTGCTCGAAGAACTGCTGACCGACTACGACGGCACCGTGCTGCTCGTGAGCCACGACCGCGCGTTCCTCGACAACGTGGTGACTTCGGTGATCGCGTCCGAGGGCGAGGGGCGCTGGCGCGAGTACGTGGGCGGCTTCACGGACTGGCAGACGCAGAGCGCCCGCGCGCAGGAAATTGCCGAGGCGCGCGCGCCGAAGGAAGCGGCTGCCGCGGTGGCCGCGCCCAAGGACAGCGCGGCGGGGCGCAATGCCCAGCGCAGCGTGAAGCTTTCGTTCAAGGAGCAGCGCGAGCTCGAGGAACTGCCCAAGCGCATCGAGGCGCTCGAGACGGAGCAGAAGACCATCGGCGCGAAGATCGAGGACGGGTCGATCTTCGCGAAGGATGCGCAGGAGGGGGCTCGCCTCACCGAGCGTTACGCGCAGATCGACGAGGAATTGCTCGTGGCGCTGGAGCGGTGGGAGGAGTTGGAGAGCAAGCGCAAGTGAATGCGAGAGAGAGCGGCCTGATGAAGGCCGCTTTTTTTTACGGCGCATGAGTACGGCGTACTCATCCGGTCGGCCAGCCAACCCTCGCGCAAATTGCCGTGCGAGCCCAAATCAGTACAATACCTCGCGAATTCGAACAACTGAGCGAACCACCTCGCCGCCGCGAGCGCATCTGCCACCGCGGCGCGCAGCCGGTTCACCTCGTTGTTTCGTATCGGTTTTTTTGAACGCTCAACGCGTTTTCCCCGCAGATGTCCACAGGACCTGTGGACAAGCGCGCGGACAACCCCCTGTGGATCACCATGTCAACGAAGAAGTCCAACGCTGGAAACACTGGCTATAGCGAAGCGTCGATCAAGGTGCTCAAGGGCCTCGAGCCCGTCCGGCAGCGGCCGGGCATGTATACGCGCACCGAGAATCCGCTGCACATCGTCCAGGAAGTCATCGACAACGCCTCGGACGAAGCGCTCGGCGGCTACGGCCGTCGCATCACCGTCACGCTGCACGCCGACCATTCCGTCTCCGTCGAAGACGACGGCCGCGGCATTCCGTTCGGCCTGCACCCCGAAGAGAAGGTGCCCGTCGTCGAGATCGTCTTCACGCGACTGCACGCGGGCGGCAAGTTCGACAAGGCCGCTGGCGGCGCCTATACGTTTTCGGGCGGCCTGCACGGCGTGGGCGTCTCGGTCACCAATGCGCTTTCCACGCGCCTCGACGTGACCGTCTGGCGCGACGGCAAGGTCGCCGAAATCGGCTTCTCGGACGGCAACGTCACGCGGCCGCTCACCACGCGCAACGCCGCGCGCGACGAGAAGAAAACCGGCACGCGCGTGACCGCATGGGCCGATCCCAAGTATTTCGATTCGCCGAATCTGCCGCTCGGCGAGCTGCAGCGTCTGTTGCGCTCGAAGGCCGTGCTGCTGCCGGGCGTCGAAGTCGAACTCATCGTCGAGAAGACCGGTGAGCGCCAAAGCTGGAAGTACGAAGACGGCCTGCGCGGCTACCTGCTCGAAGGCATGGGCGGCGCCGACCTGCTGATCCCGCTGTTCGAAGGCGAGCGCTACGCCGACGCGCGCACCACCGACGACACCTTCGCCGAAGGCGAGGGCGCCGCGTGGGTCGTGGCGTGGAGCGAGGAAGGTTCGCTCACGCGCGAGTCGTACGTGAACCTGATTCCGACGCCCGCGGGCGGCACGCATGAAAGCGGCCTGCGCGATGGTCTCTTCCAGGCCGTGAAGAGCTTTGTGGAATTGCACAATCTTCAGCCCAAAGGCGTGAAGCTCCTGCCCGAAGACGTCTTTGCGCGCGTCTCGTTCGTGCTCTCGGCCAAGGTGCTCGACCCGCAGTTCCAGGGGCAGATCAAGGAGCGCCTGAACAGCCGCGACGCCGTGAAGCTCGTGTCGTCGTTCTCGCGTCCCGCTTTGGAGCTTTGGCTCAACCAGCACGTCGAGCACGGCAAGAAACTCGCCGATCTCGTCATCAAGCAGGCGCAGGCGCGCACGCGCGCGGGCCAGAAGGTCGAAAAGCGCAAGAGCTCGGGCGTGGCCGTGCTGCCGGGCAAGCTCACCGACTGCGAATCGACCGACATCGCGCGCAACGAACTCTTCCTCGTCGAGGGCGATTCCGCTGGCGGCTCCGCGAAGATGGGGCGCGACAAGGAATACCAGGCCATCCTGCCGCTGCGCGGCAAGGTGCTCAACACGTGGGAGACCGAGCGCGACCGGCTCTTTGCGAACAACGAAGTGCACGATATTTCGGTGGCGATCGGCGTCGATCCGCACAGCCCCGACGAGACCGTCGATCTGTCGAACCTGCGCTACGGCAAGATCTGCATTCTTTCCGATGCCGACGTCGACGGCTCGCACATCCAGGTGCTGCTGCTCACGCTCTTCTTCAAGCATTTCCCGCAGCTGATCGAGCGCGGCCACGTGTGCGTGGCGCGCCCGCCGCTGTTCCGCGTCGATGCGCCCGCGCGTGGCAAGAAGCCCGCGCAGAAGCTCTATGCGCTCGACGAAGGCGAACTCGAGGCGATCCTCGACAAGCTGCGCAAGGACGGCGTGCGCGAAACGCAATGGACCATCAGCCGCTTCAAGGGTCTCGGCGAAATGAGCGCCGAGCAGCTCTGGGACACGACGATGAACCCCGACACGCGGCGCCTGTCGCCCATCGCGCTCGGCGACCTCGACTACGAGGCTACCGTTGCGCGCATGACGATGCTGATGGGCAAGGGCGAAGCCGCCTCGCGCCGCTCGTGGCTCGAAGAGAAGGGCAACGAAGTCGAAGCGGACATCTAAGCGGATAACTGAGCCGATAACCAGGCACACGTCTGAACGCGTACACGATTACGGATTGATTGAAACATGGACGATCTCTTTGCTGAAGTGACGGACGCCCCGAACGGCGACACGCTCACGCTCGGCCACTACGCGGAACGCGCCTATCTCGACTACGCGGTGAGCGTGGTGAAGGGCCGCGCGCTGCCCGACGTCTGCGACGGCCAGAAGCCGGTGCAGCGGCGCATTCTCTTCGCGATGAACGAAATGGGCCTCGGCGACAACGCCAAGCCCGTGAAGTCGGCGCGCGTGGTGGGCGACGTGCTCGGTAAGTACCATCCGCACGGCGACCAGTCGGCCTACGACGCGCTCGTGCGTCTGGCCCAGGACTTCTCGATGCGCTATCCGCTCATCGACGGCCAGGGCAATTTCGGCTCGCGCGACGGCGACGGCGCGGCGGCCATGCGATACACCGAAGCGCGCCTCACGCCCATCGCCAAGCTGCTGCTCGACGAGATCGACATGGGCACCGTCGATTTCATGCCGAACTACGACGGCTCGTTCCAGGAGCCGAAGACGCTGCCTGCGCGCCTGCCCATGGTGCTGCTGAACGGCGCGTCGGGTATCGCGGTGGGTCTCGCCACTGAAATTCCCTCGCATAACCTGCGCGAAGTCGCGTCGGCCGCGGTGGCGATGATCCGGAATCCGAAGCTCTCGCATGCGGAGATCATGGAGAAGGTGCCCGGGCCCGATTTCCCGGGCGGCGGCCAGATCATTTCGAGCGACGCCGAAATCGCGGCGGCCTATGAGTCGGGGCGCGGCAGCCTCAAGGTGCGCGCGCGCTGGAAGATCGAGGAGCTTGCGCGCGGCCAGTGGCAACTGGTCGTGACCGAGTTGCCGCCGAATACCTCGGGCCAGAAGGTGCTCGAAGAGATCGAGGAGCTGACGAACCCGAAGCTCAAGCTCGGCAAGAAGACGCTCACGCCCGAGCAGTTGCAGAGCAAGCAGACCATGCTCGCGCTGCTCGACGCCGTGCGCGACGAGTCGGGCAAGGACGCGCCCGTGCGCCTCGTGTTCGAGCCGAAGACGAGCAAGATCGACCAGTCGGAGTTCGTCAACTCGCTGCTCGCCAACACGAGCCTCGAATCGAACGCGTCGCTGAACCTCGTGATGATCGGCGCCGATGGCCGTCCGCGCCAGAAGGGCATCAGCGAGATTCTGGGCGAGTGGATCGGTTTCCGCTTCGCGACGGTCACGCGCCGCACGCAGCATCGCCTGACGAAGGTCGACGACCGCATCCACATCCTCGAAGGGCGGATGATCGTCTTCCTCAATATCGACGAAGTCATCCGTATCATCCGTGAGTCGGACGAGCCCAAGAGCGCGCTGATGAACGCGTTCGGGCTGTCCGAGCGCCAGGCCGAGGACATTCTTGAAATCCGTCTGCGTCAGTTGGCGCGGCTCGAGAAGATCAAGATCGAGAAGGAGCTCGCGGAACTGCGCGAAGAGAAGGCGAAGCTCGAAGAGCTGCTCGCGAACGACGCGTCGATGAAGCGGCTCATCGTGAAGGAAATCGAAGCCGACGCAAAGCAGTACGGTGACGATCGCCGCACGCTGATCCAGCAGGAAAAGCGCGCGAGCTTCGAGCAGCGCGTGGTGGACGAGCCGGTAACGGTCGTCGTCTCGCAGAAGGGCTGGGTGCGCGCGCTCAAGGGCCACGGGCTCGATACGCAAGGCTTCACGTTCAAGGCCGGCGACGGTCTCTATGCGGCGTTCCAGTGCCGCACGCCCGACACGCTCATCGCGTGGGGCAGCAACGGCCGCGTGTATTCGGTGTCGATTGCGAACCTGCCGGGCGGGCGCGGCGACGGCGTGCCGGTCACGTCGCTCATCGAACTCGAAGCGGGCACGCATTTGCTGCATTACTTCGCGGCGAATGCGGAACAGCCCTTGCTGCTGGCGTCGAGCAACGGCTTCGGCTTCATCGCGAAGATCGGCGACATGGTGAGCCGCGTGAAGGCGGGCAAGGCGTTCATGACGATCGACGAGGGCTGCGCGCCGCTCGCGCCGATGCCGATGCTGCCCGGCGCGCTGCAGGTGGCGTGCCTTTCGTCGGGCGGCCGTTTGCTGGTGTTCGGCGTCGACGAGATGAAGACGCTTTCTGGCGGCGGCCGCGGCGTCACGCTCATGCAGCTCGACGACAAGGAGAAGCTCGTGCAGGCGCTCGCGATCAGCGCGGCGGGCGTCGTGCTCGTGGGCACGGGCCGCGGCGGCAAGGCGGGCGAGGACCTGATGGCGGGCGCGGTGCTGGCTCCGCAGATCGGCAAGCGCGCACGCAAGGGCCGCGCGCCGGACTCGAAGCTCAAGGTGATTACGGAGATGCGTCCGGTGTTGCCGCAGTAAAAGTGCAGCAGTAAGCGCGCTTTGCGTGGGACCGGAGTAAGTGCTGAAGCACTAACTCCGGTCGACACATATCCGGCGCAAACGTCAGCGCGGCATGGAATAATGCCGCGCACAACGGCTCGCGCCGCATAATTACACGTTACGAGGGAATTCAAGCATGGGCCACGCGATCGCAGTCGCGCTCTTTCTGCATCTGCTGGGCGTCGCCGTCTGGGTAGGCGGCATGATCTTCGCGCACTTCTGTCTGCGCCCGGCGCTCGAGGACCTCTCGCCGCAACTGCGCCTGCCGCTCATCGAGTCGGTGTTCGGCCGCTTCTTCAACTGGGTGGGCGTCTCGGTCATCGTGATCCTGCTCTCCGGCGGCTTCCTGCTCATGCAGCTCGGCGGCGAGCACGCCACCTGGCAACTGCATGCCATGGCGGGCATCGGCGTGCTGATGATGCTGATCTTCGGCCACATCCGCTTCGCCGTGTTTCCGCGCATTCGCCGCGCCGTGCAGGCGCAGAAGTGGCCCGACGGCGCACGCGCCGTGGGCACCGTGCGGCGGCTTGTCGTCATCAATCTCGTGCTCGGCATCGTGACCATCGGCGTTGCGGTGCTCGCGCGCGGGTTCTGATCCGCGCTTCATTTCCGCGTCTCTTTCCGTTTCTCCCGCAACGTTCGCGGTCCGCGCCTGAGGCTCTACAGGCGCTCCGCGAGCGCGTGGCGCTGCATGCAGCGTTCCATCGCATCGAAGAACGCTTCTTCGGCCGCATTGCGCTTGCGCTCGCGATGCCACAGCAAGTGGATGTCGACATCCACGAGCCCTTCCTCCGGCGGCAGCCGCCACAGGCGCTGCCGCGCCAGATCGTCGCGCACCGTATGCTCGGGCAGGCAGCCAATGCCGTAGCCCGCGAAGATCAGCCGCCGCACTTCATCGAGACTCGGTGACGACGCCACGATGCGCCCCGTGAAGCCGCGCTGATCGCGAAACACCGTCAGCGGCGAGAGGCTGTCGCCGATCTGGTCGCTCGTGAATGAGACGAAGTTCTCCGCGAGCAGATCGTCCATCGTCAGTTGCGAAAGCCCGAAGAGCCGGTGATGCCGCCCGCAGAACATCGCATAGCGCTGACGCAGGAAGCAGCGCATGTCCAGCTTGTCGATGGGCGTGCGGCACAGGCTCAAGCCCGCGGTCGCGGTTTTCTGCAGCAGCGACGAGATGATGTCCGACGAGCGCATGACTTCGATCTGCAGGTCGACGCGCGGGTAGGCCGTGTGGAATTCCGCGAGAAATTCGTCGTACACGCGCGACTCGATGCGGCTCACCGTGAGCAGGCGGATCGAGCCGGTGATGTCGGCGGTGCGCTCGTCGAGCCCGGTTTCGAGCTGGGAAATCGTGCCGTAGATGTCGCTCGCGATGCGATAGACCTCTTCGCCCGCTTCGGTCGGCACGAACTGCGCGCCGCGCCGCTCGATGAGCTTGCGCCCGAGCGCGTCTTCGAGGCGCTTGAGCGCCTGGCTCACGGCCGGCTGCGTGACGTACAGGCGCGCGGCCGCGCGGCTCAGGCTGCGCTCCTGCATGATCGCGAGATAGGTGCGCAGCAGGTTCCAGTCGAGACGGTCGTTGAGAAAGCGGGTGGTATCGGCGCGCATGGGTGGTCTCCCGGCGCGGTGGCGCGCCAAGGGTATTAGCTAAATTTATGCGCTAAATAATAACGCGAAATTTGACTAATGATTTGTGGCTGGCGATAAAGCATGCCTGCAACGCAAATTCATCCCAAACGCGCCAGAAGGAGACCGACGCATGGCCAACCCCCAACCCGGCACCCGTCAGCCGGTGCGCGCCGCCGCTGCGGCGTTCATCGGCACGATGATCGAGTGGTACGACTTCTACATCTACGCCACGGCCGCCGCGCTCGTGTTCGGCGAGCTGTATTTCCCTTCCGAAGACCGCTTCGTGAGCACGATGGCGTCGTTCGCGACCTTCGCCGTCGGCTTTTTCGCGCGCCCGCTCGGCGGCCTGATCTTCGGCCACCTGGGCGACCGCATCGGCCGCAAGAAGGCGCTCATGACCACGCTCATGATGATGGGCGTCGCCACTGTGTGCGTCGGCCTGCTGCCTTCGTACGCGAGCGTAGGTATGCTCGCGCCCGTGCTGCTCGTGCTGCTGCGCGTGGTGCAGGGCATTGCCGTGGGCGGTGAGTGGGGCGGTGCCGTGCTGATGGCGGGCGAGCATGCGCCCGAAGGCCGCCGCACGTTCTTCGCCTCGTTTGCGCAACTGGGTTCGCCCGCGGGGCTGATTCTCTCGCTGCTGGCGTTCCGCTCGGTCACCTCGCTCGACAAGGCCGACTTTCTTTCGTGGGGCTGGCGTCTGCCGTTTCTCGTTTCGGCGGTGCTGCTCGTGGTCGGCATCATGATCCGGCTCGGCGTGAACGAGTCGCCCGAGTTCGAGAAGCTCAAGGATCAGCGCCGCACGCTCAAGCTGCCCGTCGCCGAAGTGTTCCGCTCGGCGTGGGGCCTCGTGCTGCTGTGCATCGGCGCGAATACCATCGGCATCGCGGGCGTGTACTTCACCAACACGTTCATGATCGCGTACACCACGCAGTACGTCGGCATCACGCGCTCGCTCATTCTCGATTGCCTGTTCGCGGTCGCGATCATCCAGTTCCTGGTGCAGCCGCTCGCCGCCTGGCTCGCGGAACGCATGGGCGGGGCGCGTTTCCTCAAGTGCGCCGCCATCGCCGCGATGTTCTCGCCGTATCCGATGTTCGTACTCGTGCAAAGCGGCAAGGTCGTGCCGATGGTGATCGGCATCGCAATCGCCGTGGTCTGCATGGCGAGTTTCTATTCGGTGATCGCGGGCTTCGTTTCGGGTGTGTTCGCAACGCGCGTGCGCTACTCCGCGATCTCGCTCTCTTACCAGGTGTGCGGCGCGATCGCGGGCGGCCTCACGCCGCTCGTCGGCACGTGGCTCGCGCATCGCTATGTGGGGCAGTGGTGGCCGCTCGCCCTGTTCTATACGTGCCTCGCGGGCGTCTCGCTGCTGTGCATCGTCGCGCTCGACGCGCGCCGCCACGAGCACGCGCATAACGAGGCGGCCGCCGAAGCGCTGAGTGCGCGCTGATGCTGCGCAGGTGTACTGATTAGTTCGACTGAAATGGATGGACCGATGAAAGACCTTTTGCAGATCGACGGCCCGCGCCTGTGGGCGAGCCTCATGGAGATGGCGCGCATTGGCGCGACGGCGGGCGGCGGCGTGCGCCGTCTCGCGCTCACGGAAGAAGACCGGCGCGGACGCGACCTGTTCGCGCGCTGGTGCCGCGAGGCGGGCATGACGGTGTGGACCGACGAAGTGGGGAACCTGTTCGCGCGCCGCGAGGGCGATGACGCGCAGGCCGCGCCCGTGCTGATAGGCAGCCACCTCGACACGCAACCCGAAGGCGGCCGCTTCGACGGGGTGTACGGCGTGCTCGCCGCGCTCGAAGTCGTGCGCGCGCTCAACGACGCGGGCGCGCGTACCGTCAAGCCCATCGAGATTTGCTCGTGGACCAACGAGGAGGGCGCGCGCTTCACGCCGGCGATGCTGGGCTCCGCGGTGTTCGCGGGCGCGATGACGCTGGCGGACGCCCTGGCGCGCACGGACGCCGACGGCGTAACGCTCGGCGCCGCGCTCGACGCATGCGGCGCGCGCGGCACGCGAGCCGTGCAAGGCGTGGCCGTCGACGCCTACTTCGAAGCGCATATCGAGCAGGGCCCGATTCTGGAGGCGAACGGCACGACCATCGGCGTCGTGACGGGCGGCCAGGCGATCCGCTGGTTCGACGTGAACGTGACGGGCGTGGCCGCGCACGCGGGCACGACGCCGATGCGCTATCGCAAGGACGCGTGGTTCGGCGCGGCGCAAATGTCGCTCGACATCGAGCGCGTGATGGCGCGCTACGCGCCGCTTGGTCTCGTGACGATCGGTCAGGCGCAGATCGCGAATTCGTCGCGCAACACGATCGCGGCGAATCTGACCTTCACGGTCGATCTGCGCCATCCCGACGATGCGCAGATCGACGCGATGGAGCGCGACTTGCGCGCGCTATGCGAGCAGGTGGCCACGGCGCGCGGCCTTCGCGTGCAGATCGCGCATTGCTGGACGAGCCCGGCGACGCCGTTCGACGCGCAGTGCGTCGCACTGGTGGCCGAAGCGACAGAGCGCTTCGGCTATCCGCACGAGCGTATCGTGAGCGGTGCGGGCCACGACGCGATCCACCTCGCGCGTTACTGCCCGACCGCGATGGTGTTCATCCCCTGCGTAGGCGGCTTGTCGCACAACGAAGCCGAAGACGCCCTGCCGGAAGACGTCACGGCTGGCGCGAACGTGCTGCTCAACGCCGTTGCGGCGCGTGCGGGCGTGCGCGTCGCTGTCGCCGCCACCGCGTGAAACAAATAGAAGGAGAACTGAACATGAAAACCTGGTTCCACCCCGATCAGCTGCTGCACGGTCCGCGCGCCTATTTTTCGCGCGGCCAGCTGCGTGAGCCGCAGGAAGTGCCGCAGCGCGCCGAGCATCTCGTTGCCGCGGCGCGCTCGCTCGGCTTCGACGTAGCGGCGCCCGCCGACTTCGGCACGGCGCCCATCGCCGCCGTGCACGACATGAACTATCTGCGCTTTCTCGAAGAAGCGCACACCGAATGGAAGCGCGTGCCCGAAGACTGGGGCGAAGAAGTGATGTCGAACATCTACGTGCGCGAGCCGAATCCGCTGCGCGGCGTACTCGCGCAGGCGGCGCGCTATCTCGCGGACGGTAGTTGCCCCGTGGGGGCGAACACGTGGCGCGCGGCCTACTGGTCGGCGCAAAGCGCGTTGGCGGCAGCGGCGTGCGTGAACGAAGGCGCGCGCGAGTCGTATGCGTTGTCGCGTCCGCCCGGCCATCATGCCCGCGCGGACGCGGCGGGTGGCTTCTGCTATCTGAACAATGCGGCTATCGCTGCGCAGTCGCTGCGCAGCCGCTTCAAGCGCGTGGCGATCCTCGACACCGACATGCACCACGGCCAGGGCGTGCAGGAAATCTTCTATGGCCGCAGCGACGTGCTCTACATCTCGATCCATGGCGACCCGACCAACTTCTATCCGGTGGTCGCGGGCTACGAGGACGAGCGCGGCCATGGCGCGGGCGAGGGCTACAACGTCAATCTGCCGATGCCGCACGGCGCATCCGAGGCGGTGTTCTTCGAGCGCGTGGAGTCGGCGCTGCGCGTGCTCAAGCGCTTCGAGCCGGACGCGCTCGTGCTTGCGCTCGGCTTCGACATCTACAAGGACGATCCGCAATCGAAGGTTGCCGTGAGCACCGAAGGCTTCGGGCGGCTCGGCACGGCGATCGGCGCGCTCGGCCTGCCTTCGGTCATCGTGCAGGAAGGCGGCTACCACCTCGAAAGCCTCGAAGACAACGCGCGCGCGTTCTTTGGCGGCTTGATGGGAGCACGCTGATCAGCGCGTGATGCCGCGTTTCAGGCCCAAAGCAGCCACGCCCCGCACGCGAGCCCGACCGTCGCGTAGACCGCGTAAGCGGGGAGCTTGAGCTTGCCAAAGCACATCGCCGAGAACACGGCCGTCAGCAGATACGACGGATGCGGCGGCACGTGCCGCGCGATATGCCAGACGGCGATGGCGAGAAACGCGGTAGTCGCCGCGCGCAGCACGCGCATGGCGTGCTCGAAGCGCGGGTTCGCCTTCATGCGATGCAGGTGCCGCCGCGCGAGCACGACGAGGCAGCCCGAAGGCACGAAGAGCGCGAGCGTGGCGACGAGCGCGCCGACCCAGCCATCCACGAGATAGCCGAAGAAGGGCACCACGTTCAAGAGCGGCCCCGGCGAAAGCGGCGAGAGCGTGAACGCCAGCGTGAAGTCGTCGTTGGTGATGCCCACCGCTGGCGTGACGAACAGCGTTTTCAATACGGGCAGCGCGGAGAAGCCGCCGCCGAACAACGTCATGCCCGCGCCCGCGAGACGCGGCCAGAGCAGCGCTGCGTCGAGCGGGTGTGGCAGCGGCAGCGCGAACACGACGATCAGCGCCGCAAGCGCGGCGAGCAACTGCACGTCGCGCCGCGTCACGCGCAATTCGAGCCGCTGCGAAGGCACGGGGCTCGCGAGCCAGCCCGCGGCAAACGCAACAAGCAGAATCGCCACGTAGGCCGCGGCGCTTGCGGCGAGCGCGAGCGTCGCACAAGCCGCGAGCGCCACGCCCCATTCGAGCGGGCCGCGTACGAGCGCGCGGGTTTGACGGTACCAGGTTACGCCAATCAGCATGGCGAGCACGACGCTGAAATGGTCGAGCAGCGTGCGTGAGGCAATCGAGTGCACGAGCGGCGTGCGGTAGAAGATGGCGAACGCCGTCATCAGCGCGAAGAACGGCAGCACGCTGGCCACGCCCGCGATCCAGGCACCCGCGCGCCCGCGCAGCGCGTGGCCGAGTTGCACCGCGACGTTGCAGCCCACCGGCCCCGGCACCATCCAGGCGAGCGCCACCAGATCCGAGAACGCGGTTTGCGTGAGCCGCGCTTCGCGCTCCACGTAGTGCTGCTCCAGTTGCGCCATCAGCGCGAGGCCGCCCCACGAGACCGCGGAAACGGTCAGTACAACGCGAAAGAGCGTCAGGAGCGGTTCGTCGTTGTCGCGGAATGTGCCTGTACCAGGGGCCGCGATCGCTTCGTCGGTGCGAGTTTGCATGGCTGCATCATGCGTGCGAGGGGGCGTGGACGTCTGTGCGCGAAAGCACGCGGCTCGCGGAAGTCACCAGAAAGTGCGCAGAAAATGGGCCCAACCTGCGCAATGACAAACGTCAGCGCGATTGCGGTGCGTCGCTCAGGCGCTCGTTGCGGTGATCTTCGCGAGCGGCTTGTGCGCCAGGCTGCGTTGCGCTGCACACGCCGAAGCGCTCGATCAGCGCGGCCACGCCTTCAACCGGCACGGGGCGCGAGAACAGGAAGCCCTGCGCCTCGATGGGCCCGAGCGCGGAGAGCCATGCGATCTGCTCTTCGGTTTCGGTGCCCTCTACGACCACCGTGAGCCCGAGCGAGCGCGCAAGGTTGACGATCGCGGATACCATCACGCACACGCTGCGGTCCGCAGGAATGGCTTGCACGAATGAGCGGTCGACCTTCAGCGTGTCGACAGCGAAGCGGTTCAGGTAGGAGAGCGACGAATATCCGGTGCCGAAGTCGTCGAGCGCGACGCGCACGCCAAGACGCTTCAACGCGAAGATCTTCTCCGACACCAACTCCGGGTACTCCATCATCGCGGTTTCGGTGATCTCGAGTTCGAGCCGGTGCGCGGCGATGCCGGTTTCTTCGATGGCGTGCGCCACGGTCTCGTAGAGGTCGCCTCGCCAGAATTGCACTGCCGAAATGTTGATGGCGAGCGTGAGCGACTCATAGCCTTGCTGCTGCCACTGAGCGAGCTGGGCGCAGGCGGTGCGGATCACGAAATCGCCCACAGGCACGATGAGGCCCGTGGATTCGGCCACCGGAATGAATTCGCCCGCGGGAATGAGCCCGTATTGCGGATGGTTCCAGCGCACGAGCGCCTCGAAGCCCGTGATGCAGCGCCGGCGCAAATCGATCTTCGGCTGGTAGGCGAGAAAGAGCTGGTCCTCGGCGAGCGCAACGCGCAACTGCTGCTCCCACTTCATCAGGTGGTCGGCGCGGTGCGCGAGCTGCGGCGAGTAGAAGCGGAAACAGTTGCGTCCGGCCTCCTTCGCGGCGTACATCGCAAGGTCGGCCTTCTTGAGCAGATCGATTTCGCTCTCGTGCGCGACGGCGAAGAGCGCGATGCCGGTGCTCGCATGCAGCACGAACGCGCTGCCGCGCACGTCGAACGGATGCGTGAACGCGGCATTGGTCGCTTCGGCGAGCGCAATGGCGCGCTTTTCGATGTCGTCGCCCTTCACGATCACCACGAACTCGTCGCCGCCGATGCGCGCGAGCGTGCCCGCGCCGCCCACGGCGTCGGCAAGGCGCGCGGCGCTCATTTGCAGCACGATGTCGCCGGCGTTGTGGCCGAGCGTGTCGTTGACGGTCTTGAAGTTGTCGAGGTCGATGAAGAGAATGGCGAGGCGCCCGAGGTTGCCCGGCTGCGAGACTTCGTGACGCAGACGTTGCAGCGTGGCGTAGCGGTTGGGCAGGCCCGTGAGCAGGTCGTACTGCACGAGTTGCGACATCTCGCGCTCGCGCCCGAGCAGCTTGCCGATCAACCCCGTGGCCACGGCGAAGAACGACAGCATGGCGAGCGAGATGAACGTCGCCATCATCAGGTAGACGTCGCGCGTGTGGTTGTAGTCGGCGAACTCCTCGGCTTGCGAGAGACCGACCAGCACGGCGAGCGGATAGCCGTCGATATGGCGGTACGAGACGATGCGCGTGACGTGATCGATCGGGTCGACATAGGTGCCCGATACGTGCTCCGAGATCGGATACACGCCGCTCGCCGAGAACGTGCCGTTCGCACGTTCGGCGCTGCCAGTGCGGCGCGCGAGCACGGCGCCGCTGTCCGAGATCACGGCGATCACGCCGTCACGGCCGATCGCCGCGTTGTTGTAGAAGTCGCTCGTGAAATAGCTCGGGTCTTCCGACACGACCACGACGCCCGCGAACGAGCCGTCCGGGTGATTGAGGCGGCGCGTCATCTGCAGGGTCCAGTGGCCGGACACGCGGCCGAGCACCGGCTTGCTGATAAAGAGCTGATCGTCGTTCTCGTGCTCGTGCACCCTGAAGTGCTCGCGGTCCGAGAGATCGATGGGCTTGGGGTTCGGGTCGGCCGTGTTGGCAACGAGTTTGCCGTGCTCGTCGATGATCGACACCTGCACGAGCGAGTCGCTCTGCACCACACCCTTCTCGACCGTGCTCGCGAGATCGAAGCGGCCCGGCGACTTCTCGAACTCGTACTTCACGAAGCGCGTGATCTGGTCGACCTGGTGGATCGCCTTGACGGTGTGCTGTTCGAGCGCCGCCGAGAGGATGGCCGCCGAGGCCGTGGCCTCGCGCAGGGTCGCTTCCTTCTCGACCGAGAGGCGCGTGAAGATCACCGCCCACAGCAGCAAGAGCACCAGCACGCCGAGTAACGGTATGGCGAGCAGCGCGCGCGGGCGCGTGTACGCTGGGCCGGGCGCGTTGCGCAGGCTCGAATCGCGCGAGAACGGACCCCGCGTGGTGCTCATTGCAGCCGCCGTAGGCGCGTGAGTTCGCACCGCGGTTGCGGTGGCCAGAACGGCAACGATGCGCTCAGTTGAGTCGGCGGCATGAATAACGGGTGGCTGGGGAATACGCGCATTGCGCGCGAGCAATGAACGCCGGACGCGTCATGCGTCCGATGTTTCGATATTACTGGTTGGGGAATGATTAAGGAAGCTGTGGTCCCCCGGGTATACGCGAGGGTTACCTCAACACGCGCGCGATGCCCATGTGCGGTGCATAGATGCGCAGCGGCGCATGGCGGAGCATGCACCATGCATGAGAACGGCGCTGCCGCCGCTTAGCCGAGCTGGCAGGTTCCGTCGACGACGGTGAGTGAATGACCGCCAATCCAGATCTTGTTCGCCGCATCGTCATAGTCGACGTGCACGCGCCCGTCGCGCCCGAGCGCCGTGCCCTGGCGCACCGTATAGCGAGCGCCCTGACGCCGGTTCTGCTGTTCGAGCAACATGGCGATGGCGGCGTTCGCGCTGCCGGTCACGGGGTCTTCGCCCTTGCCGAGGCCCGTCATCAGGCAGCGCACTTCGAAAGTGGCGGGGCCATCGGCCTCATGCGGGCCATAGGCGGCCACGCCGTGCGCGCCCACGCTCGCGGCCACGGCCTCGATCGCCACGTAGTCCACGTCGAGTGCGAGCACCGCTTGCGCCGACGCGAGACGCACGACAAGCCACGGCGCGCCGTTATCGACGCCGCACGGCGTCGCCGTGAAGTCGATGGCTTCCGAGCGTAACGCAGTGCGCAACGCATCGAACTGTGCGGCGGCGAGCGGTGTGATCCGCGCGGCCGGCGCGGCGAAGGCCCATGCACCGTTCTCGCCGGCGGCCAGGTCGATAAGACCGGCGCCGCATTCCTGCACGAGGCGGCCCGGCGTTTTCGGCGTGCGGCCGCTCTCGAGGAACGCATGTGCCGTGCCGAGCGTCGGGTGGCCCGCGAAAGGCAGCTCGCCCTTGGTCGTGAAGATGCGCACGCGGTAGTCGGCGCGCGCATCGGTCGGGGCGAGCAGGAAGCTGGTTTCCGAGAGATTCGTCCAGCGCGCGATGGCCTGCATCTCGTCACTGCTCAAGCCATCGGCGTCGAACACCACGGCGAGCGGGTTGCCTTTGAAGGGTACCGACGTGAAGACGTCGACCTGTTTGAAGCGGACGCTGTGCTGGGTCATGGCGGGGCGATCGTGGAGGGGGAGGGACGGCGCGAAAAGATGCGCCCGATTGCGCGAACGCGCAACAGAAAACTGCGTGAAAGTGCGCGGACCTTGATGCAGGCCCGCGCACGTTACCAAAGCTTGTTTACTCGACTTCG
Source organism: Paraburkholderia sp. J7 (assembly GCF_905220155.1). Classification (NCBI taxonomy): domain Bacteria; kingdom Pseudomonadati; phylum Pseudomonadota; class Betaproteobacteria; order Burkholderiales; family Burkholderiaceae; genus Paraburkholderia; species Paraburkholderia sp. J7. The sequence continues at coordinate 140,411 of NZ_CAJMYZ010000023.1, read as the reverse complement.
GCGATCAGCTCGATCTCGACGCACGCGCCAAGCGGAATCTGCGCGACGCCGAACGCCGAACGTGCATGCTTGCCCTTCTCGCCGAATACGTCGGCGATCAGCTCCGAAGCGCCATTCGTGACGATGTGCTGCTCGGTGAACGTGAGCGTCGAGTTCACGAGGCTCATGAGCTTGACCACGCGCTTGACCTTGTTGAGGTCGCCCGTGTGGGCATGCAGCGTGGCGATCAGGTCGATCGCGATCGAGCGTGCGGCGGCCTTGCCTTCTTCGGTCGTGAGCGACTCGCCGAGCTTGCCGGCCCACACCTTGCCGTCCTTCTTCGCGATGTGACCCGACAGGTACACCGTGTTGCCGCTCTGGGCGCTCATCACGTAGGCCGCAGCGGGCGCGCCTGCCTCGGGCAGGGTGATGCCGAGTTGTTCGAGACGGTCGTAGATGTTGATGTCAGCCATGATCAGGATTCCTCGTTCGGGTATTGAGTCGGAAAAAACCTGCCGTGCCTATCAGGCGTGCGAGGCGTGCGCGCGGATCAGGGCCGCGAGCTTCGCGACGCCTTCTTCGATCTTCGCGGGCGGCACCGTGACGAACGACAGGCGCAGCTTGTTGTGTTGCGGCTCGTCGGCGAAGAACGGCGCGCCGGGCACGAAGGCCACGTTTTGCGCAACGGCTTCGGCCAGCAGCTTCATGCTGTCGATGTTCGAGGGCAGCGTCACCCAGATGAACATGCCGCCTTCGGGGCGGTTCCAGCTCACGCCTTCCGGCATGTTGCGCTTGAGCGAATCGAGCATCGCCTCGCACTGATTGCGATAGAGCGCGCGCACCTTCGGGATGTGCGTGTCGAGGAAGCCGTCCTTCACCACCTCGTAGACGATGCGCTGCGTGAAGGTCGGCGTGTGCAGGTCGGTGGCCTGCTTGGCCTGCACGAGCTTGAAGTGCAGATCTTCGGGCGCAATGATGTAGCCAAGGCGCAGGCCAGGCGCGAGGATCTTCGAGAACGAGCCGAGATGCACGACGTGCTCGGGCGCGAGCGAGTGCACCGTGGGCAGCGGCTCGCCCGCATAAAGCAGCGCGCCGTAGGGGTCGTCTTCGATCACGGGGAAGGGCGCGCGCTTCGCGAACTCCGCGAGCGCCTGGCGGCGCTCGAGCGGCAGGCGGCGGCCCGTGGGGTTCTGGAAGTTCGGGATCGCGTAGAGCAGGCGCGCGCCGGCCGTCAGTTCGGGCGTGAGGCCTTCGGGCACGAGGCCCTTTTCGTCGGTCGGGACCTGGACGTACTTCGGCTCGTAGAGCGAGAACGACTGCAGCGCGCCGAGGTAGGTGGGCGTTTCCACGAGCACGGGGCTATCGGTCGAAATCAGCACCTTGCCGAGCAGGTCGAGCGCCTGCTGCGAGCCCGTGGTGATCAGCACCTGCGAGGGGCGAACCTTCACGCCGCCCACCGAGTGGCGTGCGGCGATCCATTCACGCAGCGGCATATAGCCTTCGGTCGCGCTGTACTGGAGCGCGGCTGCGGGGTCGTCGCGCAGGATGCGGTCGGCGGCGGCGCGCATTTCCTCGGCCGGGAAGCTGGCCGGCGCGGGCAGGCCGCCTGCGAACGAAATGACTTCGGGACGCTCGGTGACCTTCAGGATTTCGCGAATCGCCGAGCTGGTCAGCTTGATTGCACGCTCGGACAGTTGCCACGCGGGCGCGGCCTTGAGATCGCTCTGGTCCATGGGGTCTCCTTGTTGGGGTGGGGCGAGTGACTGAATTCACTGGCGGCATGGGGCGCGATCACGCGCCGCCGGATGCCGCCGAAAACCTTCGATTATGACGCGAAACCGGCTCATGCGCGCGCTGGCGCCGGGGCTGTGCGGATCGCCGCACGCCGGCCCAGCACCACGGTAGCAATCACGGCGGCCGCGTAGAGCCACGCCGAGGGCGCGACCTGCTCGCCGAAAAAGAGCGCCGAGAACGCCATCGTGAAGAAAATCTGCAGCAGCTGCACCTGGCCCACGCGCGCCGTGCCGCCCATGGCGAGCCCTGCGTACCACGCGAAAAAGCCGATGAACTGCGAAAACACCGTGACGTAGCCGAAAGCGAGCCAGGTTTTCATCGCGACCGGGCCGGGATGCGCCACATGCTGCGCCCACGCGAGCCAGCCGACCGGCAGTGCGAGAAACGGCGCCGAGACCACGAGCGCCCAGCAGATCACCTGCCAGCCGCCGAGCTGGCGCGCGAGGCGTGCGCCTTCGGCGTAGCCGAGCGCGCCGATGCCCACGGCGATGAGCATCCACGCATCGCCCGCGTGCAGTGCGCCGCCGCCGGCCTGGAGCGCGAACGCGACCACGAGCGCGCTGCCGATCAGCGCGCTGACCCAAAACGCTTTCGAGGGCCGCTCGTGCGAGAGCCACGCGGCGTAGATCGCCACGGCGAGCGGCTGCAGCCCGTTGACGATGGCGCCGTGCGAGGCCGGCACGGTCTTCATCGCAATGGCGGAAAACACCGGAAACGCGACGATCACGCCAAGCGACACCACGGCGAGGCTCTTCACCTGCGGCCAGGTGGGCCGCTTCTCGCGGCGAATGGCGAGCAGCAGCGCGGCCGGCACGGCGGCGGCGAGCGCGCGGCCCAGGCCGTTCAGGAGCGGATTGAATTCGGCGACGACGATGCGCGTCATCGGCAGGGTCAGACTGAAGATCGTGACGCCGATGAGGCCGAGCAGCATGCCTTGGGTTTCGCGTGCTTTCATGCGGGACTTTGCGCTCGACGAATCAGCGTGCCGGCGCGCCGAGCGTGCGCGGACCGGACGGGGTTTCGAACTGCGCGACGAGCGCGGGCGAGAGGGCTTCCTCCACGGCGATCAGATGCGCCGCGCCGAGCCACTGAAGCTGCTCGCGCACTGCTTGCGCCTGAGGGTGAAAGCCGGAGAGCGAGATGAGCGCGATGCCGGTGTCGGCCAGCACCTGCGAGGGGTGATGCGCCGTGTCCCACTGGATCAGCGAGGGCAGGATGCCGTCGCCCGCGCCTTGCCAGGCCGGGAACGCGCCGTCCTGCGGCACGGTGAGTTGCCAAGAGAAGTCGCCGCGCGTCATCGGCACGAGCTCGGGAATGCGCTGCGGATACTGTTCGCGCCAGCGCGCGAGGTTTTTCGGCGGATCGACACGGGCGACCCAGTGCGACAGATACGGCCCCTGTTCAAGACGTGCCTGCACGGCGGGATCGTCGAGCGCGAAGAGGCGCGCGCGGGCGTTTGCGTCGTTTTTCGCGGCGGGATCGATCGCGATGACTTCCAGGTAGACGCCACCCCACAGCCCGAGCAGACGGTTGTGCGTGCGCATGAGCGGGTGTGCGCCGCCGCCCGCGGGCGCGACGCCGAGCGCGTCGTTCACGTACTGCACGCCTTCTTCCAGCGTGCGCGCGGCAACGACGAGGTGATCGAGGCGAAGCGGCGAGGCGGTCATGTCAGGACGGGGCGCGGAGTGATCTCGGGGCCGGAACGAAGAGGGCGGAAGCGCGCGCCGCAACAGTGTGTCGACGCCTCCACCGAATCCTTACCGGTACGCATGCGATCAAATGTACCGGTATGGCTGCAGACAGTAACGGTACAATCGGCCCGATAGTGCTCTGTACAGTTCGAGTTCCGGGAGTCCTCATGTCCTCCGTCCCGCTAGACCAGATTCCCGCCCCGCACGACGCGGCCACGCTCACGCTCGTCGACCAGCTCGTGCAGTGGGGCCGCCGCCGCATCGAGGAGCGCGTGTTCCGCCCCGGCATGCGCATGCCGTCCATCCGCAAGCTCGCGCTCGACAAGGGCGTGTCGCGCTTCACGGTGGTCGAGGCCTACGAGCGTCTGGTCGCGCAGGGCTACCTCGACTCACGGCGCGGTTCCGGTTTCTACGTGCGCGAGCGGTTGGCGCTCGTGGCGGGCGGCGAACGCGCGCCGGTGACGGCAGGCGCTGCGGCGCGCGCGGACGGCGCGACGCAGGCCGCCGCGCCCGCGCCGTCCACCATCGACGTGGTCTGGCTGCTGCGCAACATGCTTCACACCTCCACGCGGCCGGAAAAAGGGCCGGGTCTTGGCTATCTGCCTGCGCGCTGGCTGGACGGCGAACTGCTGACCGGCGCAATGCGCTCGCTGGGCCGCCAGAGCGGCACGCAACTGCTCGGCTTCGGCTCGCCGCAAGGCTTTCTGCCGCTGCGCCAGCAGCTCCAGACGCGCATGGCGGAACTCGAGATCGGCGCGACGCCCGACCAGATCGTGCTCGTCTCGGGCATTACCCAGGCGATCGACCTGCTTGCGCGCATCTACGTGCAGCCCGGCGACACGGTCATCGTGGGCGACCCCGCGTGGTTCCAGATGTTCGGGCGCTTCGCCTCGCAGGGCGCGCGGCTCGTGGGCATGCCGTACACGCCCGACGGGCCGGACCTTGACGCGCTCGAAGCGCTGGTCGAAACCTGGCGGCCCAGGATGCTCGTGATCAACTCGGTGCTGCAAAACCCCACCGGCACGTCGCTCACGGCCGCGCAAGCGTTCCGCATTCTGCGGCTGGCAGAACAGTACGACTTCATCGTCGTCGAAGACGATATCTACGGCGACCTCTGCCCGGCGGGCTATCCGGCCACGCGCCTCGCGAGCCTCGACCAGTTGCGCCGCGTGATCTATCTCGGCAGCTTTTCGAAGACGCTCGCCCCGAACCTGCGCGTGGGCTATATCGCGAGCGCGCTCGACGTGGCCCAGGCCGTGGCGGACCAGAAGATGCTCGTCGGCATGACGAGCCCCGAACTTAACGAGCGCGTGCTCTACCGCGTGCTCACGGAGGGCCACTACCGGCGCCACGTGGAGCGCTTGCGCGGGCGGCTGGACGGCGTGCGCGACAAAGCGGCGCGCATGCTGGAGCGCGCCGGTTTGCGCCTTTTCGCGGCGCCCGGCGCAGGGATGTTCCTGTGGGCCGATACCGGCGTCGACGCGGACGCGCTCACTGCGGCGGGCCACGAAACGGGCTTCCTGCTCGCGCCGGGGAGTCTCTTCTCGCCGCACCAGTCGCCCACCACGTGGATGCGCTTCAACATCGCCAACTGCGGCGATCCGGCGCTGCCTGCATTCCTCGCCGACTATCTCGAAGGCGTGGCCCGGCGCGGCGGCGGCGCACAAGCGTGATTTCGCGGCCGGCGGCTCTTGAAACCGGCGCCGTCTGTCCCCAACTGCGCGTGCGGCGCGCCGCTGAGCACTTGCGGCCATCAATTTGTCAGACCAGAACTGCAACGAAAGAGGACCCTCGACCATGGCACAAGAAACCATGAGCTTCCAGGCAGAAGTGAAACAGCTTCTGCACCTGATGATCCATTCGCTGTACAGCAACAAGGAAATCTTCCTGCGCGAGCTGATCTCGAACGCATCGGACGCGGCGGACAAGCTGCGCTTCGAGGCGATCGCGAACAGCGCGCTCTATGAAAACGATCCGAACCTGCGCATTCGCGTGGGCTTTGACAAGGACGCGCGCACCATCACGATCGACGACAACGGCATCGGCATGAGCCATGACGAAGCCGTGTCGAACCTCGGTACGATCGCGCGCTCGGGCACGAAGGAATTCTTCGGCAAGCTCTCGGGCGACCAGCAGAAGGACGCGGCGCTCATCGGCCAGTTCGGCGTGGGCTTCTATTCGGGCTTCATCGTCGCGGACAAGATCACGGTGGAAAGCCGCCGCGCGGGCCTGACGGCTGCCGAAGGCGTGCGCTGGACGAGCGCGGGCGAGGGCGAATTCGCCGTCGAGACGATCGAGCGCGCGCAGCGCGGCACGACGATCACGCTGCATCTGCGCGAAGGTGAGGACGAGCTGCTTTCCGCCTGGAAGATCAAGTCGATCATCCAGAAGTATTCGGACCACGTCGGTCTGCCCATCGAGATGAAGAAGGAAGAATGGGACGCCGAAAAGAGCGAGATGGTCACGAAGGACGAGTACGAGACCATCAACCAGGCGAGCGCGCTGTGGACCCGTTCGAAGAGCGAGATCAGCGACGAGCAGTATCAGCAGTTCTATCAGCACCTCGCGCACGATCATCAGAATCCGCTCGCGTGGACGCATAACCGTGTGGAAGGCCGCAGCGAATACACGCAGCTGCTCTACGTGCCGTCGCATGCGCCGTTCGATCTGTGGAACCGCGACCACAAGAGCGGCCTGAAGCTGTATGTGAAGCGCGTCTTCATCATGGACGACGCCGAGCAACTGCTGCCGAACTATCTGCGCTTCGTGAAGGGCGTGGTCGATTCGAGCGATCTGCCGCTCAACGTCTCGCGCGAAATCCTGCAGGAAAGCCGCGACGTGAAGGCGATTCGCGACGGCGTGACCAAGCGCGTGCTCTCGATGCTCGAAGAAATGGCGGGCGCTGTTACGGACGCCGAAGCAAGCGAAGAGGACAAGGCGAAGTACACGACGTTCTGGACCGAGTTCGGCCAGGTGCTCAAGGAAGGCATTGGCGAGGATCACGCCAATCGCGAGCGTGTGGCGAAGCTGGCGCGCTTTGCGTCCACGCACAACGACACGAACGAGCAGACCGTCGCGCTTGCCGATTACGTTGCGCGCATGAAGCCCGAGCAGACGAAGATCTACTACGTCACCGCCGACACGTGGCAGGCCGCGAAGAACAGCCCGCATCTCGAAGTGTTCCGCAAGAAGGGCGTGGAAGTGCTGCTGCTCACGGACCGCGTGGACGAGTGGATGCTCTCGTTCCTGAACGAGTTCGACGGCAAGCCGCTCGCGAGCGTGGCGCGTGGCGACCTCGACCTCGGCGCGCTCAACGACGAGGAAAAGCAGCAGCAGGAGAAGGTGAGCGAGGAACTCAAGCCGCTCGTCGAGCACATGAAGGAAGCGCTCAAGGACAAGGCCAAGGACGTGCGCCTCACGTTCCGCCTGACCGATTCGCCCTCGTGCCTCGTGGCCGACGAAGGCGACATGAGCGGTTATCTGCAGCGCATGTTGAAGGCGGCGGGGCAGCAGGCTCCGCAGATGCAGCCGATTCTCGAGGTGAACCCGGAGCATCCGCTCGTGAAGGCGCTGCGCACCGATAGCGCGGACTTCGGCGACTGGTGCAATCTGCTGTTCGATCAGGCACTGCTGGCGGAAGGCGGTGCGCTGGAGGATCCGGCGAGTTTTGTGAAGCGCACGAATGCGTTGTTGATGGGGCGCGCTGGCTAAGGCCGAAGCCGCAACAGCAGCGTTTCATGACGAGACCCCTTGTGGCTGCCCGCCGCAAGGGGTTTTTCTTTTGTCCGCCCCGCCCGCAGCGAACTGAAATCCTCGCGGCCTATAATGCGCGCCATGCCTCTCCGATTCGATGCCGCTAACGCGCACTGGCGCGTCACGCCCTTGCCCGCCTTGAGCGCCGACCAGAAGGACTGGCTCACGCGCGGCGGTTCGCTCACGGCGCATTTGCGCACGCTCGGACGCGTCGTGGTGCGCGTGACGCGCGAAGCCGTCGATATGCCGTGGTCCGACGAATGCGCCGCGCTCGGCCTCGCGCCGCGCGAGCGCGCGTGGGTGCGCGAAATCGTGCTCGAAGTCGACGGCGTGCCGTTCGTCGCCGCGCACAGCGTGACGCCGCTCGCCGCGAGTCATGGCGTGTGGCAGGCCATGCGGCGCCTGCGCACGCGGCCGCTCGCGGAACTGCTCTATAGCGATAGCGGCGTGGCTCGCTCGGCGCTCGTGAGCCGGCGCGTGAGCGCGCGGCATCCGCTTTACGCGCTCGCGGCTCGCGAGATCGCGGCCGAACCGGCGCACGCGCGGTTCGTCGCGCGCCGCTCGGTGTTCGAGCGCGCAGGCGCGCCGCTACTCGTGACCGAATGCATGCTGCCCGCGCTATGGTCGCGTCTCGCGAGCGGTCCGCTCACACAGGAAACCGGCGTGCATCTCGGCCGCGAGCGCGGCCCGCTCGATCACACGGCCTCGCGCGCGCATCACGCACCGCGTTGAACTTTCTGCGCCGGTTGCCATGACCTTCAAGACCTGCTTCGATCCCGTCGTCGATGCGCATACGCGCGTGCTCATTCTCGGCAGTCTGCCGGGCGAGGCGTCGCTTGCACATCAGCAGTACTACGCGCATAAGCAGAACAAGTTCTGGCATCTGGTGGGCGAGGTGATCGGTCGTGATCTGGTCGACATGGACTATGCGGCGCGTCTCGACACGTTGCTCGAAAACCGCTTTGGGTTATGGGATGTGGTTGCCCAGGCTCGTCGCGCTGGAAGCCTCGATAGCCAGATACGAGACCATGCAGCCAATGATTTGATTGCGCTTATCGAGACGTTGCCGAATCTGACGACCATTGCCTTCAATGGTGGGACGGCAGCGAAGATTGGCGTGAAGGCACTTGGCGAGTGTGGCGATCGATATCGGCTGCTTCGCCTGCCATCGAGCAGCCCGGCCCATGCTTCCGTTCCCTATGCGGAGAAGCTGGCGGTCTGGCGAATGCTGCAGCATTCGAATTGAGGGCGTGGTGCGCGCCTGCCTGCGCGACAACGCAGCGCTCAAGCCCCGCAAATGCGGGGCTTTTCTTCGATCAGCTGGCGTGTCCTGGCAGGGCATCCGCCGCTACGTTTATTTTTGCAGTTCGGGCGCCTTTGCCAGCGCCGACTGCAGTTTCGACACAGCATCGACCGTTGCAAGCTGCCCGGCCAGGCCGAGGTTGTGCTTGAATTCACTAAACTCCGCGTGGCCGCTACCCGTTACGTCCTCGGTGGCCACGGTCTGACCGCTCGGGTCGGCCACGGTGCACGCGAGCGTGACGGAGAAGTCCGTGGGCGGCCACGTGAGCAGGCTAGGGGACGACGACGACGTCTTGATCGTCGGCGTAATCACGTAATCGAGATGCTTGGCCAGAATCGTTGCTGCGTCCGGTGCGCTCTTGAGCTTGGTCACATTCTTGAAGACGTGGCCGAGGCCGATGTACATCGGCAATTCAAGGTCGTGATACGGGTGGTAGCTCACCTTGTCGCCGCCGCCGCCGGGCGTAATCACTTCCTTCGACAACTGATCATCGGTGATGACGAGTCCCACCGTCTTGTCGAGCGGGGGCGTAGAAAGGCTCGGAATTTTGCTCGCGTCACCGGTAAGCGAAATTTCGTGCGCACAACCGGATAATGCTGCGACTACGCCTGCGGTCGCGATCAATCGAATCAATGCCATTGTGTGAGTTCCCCGGGTTACGGTTATTAACGTTATTGAATTGCCTCAAGGAAGGCAGGGTCGGCGTATAGCTCACCGAGCAACTTCTGTACGGCAAGCGGATATTCTTCACGCGCTTTCGGTACTGCAATCATGGCGGCGAACGCCGAATCCCATTGCGTGTGCGCGGATTTGACCTGGTCGTAACGCACGGTGCCCGAACGCATCACAACGAAACGCGCCGACAGTCTCGCGGCACCGGTTGCAATGCCGACGTCGATGTCGTTTTCCAGCAGCGTCGCCTTGATCTCGACATCGCTTTGCGGCGAGAGCTTGCCGGCCATCTGCAATTCCTTCGTCATCGCGTCGGCAAGATAGGCGCTGAATGAGCCGCCAACCGGCGATTTCATCGAATTGGCGCGCAGAGGGATCGGGTACGGATTCGTTGCGTCCGAATGCGATTCGAATGCGCCGATTTTCGCGTGCGCCGTCGTGGCGTTCTTGAGCGACTCAATATTATCGACGTCGGGGGAATAGGGCGGAGCGACCATGGAGCAAGCGCTCAACAGGAGAATCGGCGCGAGTATGCCGATTGCGCGAACGGTGTAGGGCATATTTTATTCACCTCGTGATTGTTGAAGTCGGCGAACCCGAAAGATCCGTAAAGCCATGCCACCCGGAGCGCAAAAGGCGCCGGTGAACGTCAGGTCTTGTCTGGTGGGGCCGCTTTAGCCTTCGCTCAGAATATCGGCAGCGGTACTGCGAATCTTGAGCAGTCCGGAGATCAGGCTTCCTGAGCGCGTGTGCTTCGGACGACGTATCGCAGGTCGGCCCGCACGTGCGCCCCACGCCGCAACTGGTCATGAACCGGTGCCTCGCGGCGCTCGCGACGCCCGGGTTCGCCCCGCCCACGGAGGCGAGCCTCGACTCGTGGTAATGGCGGCGCTACGTGCACTGCAAGCTCGGCGGCAATATGCGCATCAATCCAAAGAAAGTGCCACCGGATGCGCAAGCCATTGTGTCGATCCGCGCCGCGCCGGATGGCGCTATTGTCTCCGTGACACTGCTGCGTTCGAGTGGTAATGACGACCTCGACGAGGCCGTCGAGCGCGGGATTGCCGCCGCCTCTCCTTTGCCGCCGGTGCCGCGCGCGCTGCATATCGCGCGTATCGACATGCATTTCCATCCCATACGGGTCGATCCGCTGGCGGTGCAGCCGGGGCAGCCCGGCATCGATAGCGCCCACAACCACGAGGGGAGTGGAGGCGATAGTCATTGAAGCGCGCCGCATGCGTGCGAGGCGTGTGAACTGGCCGCCAAATCAGGCGCGAAGCGCCACGAATGCTATGCTCTCGGTCGCCCGGGCAGATGCCCCTGAATTTGCGACCCCACAGCAAGCGATTTTCTCCATGACGACTCTCATCAAGCGCGCCTCCGCCGAGGCCCGCGCATTCAAGCAATCCGGCAACGCGACGCAGTCGAGCGAGCCCGCGGGCAAGACCGCGAAGGTCACGAAGCGCCCGCGCCGCGCAACTGCCGCAGCCGCCGACGACCTCGACAACGCCCCGGTCATCGAAGCGCCGCGCAAGCCGCGTTTCGCGCCGGTCACGTTCTCGGAAGAGAGCGGTGTGCGCTATCTGCACTTCGGCACGGAGTGGGTGCAAGGTGCGATGCGTCTTTCGAAGCCGCTGCACATCGAACTCGAATACGCGCAGCAAATGATGGCGTGGCTGCTCTTTATCGCCACGCCCGAGCGCATCGTGCAACTGGGTCTGGGCGCGGCCGCGCTCACCAAGTTCGCGCATCGCTATCTGCGTCCCGCCAAGGTCGAGGCGATCGAGCTGAATCCGGCGGTCGTCGTGGCCGCGCGCACGATGTTCGAGCTGCCGTACGACGACGCGCGTCTCACCGTGCGCGAACTCGACGCGTGGGACTTCGTGCAGGACCGCGCCAATCACGGCACGATCGGCGCGCTGCAGATCGACGTGTACGACGCGACCGCGCGCGGCCCGGTGCTCGACAGCGTGGCGTTCTACCGCGCCGTGCGCGCGTGCCTGACCGATGCCGGCGTCGCGACGATCAACCTGTTCGGCGACCACCCGAGCTTCGTGCGCAACATGAAGCGCCTGAATGAAGCCTTCGACGGCCGCGTGATCGCGCTGCCCGAAGTGCACGAAGGCAATCGCGTGGCGCTCGCATTTTCGGGCCCGGCGCTCGAAGTCACGTACGAGGCCCTCGAAAAGCGTGCGCGCCTGCTCGAGAGCAAGCTCGGCCTGCCGGCGCACCAGTGGGTGAAGGCGCTGCGCGAATCGAGCGGCCAGAACGGCGCGACGTTCTCGATCTGATCCGCGCGAACGGCGGCAACGCCGTTTCAGCACAGAAAACCGGCCTCAGGGCCGGTTTTTTTTCGCCCGCACCAGGCATCCGCGGACGATTTCCTGGACCTGGCGCAAGCCGTTGGCTCTTGACAACGTCCTCGAAATTCGGGTCCGCCCTGCTTGACCGTGCGGCGTGGCCTCGATACTCTTTTCAGCGCTTTCGGGGACCTTGCGGGCTATCCGTCTGTGAGGCCATCGGCCGCTATACGCCAGACGGGCCGGACGGCGGACCGCGAACAGAGCAACGCCGCATAACTACATAAGCAACGAGGAGACGTCATGGCTCACGACGCCGACGCCGGAAAATCAAGCAAGCATTGGCTGTGGCTTCTGCTGCTGCCCTGGATCGCGATGGTCTGGGTGCCGTCGTACAACAAGATCGAACCCACTCTGTGGGACTTCCCGTTTTTCTACTGGTATCAGCTTCTCTGGGTGCTGATTAGCGCTGCCATTACCGCGCTCGTCTACTTCAAGACGAAGACTCGCCGCAAGGGCGATGCAGGGGGCGCGCAATGAACGTTACAGCAACGATTGTCTTTATCCTGTTCTTCCTTGGCGTCACGGTTCTCGGCTTCGTGGCCGCGCACTGGCGCAAGGGCGACCTCGCCCATCTCGAAGAGTGGGGCCTCGGCGGCCGCCGCTTCGGCACGATCGTCACGTGGTTCCTGCTCGGCGGCGACCTCTACACCGCATACACGTTCATTGCCGTGCCGGCGCTCGTGTTCGGTGCGGGCGCAACGGGTTTCTTCGCGCTGCCGTACACGATCCTGATCTATCCGTTCGCGTTCGTCGTGTTCCCGAAGCTCTGGGCCGTCGCGAAGCGCCATCAATACGTCACCTCGGCCGACTTCGTGAGCGCGCGCTATGGCAGCCGCATGCTCGCGCTCGCCATCGCCGTGACGGGTATCGTCGCGACCATGCCGTATATCGCGCTGCAGCTGGTGGGTATCGAAGTGGTGATCGGCGCGCTTGGCTTCGACACGACGGGTTTCGTCGGCGACCTGCCGCTCATCATCGCATTCGCGATTCTCGCCGCGTACACGTACACCTCGGGCCTGCGCGCGCCGGCCATGATCGCGGTGGTGAAGGACATCCTCATCTACATCACGATCATCGTCGCGATCATCGTGATTCCCGCGCAGATGGGCGGCTTCGGCCACATCTTCGGCGCGGTGCCGCCGGCCAAGCTGCTGCTCAAGTCGCCGGATGCCGCGAGTTTGAACGGCTATAGCGCCTACGCGACGCTCGCGGTGGGGTCGGCGCTCGCGCTGTTCCTGTACCCGCACTCGGTCACGGCGATTTTGTCGTCGTCGTCGGGCAACACCATCCGCCGCAACATGGCGATGCTGCCCGCGTACTCGCTCGTGCTCGGCCTGCTCGCGCTGCTCGGCTACATGGCGCTTGCTGCCGGTGTGAAGGACATGCCCGAATTCGCGCCGTACTTCAAGGCCTTCGGTCCGAACTTCGCGGTGCCGGCGCTGTTCCTGCACTTCTTCCCGTCGTGGTTCGTGGGCGTGGCGTTCGCGGCCATCGGTATCGGCGCGCTGGTGCCCGCCGCGATCATGTCGATTGCAGCGGCCAACCTGTACACGCGCAACATCCACAAGGAGTTCATCAACCGCAACATGAATCACGAGCAGGAGACCAACATCGCGAAGCTGGTCTCGCTGATCGTGAAGGTCGGCGCGGTGGCGTTCATCCTGGGCCTGCCGCTCACGTACGCGATCCAGCTGCAGCTGCTCGGCGGTATCTGGATCATCCAGACGCTGCCCGCCATCGTGCTCGGTCTCTACACGCGCATGCTCGACTACCGCGGCCTGCTGGTGGGCTGGGCGGTCGGCATCGGCACCGGCACGTGGATGGCCATTTCGCTCAAGCTCGCAGGCTCGATCTTCACGATCCACCTGTTCGGCATGGCGATTCCGGGTTACGCCGCGGTGTGGTCGCTGATCGTGAACCTCGTGGTCTCGGTTGTCGTGTCGGCGCTCGTGCATCTGGTCGGCATGCAGAAGAGCCAGGACCGCACGCGTCCGGAAGACTATCTCGACGTCGTCGAGGGCTGATCCGCTCGGTACACTTCGGCCCGGCGCGCACCGCCGGTCCGGACTTGCCGACAATGCCCGCAACACACAGTTGCGGGCATTTGTTTTTCTGGTGCACGATGGCGGCTGATTTGGCTCACGTCCAGCCCGCGCCATGGCCCCATCCGAAACCGAATCCCGCTCCCGGTCCGCGCACAGCGGCGCGCGACGCGTGCGCACGCCGCGCCGCCGCTCGCGCCTCGCGCGCATGTGGCGTGCGCTGACGTCGCCGTACTACCGCTACCGCAACGCCAAGGTGATACACAGCGTGCGCGTGGGCCTCGCCATGCTCGCCTCGATTCTCGCGACCTCGGGCATCGATATTCCGCACGGCATCTGGGCGTCGGTCACGCTGCTCGTCGTGATCGGCGGGCTGCAGCACCAAGGCAACATCCGCAAGAAGGCCGCCGAGCGTGCGCTCGGCACGATGCTGGGCGCAGTGATCGGGCTCGTGCTGATCGTCGTGCAGGCCATCACGGGCTCCGTGCCGCTTACCTACGTGCTGATGTCGCTCGTGGCGGCCGTGTGCGGGTACTACGCCATTGGCAAGCCGGGCTACGTCGCGCTCCTTGCCGCCATCACCATGTGCATCGTCGCGGGGCATGGCGACAACCTCATCGATACGGGCCTCTGGCGCACGCTCAACGTGATTCTCGGCATCGTCATCGCGCTCGTGTTTTCGTTCGCCTTGCCGCTGCACGCCACGTATTCGTGGCGCTACAGCCTCGCCGACAATCTGCGCGAATGCGCGCGCGTGTATGCGCAGGTGGCGAGCGGCGTGCACGTCGATTCGGACGACCAGGTGCAGACCTTCATGCGCCTGAACGCACGGCTCGTGCAGCTGCGCGCGCTGATGCCATCGGTTGCCAAGGAGATCGATGTGCCGCTCGCGCAGCTCGAACAGGTGCAGCGTTTGCATCGCTCGCTCCTGAGCGCGCTGGAGATGCTCTGCACCGGCACGGGCAGCTACGAGCAGTCGCTCGTGCGAGAGGCGTTCGCCGAGCGCAGCGAGACCGTGCGCCGTGCGCTGCTCGCCACGGCCCGGGCGCTGCGATTTGGCGGCGGGCGCCACCCCGAGGCGGCGCAGCAGGCGCTGCGCCCGGTAGCCGCATGGGTGGATGGCGGCGCAGAGGACGATACGGCGGGCGAGGCGGGCGCGGGCGTCCATGAAGGCTTGCCGGAGGCGCCGCAGGGCTGCCAGGAGCCGCAGATGCAGGGGCCATACTGGCTCAGCCTGCGTGTGGAGGAGCAGGTGGAGCGCCTGCGTGCGCTCCTGCTCGAAACCGAACCGCGCTGGAACATCGAGCGCGCCGCGACGCACCGCATGGTGTGACGCCGGGCGCGCAACGCCGGTTGCGGCGCCGGGTCAGGCGGCTTGGTCGTGCGGCGCCGTGACCATCCATGGCACGCCGAACTTGTCGGTCACCATGCCGAAGCCAGGGGACCAGAAGGTCTTCTGGAACGGCATCGTGACCGTGCCGCCTTTGGCCAGTGCGTTGAAGTAACGCTCGGCGGTGCCGACGTCGGGGCCGGTCAGCGAGACGCCGAAGCCGAGGAACTTGTCGTTCTGCGTCATGCAGCCGCCGTCGGACACCATGATTTGCGCGTCGCCGATCTGGAGCGTCGCGTGCATGATCTTTTCGGCGAATTCGGGCGGCATGGGGCGGGCGGGGTCCGGCGGCGCTTCCTTGAAGCGCATCTTGATCACTTCCTTCGCGCCGAGCGCTTCGCCATAGAACGCGATCGCTTCGTCGCAATTGCCGGGGTAAAAGAGATAGGGCTGGATTTGCATCGTCGGTTTCCTTGCGGACGGGACGTTGGCCGGCCGGTTATCGTGCGCGGGTAGGCACGGGGCCGGATCACGCGGCGGGTTGCACCGCTGCCCTGATTCTAGGCGCGCGTCAGCGCCCTACCGAGCGATGTGTCGTCAGGGTTTGCGAGAGCGCAGACGGGAACGGACGTTGCTCGACCGCGCGCAAAAGAAAGGGCCGCACATGCGGCATGTGCGGCCCTCGGTTATCGACAGTTCGATGCGCTCGGCATGGAGCGCCGGCGCGTTACTTCGCGCGCAACTCTTCGATCATCTTTTCGAGCTTGATCGCGTCGGCGGCGAACGCGCGAATGCCTTCCGCGAGCTTCTCGGTCGCCATGGCGTCTTCGTTGAGCTGGAAGCGGAACGACGGCTCGTCCACGGCCACGCGCTCGATCTTCGCGTCCTTGAATGCTTCCGGCGAAAGCTTGCGCTCGACCTTCTCGGTGCTGTCCTGGAGCTTTTGCAGCAGGTCCGGGCTGATGGTGAGCAGGTCGCAGCCGGCCAGCTCGACGATCTGGCTCGTGTTGCGGAAGCTTGCGCCCATCACTTCGGTCTTGTGACCGAACTTCTTGTAGTACGCATAGATCTTGCGGACCGACTGCACGCCCGGGTCGTTCGCGCCGCCGTCCTTCGCGTCGTCCCAGTCGGCGCCCTTGGCCTTCTTGTACCAGTCGTAGATGCGGCCCACGAACGGCGAGATGAGCTGCGCGCCCGCTTCGGCGCACGCGGCGGCTTGCGCGAGCGAGAAGAGCAGCGTCATGTTGCAGTGGATGCCGTCCTTTTGCAGCACTTCGGCGGCGCGAATGCCTTCCCAGGTGGAGGCGAGCTTGATCAGCACGCGCTCGCGGCCGATGCCGGCCTGCTTGTACAGGTCGATGATGTGGTGAGCCTTGTCGATCGACTTTTTCGTGTCGAACGAGAGGCGGGCGTCGACTTCGGTCGAGACGCGGCCCGGAATGATTTTGAGGATTTCGGTGCCGAACGCGATCAGCAGATGGTCGATGATCGACTCGAGCGATTCGCTCGCGTGATCGCGTACGGTTTTTTCGAGCAGCGGACGGTACTCGGCTTTCTGGACCGCCTTGAGGATCAGCGACGGGTTGGTCGTCGCGTCCTGCGGCTTGTACTGCACGAATTGCTGGAAGTCGCCCGTGTCGGCGACGACGGTGGTGTACTGCTTGAGCTGGTCGAGTGCGGTAGTCATGTCAGGCCTTGTGGGCGCGTGCGCGCCTGCATCGGTGAGAGTTGAACGGCCGGTGCGCTTCAGGCGTGAACCTGGAGCGCGCCGGGCGGAACGCGAAATGGCGCTGCGCCGTTGCGGCCCGGCGCGCGCAGATGGACGTCAGACGCGCGTGCAGCCGGATCTGGCGCACTTGCCGCGCGTTTGGGCGCGGCTTACTTCATTATTTTATGGCGGAAACGCCTGGTGTTGCGTTTCACGCGCGCCGCGCATTCAGCACGAACTGCGTGATCACGCCCGCCACGAGCCCCCAGAACGCCGCGCCGATGGAAAGCAGCGTGAGCCCGGAGGCCGTCACCATGAAGGTGATGAGCGCGGCTTCGCGCTCCCTCGGGTTCTGCATGGCGTTGGTGAGGCCGCTCATGATCGAGCCGAACAGCGCGAGCGCCGCAATCGAGACCACGAGCGCCTGCGGGAACGCCGCGAACAGCGCGGCGATGGTCGCGCCGAAGGTCCCGGCGATCAGATAGAAAATGCCGCACCACACGGCCGCCATATAGCGCTTCGTGCGGTCTTCGTGGGCGTGCGGGCCCGTGCAGATCGCCGCGGTGATGGCGGCAAGATTCACGCCGTGCGAGCCGAACGGCGCGAGCACGAGCGAGGCCAGGCCCGTGGTGGCGATGAGCGGCGAGGAGGGCGCGGCCGTGTGGTCGTAGCCGTCGGCGCGCAGCACGGCGATGCCGGGCACGTTCTGCGAGGCCATCGCCACGACGAAAAGCGGAATGCCGATGCTCACCACCGCCGTGAGCGAGAACGCCGGCATCGTGAACACGGGCCTCGCCACCGCCACGCGGAAGTGGCTGAAGTCGAGCAGACCGAGCACGGCAGCGGCGGCGATGCCGATCACGAGCGTCGCGACGATCGCGTAACGCGGCACGACGCGCTTCACGATCAGGTAGCCGAAGAACATCGTCAGCACGAGCGGGGTTTGCACCTGCGCGGCGTGGAAGATCTCAATGCCGATCTCGAACAGGATGCCCGCGAGCAGCGCCGCCGCGATGCCCGCGGGAATGCGCTTCATGAGCGTGTCGAACCAGCCGGTGAGGCCCACGGCCGTGAGCAGCACGGCGCACACGATATAGGCGCCGATCGCCTCGGCATAGGGCACATGTGGCAACGAGCTGATGAGGAGCGCCGCGCCCGGCGTGGACCACGCGACCACGATGGGCGCGCGGAACCACAGCGACAGGCCGATGGTCGTCAAGGCCATGCCGATTGAAAGCGCCCAGATCCACGAGGAAATTTGCGCGTCGGAAAGATGCGCGGCCTGGCCGGCCTGGAACATCAGCACGAGCGAGCTGGTGTAGCCGGTCATCATCGCGACGAAACCGGCCACGATCGTGGCGACCGAGGTATCGGCGAAGGGCCGCAGCGGTCCTGGCCTGAACGTCGCGGGCAGGTCAGGGGAGGAGGGAGCGGTCATGCAGGTGGTCTCCAGATTTTGCGTAGGTATGGCGACATCGGGCGGCGCGGCCTGGTGAAACACTCAGGCACGCGCCGCCTCAAAAAGGCGGAAAGGGGCGGGAGTGCTTGCGCCTATTTGCTCAGCACGCGCATGGCCGTTTCGAGCCCGGCGACAGTGAGCGGATACATGCGGTGGCCGAGAATCTCGCGGATGATCGACACCGACTGGCGGTACTCCCATAGTCGCTCGGGCTCGGGGTTGAGCCAGGCGAAATGGGGGAACTGGTCGGCAAGACGCCGCAGCCACACGGCGCCCGCTTCGGGGTTGTTGTACTCGACCGAGCCGCCCGGCTGCAGCACCTCATACGGGCTCATGGTGGCGTCGCCGACGAAGATCAGCTTGTAGTCGGGCGTGAACTTGTGCAGCAGGTCCCACGTGGGCGTGCGCTCGGCGTGGCGGCGGCGATTGTTCTTCCACAGGTAGTCGTACACGCAGTTGTGGAAGTAGTAAAACTCGAGGTGCTTGAATTCGGCTTTGGCCGCGGAGAACAGTTCTTCCGTGCGCTTGATGTGATCGTCCATCGAGCCGCCCACGTCGAGCAGCATCAGCACTTTCACGTTGTTGTGGCGCTCCGGCACCATCTTGAGGTCGAGCCAGCCCGCGTTCGCGGCGGTGCTGCGGATCGTGTCGCCGAGATCGAGTTCTTCGGCGGCGCCTTCGCGCGCGAAACGGCGCAGACGGCGCAACGCGACCTTGATGTTGCGCGTGCCGATTTCGACCTGGTCGTCGTAGTCGCGATACGCGCGCGCGTCCCACACTTTCACGGCGCTGCGCTGGCCGCCTTCGCCGCCAATGCGGATGCCCTCGGGGTTATAGCCGCCATGGCCGAAGGGCGAGGTGCCGCCCGTGCCGATCCATTTGCTGCCGCCTTCGTGGCGCTCCTTCTGTTCCTCGAAGAGTTCCTTCAGGCGCTCCATGAGCTTGTCGAGCCCGCCCATGGCTTCGATCTGCGCGCGCTGCTCGGGCGTGAAGTCACGCTCCAGACGCTTCTTGAGCCAGTCTTCGGGTATCTCGAAGGCGAGTTCGGACTTCTTCTCGATGCCGCGAAAATACGCGCCGAACGCCTGATCGAAGCGGTCGAAGTATTGCTCGTCTTTCACGAGCGTCATGCGCGCGAGGTAGTAGAAGTCGTCGAGCGAGGGCGCGATCACGCGGGCCTTGAGCGCTTCGACGAGCGTGAGGTACTCCTTCACGGAAACCGGCAGCTTCGCGTCGCGCAGCGTGTAGAAGAAGTCGATCAGCATGCGGTGTCTCCGGCTTTCGCGCGCGGGGTCCTGGTCAACGGTTGTGGCGGTTCATGTAGATGAGGCGCTCGAACAGCGTCATGTCCTGCTCGTTCTTGAGCAGCGCGCCCGCGAGCGGCGGCATGGACTTCGAGCCGTCGGCCGCGCGCAGCGCCGAGGGCGGAATCTCTTCCGCGAGCAGCAGCTTGAGCCAGTCGAGCAGTTCGGACGTAGACGGCTTTTTCTTCAGGCCCGCGACGTTGCGCAGTTCGAAGAAGCTTTCCATCGCCGCGTTGAGCAGTTCCTTGCGGATGCCCGGATAGTGCACCTCGACAATGCGCTGCATCGTCGCCGGATCGGGAAAGCTGATGTAGTGGAAGAAGCAGCGACGCAGGAACGCGTCGGGCAGCTCCTTCTCGTTGTTCGACGTGATGATCACGAGCGGACGCTGCTTCGCCTTGATGAGCTGGCGCGTCTCGTACACGTAGAACTCCATGCGGTCGAGCTCGCGCAACAGGTCGTTCGGGAACTCGATGTCGGCCTTGTCGATCTCGTCGATCAGCAGCACGCTTTGCTCTTCCGACTCGAACGCCTGCCACAGCACGCCTTTCACGATGTAGTTGGCGATGTCCTTCACGCGTTCGTCGCCGAGCTGCGAGTCGCGCAGGCGCGAGACCGCGTCGTACTCGTAGAGCCCTTGCTGCGCCTTCGTGGTGGACTTGATGTGCCACTGCATGAGCGGCATGCCCAGCGCCGCGGCCACTTCTTCGGCCAGCATGGTCTTGCCCGTGCCGGGCTCGCCCTTGATGAGCAAGGGGCGCTTCAACGTGATCGCGGCGTTGACCGCAAGCTTGAGGTCGTCGGTGGCGACGTACTGCGATGAGCCTTCGAAACGCGTGGCGCGCATGGTGAATCCGCTCGCTGGGAAAAAAATCCCAGTATAAGTCAGATGGGGTGTTGCGTCGGCGCGCCACCGCGTATCGTTGGGTCCGCTCTTTGGGGCACGGTCACGCAGGCTCAGAGGCGTCTGCGGCGAGCGCGCGGCGAGTCCGTTGTGTGTGCCAGGGTTCCTCCGGGTTGCTTGCCAGCGAGCCTGCGCGACACGGCGCTGCGTGGCCGCCCGGTGGGCCACGCCGGCCTGCCGCAGGGCCCCGTCAGGCGCTCCGAGGCCCGCCAGGCGTGGCGCGGCCGGTGGACGGCCGCGGCGGCGTCGCGGTATACTCGGACCGATTTTTTTCGGCCTGCACGGCGACCCCAAAAGTAAAACAGCAGTAATGCGGCGCAGGCCGTGGCCTGCGGTTCGGGCGTTCGAATCCCCTCAAGCCAGGTTGGATGCTATGAAAAAAATTGTCGGCAAGCACGTCATCACGGGCGCAATAACCATGCTGGCGTGCTTCGCGGTCACGGCTCACGCGGACGTCGTGGGCAACGCGAAGGCGGGTCAGGACAAGGTGGCGATGTGTATCGGCTGTCATGGTATTCCCGACTACCGCACCGCTTACCCCGAGGTCTACCACGTGCCCATTCTGGGCGGCCAGAACGCGCAGTACATCATGAACGCGTTGCTCGCCTACAAGAAGGGCGACCGGCATTTCGAGACGATGCACGCGATCGCGTCCTCGCTCACCGAACAGGACATCGCCGACATCGCGGCCTACTATGCGTCGCAAACGGCCGCGTCGAAAGACAATCCGAACAAATAACCGGCAGGTGGAGAACCCATGAACAAGCCCTACACGGCTATGCCTTCGTTTGCCGGTGCAACCATCAAGCTTGCGGGTACCGCTCTCGCACTGGCCGCCGCGCTCGCGCTGAATCCCGCGCACGCGGCCGACGTCTCCAACGGCAAGGCCCTCGCCGACAGCCACAACTGCGCGGCCTGCCACGGCCCGGGCCTGAACAAGCCCGTGAGCCCCGAATATCCGAAGCTCGCCGGCCAGCATGCCGACTACATCTACTGGGCGCTGCGCCAGTACCAGATGGGCACAGGCAATCCGCACCTCGGCCGCAACAATCCGATCATGCAGGCGCAGGTGCAGAGCCTCTCGCAGAGCGACATGAAGGATATCGCTGCGTATATCGAGTCGCTCAGCGGCGACCTCGTCAACAAGAAGTAAGCATGAGTGCGGCGCGCGCCATGCGTGCCGCATCATGCGAAACACCCCGCGTGGGCCTCGTTTTCGGCGAGGTTGTCGCGGGGTGTTTTTTTGCGGCTTCGTTGGCTTGCGTTGCGCTTCCGTTCGGTCTCAGTCGCGTGAAGCGCGGCGCTCGATGCGCATGAGATAGGCGTCCGTGTCGGGGGGCGTGTTCGTGCGCTGCGCTTCCCAGATCGTTTCGCCGAGGCACTCCATGATCGCGTGCTGCGCGTCGTGCGTGGAGCCCATGCGTGCGGCGAGCCGGTCGTGTGCCGCGCGGATGCCGGGCGGCTGGTCGATCGACAGCTGCTCGCTGATCGCGAGGTGCATCGACAGATGCAGGAACGGATTGCTCTGGCCGCGCTCGGGCGAGTAGTCCTGCGCGGCGGCCGCATCGGCGTCGGCGAGTTCGGCGTGATATTCGGGGTGCTCGACGATCCAGTCGGCGGCGATCGCCTCTAGCGGCGTGAGGATTTCGCCCGCGCGCTGCTTGCGCCAGGTCTCGGTGAAAAAGCGGCGGACTTCGTCGCGGCTGGGATTGAACATCTTGAGTCGGTCGAGTGGGGGATGCGGCGTCGTGCAACGCGTGAACTCATTATTTTACGCCCGGGGGCTCGCGCTCGCTCAGAGCTCCGGCGGCGGCGTCTTCGGCTTGAACTCGCACAGCGGCTCGATTACGCAATGCCAGCATTCGGGGCGGCGCGCCTTGCACACATAGCGCCCGTGCAGGATGAGCCAGTGATGGGCGTCCTGGAGGAACTCCGGCGGCGTGAATTTTTCGAGCGCGGTTTCGACGGCGCGCACGTCCTTGCCGGGCGCGAGCCCCGTTCGGTTCGCAACCCGAAAGATATGCGTGTCGACAGCGATGGTCGGCTGGCCGAACGCCGTGTTGAGCACAACGTTCGCGGTTTTGCGTCCCACGCCGGGCAGGCCTTCGAGCGCCTCGCGCGTTGGCGGCACCTCGCTGCCGTACTGCTCGATGAGAATGCGGCAGGTCGCAATGACGTTTTTGGCCTTGGTGCGATACAGGCCGATCGTCTTGATGTAATCGGCAACGCCTTCTTCGCCGAGCGCAAGCACCGTCTCCGGCGTGCTGGCGACCGGAAACATCCGGCGCATGGCCTTGTTCACCGAAACGTCGGTGGCCTGCGCGGAGAGCATCACGGCAATCAGGAGTTCGAACGGCGTGCTGAACTCCAGCTCGGTCGTGGGGTGCGGATTGAGGCTTTGCAGCGTTTCGTAGATGGCGCGGCGCTTGGTGGCGTTCATGCTCGTTGTGCGTGGGGCCTTTGGCAGTGCGATGCGCTAGCGCGCGGGCTTGTCGTCGTCGGGCGCCGGGTTCGCTGCGTCCGATGCATTCGACTCGATACCGATACGCTTGCGGCGCGCCTCGGCGGCGTCGATCTGCGCTTGAACATCGGCGCTCACGTGCTCGACGTTGCGCGGTCCCACACCCTGTTCAGCCAGTTCCGCCTTCTTGCGGCGCGCACGTTCGAGCGCCGCCTGGATGATCGCTTTCTTCTTTGCTTCGGCGTCGTCGGCGCAGGGGCTTGCGGGCTGTATGGCGGTGTCTTGCGGTGCCGGGGCGGCAGGCGCGCTCGTGGCCGCGCGGCGTGCCGCGGCGCGCGCCTCGGCCGCATTGCGTTCGGCGGCCTGCCGCGCTGCGCGCCGGTCATGTCGCACGCGGGCTTCGTCGGCCTGCTGTTGTGTCCATGCGTCCCAGCCGGTCGCTTCGCCCGTAACAGGAATCATTGCGATGCAGTCGACCGGGCAGGGCGCGACGCACAGGTCGCAGCCCGTGCACTGATCCTCGACGATCGTGTGCATCTGCTTGGGCGCGCCGACGATCGCGTCGACGGGACACGCCTGCATGCACAGCGTGCAGCCGATGCACAGTTGTTCGTCGATGAACGCCACGGGACGCGGGCGTTCCACGCCGTTGTCCGGATTGATCGGGATGACGGGTTTGCCGAGCAGTTTCGCGAGGCGCTCAACGCCTTCGAGACCGCCGGGCGGACACTGGTTGTAATTGGCGGTGCCGGCTGCCACGGCTTCGGCATAGGGCCGGCAGCCGTCGTAGCCGCACTTCGTGCATTGGGTCTGGGGCAGCAGATCTTCGATGCGATCTGCGAGTGTTTTGGAATCGTTCACGTTCGCTACATCGGGGCGGGGCGGGCGGTGGCGCGACCTTGGGCGCACATGGCCATGCGCAGGGTTACGCGGCTGGCCTGACAGGGCGCACACGCACAGCGCCAAAGCTTGCATTATCGCCGATTTCCCGCATTGCCATCGGCGGGCCATGTGCCATAATCAAAGCGCTTAATGCGAAGCGCTTTGCGGTTGAGGGGGAATCAGTAGACGTAAAAGCGTGGCGCAATGCATGGGCGGCTGGCATGGCGTCTTGCATGAAGCGACAGGGGGAAGAACGGTGTCGGCTCGCAACGACATCAAACAAACAAGAAGGAACGCAAGACCGTAGGTCGGAGGGTGTCTGTCCATTAACCTGGCGCGCCCCGCACAACGTTTGTCGATCCCAGGGCTAGGAGAGGCCCGGCGTGGTACCGCCCGACAACGTAAACCGGACAACGCGGCTTAACGAGATCCTGCCACCATGAATCAGCCAAAAATCAAAAGAGATCCTGAAGGCACACGCCGCCGCATTCTGCTCGCCGCGGCGGAAGAATTCGCCAATGGCGGCCTGTTCGGCGCACGCGTCGACCAGATCGCGCGACGCGCGGAAACCAATGAGCGCATGCTCTATTACTACTTCGGCAGCAAGGAGCAACTGTTCACGGCAGTGCTTGAGCACGCATTCGGCGCGCTCAACGAAGCCGAGCGCGCGCTCGATCTCGCGGGGCTTGCACCCGTCGAGGCGATCACGCGGCTTGCGCATTTCGTGTGGGACTACTATCGAGACAATCCGGAACTGCTGCGGCTCGTGAACAACGAGAATCTGCACGAGGCGCGCTATATGCAGAAGTCCACACGAATTCGCGAGATGATCTCGCCGATCGTCGCGACGCTCGGCTCGATCCTCACACGCGGCGAGTCTGCGGGATTGTTCCGCCCGAGCATCGATCCACTGCGGCTTTATGTGACGCTCTCGGGTATGGGTTACTACATCGTATCGAACCGCTATACGCTGAACGCCACGCTCGGTCGCGACTTCAGCACGGCTGCCGAGCGCGCGGAAATCATTCAGCTCAATACGGAAATGCTGCTCGCGTATCTGATGCGCAAGTAGCGCAAATAGCGCAAGCGAAGCGCACGAGATCGTTTCACGCTCCACAAACGCCGCGCGCCGTCCTGGGACGGCGCGCGGGTTGTGCTGCTGGCGCGTACTGCGTGCGCTCGCATGGAGCGCGCGTCTGCGTCAGGCGACAGCGCCTTGTGCGGAGCGGCCGCGGGCAGGCGTTTCTTTGCCCGATTGGCCGGCGCCCTGCTGGTGTTGACGGATGAAATCGCGCAGCTGCGGATAGATGATCGTGCGCCAGCGGCGGCCCGAGAAGATGCCGTAGTGGCCGCACTTCTCGGCGGTCAGATGATGCCGGTTCGCCTCGGGAATGCCCGTGCACAGGTCGTGCGCGGCGCGCGTCTGGCCCGCGCCCGAAATGTCGTCGAGCTCGCCTTCGATCGTGAAGAGCGCCGTGTCGCGAATGTCCTGCGGGCGCACGCGTTCGCCGGCCACGTCCCACGTGCCTTCAGCGAGACTGAAATCCTGGAACACAGTGCGGATGGTCTCGAGGTAATACTCGGCGGCCATGTCGAGCACCGCGTTGTATTCGTCGTAGAACTGGCGATGTGCTTCGGCGTCCTCTTCGTCGCCGCGCAGCAGGCTCTTGTAGAAGTCCCAATGCGCCGTAGTGTGACGGCCCGGATTCATTGCGACGAAACCCGCGTGCTGCAGGAAGCCCGGATACACCTCGCGCCCTTCGCCCGGATAGTTGGCCGGCACCGTATGGATCACGTTGTTCGCAAACCAGTCGAGCGAGTGTTCGGTGGCGAGCGAGTTGACGGCGGTGGGGCTGCGGCGCGCGTCGATCGGGCCGCCCATCATCGTCATCGTGAGCGGGGTGTCTTCGCCGCGGCTCGCCATGAGCGAGATGGCCGCGAGCACGGGCACCGTCGGCTGGCAAACGGACAGCACATGCAGATTCTTCGCGCCGATATGGCGGATGAATTCCTGGATGTACGCAACGTAGTCGTCGAGATGGAACGCACCGGCTTCGAGCGGCACCATGCGCGCGTCGATCCAGTCGGTGATGTACACCTTGTGGTCCTGCAGCAGCGTGCGCACGGTGTCGCGCAGCAGCGTGGAGTGGTGGCCCGAGAGCGGCGCGCACACGAGCACGCTCGGCTCGTCCTTGAGCGCGGCCACGGCGCCGGTGTCGTCGGCGTAGCGCTTGAAGCGCAGCAGGCGGCAGAACGGCTTTTCGATGATGGTCTGCTCGACGATCGGAATATTGAAGCCGTCCTTCACGATCTGGCGAATGTTGAACTCGGGCTTCTCGTAGTCCTTGCCGAGGCGATAGAGCAGTTCGTAGCCCGCGGCGAAGCGCGTGGCGCCCGGCACGAGTGAAAACGGGCTCGTCGGATTCGAGAACGATTTCGAGGCGGCCTGGGCCCAGGCGGTCAGCGGGCTCAGCAACGCACGCTGGAATTCACGGATTTGATAGAGCATGGGCGCTCCGGCATCTTCAAGGAGCGGTTCGCACCCGGGTCGCGCGCGGGTGAGGCGCGGAACAGATGCGGGCCGGCAAGGTTGGTCGGTCAGTCAATCAGGTTGTTTATCGGCCGCAGCCCGGCGGGCTTTAGCGCGGGCGGTACTGTTCTGCGCCTGGCCGTTGTGCAACGCAGCATGCCTAGTGTACCCCAGCTCGCAAAAACGTCCAGGCGCTTTCGAACATTTACGATGCGGATGCAACAGCTGGCTCGGCCGACGCGCCGTCGACCGCCGGATGTCCCGTTTCCTTCGCCATGTCCTGTTCATGCCGCATGAGGTTCAAGCCGGTATGCACGAGCGCCACATGCGAGAACGCCTGCGGGAAGTTGCCGACCAGACGCCCCGCAATGGGGTCATATTCCTCGGCGAGCAATCCCACGTCATTGGCGAGCGAGAGCAGGCGCTCGTACATGCGGCGTGCATCGTCCATGCGGCCTTGCAGGGCCAGGTTGTCGACCATCCAGAAACTGCATGCAAGGAAGGTGCCTTCCCCGGGCGGGAGTCCATCGTTGAATTCGGTGGTGCGGTAGCGCATCACAAAACCTTCACACATCAGATCGCGCTCGATCGCCGCGACCGTGCCCGCAATGCGAGGATCTGCCGCAGGCAGGAAGCCGACCAGCGGCATGAGCAGCAGGCTCGCGTCGAGGTCGGTGCCGCCGTAGATCTGCGTGAAGGAGTTCAGATCCTTGTTGAAGCTGCGCTCGCAAATGGTCGCGTGTATCGTCGAGCGCAGTTCGCGCCAGTGGTCGAGCGGCCCGGGCAGGTCGAATTTTTCCGCCGATTTGATCGCACGGTCGAATGCGACCCACGCCATCACCTTCGAGAACGTGAAGTGCTGGCGGCCGCCGCGCGTTTCCCAGATGCCTTCGTCGGGCTCGGTCCAGATCGTTTCGAGGTGTTCGAGCATCGCGCACTGGATCGACCACGCGGTGTCGTCGGCCTGCAGGCCGCCCACGCGCGCTAGGTGCAGCGCGTTCATCACTTCGCCGTACACGTCGAGCTGCAGCTGGCCGACTGCGTTGTTGCCCACGCGCACGGGCTTCGCGCCTTCGTAGCCGGGCAGCCAGTCGAGTTCGAATTCGGGCAGGCGGCGCTCGCCGGCAAGCCCGTACATGATCTGCAGCTGCGAGGGCGAGCCCGCCATCACGCGGCCCAGCCAAGCGCGCCATGCGCGCGCCTCGTCGTAATAGCCGCCGCGCATCATTGCAAGCAGCGTGATCGTCGCGTCGCGCAGCCAGCAGTAGCGGTAGTCCCAGTTGCGCGTGCCGCCCAGCTGTTCGGGCAGCGACGTGGTGGGCGCGGCGACGATGCCGCCGGTGGGCTCGTAGGCCAATGCCTTGAGCGTGATGAGCGAGCGGCGGATCGGTTCGGCCCAGCGGCCTTCCACCGTGCTGCGCGAGGCCCATTCGGTCCAGAAGTTCTCCGTGCGCGCAAGCGCCGTGAACGGGTCGCGCGGCGGCGGTAGACGCAGGTGCGAGGCCGCATAGGAAAGCGAGAACGGCACGCGTTCGCCTTCTTTCACCTCGAACTGCGCGACCGTGTGCATGTTTTCGCCCTCGAGGTCGACGGGCGTGCGCAGCACGACCGTGTCCGGGCCCACCGTCGCCTTGATGCCGCTCTCGTAGGTGAGACGGCTGACCCACGGCACCGAAAAGCCGTAGTCGAAGCGCAGCACGAGCTGGCTTTCCATGCGCACGGTGCCGCGCCGCCCCACGACGATGCGCACGAGTTCGGACCAGCCGTTGCCGGGCGGCATGAAGTCGATGAGCGTGACCGCGCCCTCGGGCGTTTCGAAATCGGTCTCGAGGATCAGCGTGTCGCCGCGATAGCGGCGCGTGGTTTTGATCTCGACTTTCGCGCCATCGGCGGGCTGGGCGGGCGCGATGAGCCAGCGGCCGTTCTCCTCGGTGCCGAGCAGGGCGGCGAAGCAGGCGCCGGAGTCGAAGCGCGGCCAGCAGAGCCAGTCGATGGAGCCGGCGCGGGAAACGAGCGCGGCCGTGTGGCCGTCGCCGATCAATGCATAGTCTTCAATGGGTGCGGGCATAGTAAGCAGATTGACAGCGTTGCTCGAAAACGAAAGCCGCTCGCCGCGTGCAGGGCAGTGCGCGCGGCATGCACGCACAAGAGTAGTGGCAGCGGGGTCGCCTGCGCAATGCGTTTTGCGCGGCAGCCCATGCAAATACGCATCTCGCCGGCGTCAATAAACGTTGGCGAGCGTGACGAGGCGCGTCACAGATGGCCGTTCACGCCGAATAGCCCGATGATCCCGATGATGATCAGATACAGCGCGACGATATAGTTGAGCAGGCGCGGCACGGCAAGAATCAGAATGCCTGCGATGAGCGCGACGAGCGGCCCGATGGCGACGTGAATGTTCATGACGGCTCCCTGGTTGCGGCGGGTTTCGATCGTTTGCGTTGATCCCTTTTTGCTGCGATTTTTCGCGCCTTTTCCGCGCGACTCGTTGCTGCGCGCCGGCGGGGCGGGCGTTTGCGACCTCTCTTATACTGGGCCGGTGTCTCATGTATCAGACGAAAGCGAGACGGGTACGGTCAGCGTCGCGACGAGGGCCGATCCGCTTTACTGCATCGACAAGAAAAAGGAGGTCGACATGTTCCTTCGCCGTGCCGCCGCAAACGCCGTGCCCGCGCCCTCCCGTTCCAGTGCCCGTGCGCGCGGACCCGCGCATCTCCGCGCGCATCTCCGCGCACATCTCTTCAGCCAGCTCATCAAAGGTGTTGTCATCATGGCTTCCGTCGCCGCGACGCATGCGTTCGCGCAATCCGCTTCCACGACCGCGTCCGCAGGCGGTGTCTACAACCTGATCGTCGGCACGTATACGGGCGGCAAGAGCGAGGGCCTCTACGTCTACCACTTCAATACGCAAACGGGCGACATGCAGCCGGTCAGCGTAGCGAAGACGGTGAATCCCTCGTTTCTCGTGGTGAGCCAGGACAACCGCTTTGTCTACGCGGTGAACGAACTGCCCGGCGACAACGGTCCCGCCAGCCTGCGCGGCGACGTGAGCGCGTTCGGCTTCGACGCCGCGAGCGGGCAGCTCACGTTTCTCAACAAGGTGTCGGCGCAGGGCAACGATCCGTGCTACCTGAGCCTTTCGCCGGATGGGCGCTATCTCTTCGTGGCGAACTATTCGGTCGCGGCCGACCCCGGCGGCAGCTTCGCAGTCCTGCCGGTGCAGCAGGACGGGAAGCTTGGCGAGTCCGTGCTGACCGTGCATCACGAGGGTGGCGGTCCCGTGAAGGGGCGTCAGGACAACGCGCACGTGCACTCGACGGTGTTTTCGCCGGACGGCCACTATCTCTTCACCCAGGATCTCGGCACCGACAAGCTCTGGACCTACCTTTACACGCCAGACGGCAGCCGCGGGCTCGTGAGCCCGACCGAGTGGCGCTACACCGACGTGAAGTCGGGCAGCGGTCCGCGTCACCTGATCTTCGGCAATGACGGCCGCCACGCGTATCTCACGAGCGAGCTGGCCGCCACCGTGACGGTGTTTGCGTACCACGACGGGCATATGAAGCTGGAGCAGGTCGAGAAGCTGGCGGAGCCGGGCTTCAAGGGCACGCAGGGCGCGGCGGCGCTGCATCTTTCGCCGGACGGCAAGTTCCTTTATGTCTCGAATCGCGGCGACGCCAACGACATCTCGATCTTCGCCGTCGATGGCGACAGCGGGAGGTTGAAGCGCGTGGGTCGCCAGTCGAGCCTCGGCAAGTCGCCGCGCGAGTTCGCGATCGATCCGACCGGGCAGTGGCTCATCGTCGGCAACCAGAACAGCGATACCGTCTACGTGTTCCGCCGCGATCAGCAGACCGGTTTGCTGGAGCCGAACCCGAAGCGCGTCGAGATCGGCTCGCCGGTCGATTTCAAGTTCGTCGCGCGGTAACGCGCGCGTGTGTTGAGTTGAATAAAAAAGGCGCGTTTCGCGCCTTTTTTTATTCGCCCTGGCCGCCGCCAGGCACGAGCACTTCGCGGCTGCCGTTGATGCCCATCGGCGAGACGAGGCCCGCCGTCTCCATTTGCTCGACGAGACGCGCAGCGCGGTTGTAGCCGATGCGCAACTGCCGCTGCACCGACGAGATCGACGCGCGCCGCGTGCGCACGACGAAGGCCACGGCCTCGTCGTAGAGCGGGTCGGCCTCGGCGTCGGGCGAGTCGCCGAAGAGATCCTGCGGCGCACCTTCGGAAGCCGGGCCGTCGAGAATGCCTTCGACGTACTCGGGCTCGCCAAACTGCTTCAGATACTCCACCACGGCGTGCACTTCCTCGTCGGCGACGAACGCGCCGTGCACGCGCTGCGGGTAGCCCGTGCCCGGTGGCAGGAACAGCATGTCGCCCTGGCCGAGCAGCGACTCCGCGCCCATCTGGTCGAGGATCGTGCGCGAGTCGATCTTCGACGACACCTGGAACGCCACGCGGGTCGGAATATTCGCCTTGATGAGCCCGGTGATCACGTCCACCGAAGGACGCTGGGTCGCGAGGATCAGGTGGATGCCGGCGGCGCGCGCCTTCTGCGCGAGACGCGCGATCAACTCTTCGATCTTCTTGCCCGCGACCATCATGAGGTCGGCGAGCTCGTCGATCACGACCACGATCATCGGCAGCGGCGAGAGCGGCTCCGGCGCTTCCGGCGTGAGCGAGAACGGGTTGCCGATCTTCTTTTCGTGCGCTTCGGCGTCGCGGATCTTCTGGTTGAAGCCCGCGAGATTGCGCACGCCCACCGCCGACATCAGCCGGTAGCGCTTCTCCATTTCGCCCACGCACCAGTTGAGCGCGTTGGCGGCGAGCTTCATGTCGGTCACGACCGGCGCGAGCAGATGCGGAATGCCTTCGTACACGGAAAGCTCGAGCATCTTCGGGTCGATCATGATGAGCCGCACGTCCTCGGGCGTCGCCTTGTAGAGCAGCGAGAGGATCATTGCGTTGATCGCCACCGACTTGCCCGAACCGGTCGTGCCCGCGACGAGCATGTGCGGCGCCTTGGCGAGATCGGTGACGATCGGATGGCCGACGATGTCCTTGCCCATTGCGATCGTGAGCTTCGATTGCGAGCGGTGGTACGGCGCCGATTCGAGGATCTCGGAGAGGCGGATCATCTGGCGGCGCGCATTCGGCAATTCGAGGCCCATGCAGGTCTTGCCGGGGATCGTTTCGACCACGCGGATCGACGTGAGGCCAAGGCCTCGCGAGAGGTCCTTCATGAGGCCGACGATCTGGCTTCCGCGCACGCCGAGCGCGGGTTCCACTTCGAAGCGCGTGATCACGGGGCCCGCCGACGCGCCGACCACCGTCACAGGGACCTTGAACTCCTGGAGGCGCTGCTCGATGAGCTGGCTCGTTTCGGCGAGCTTCTGCTCGGAGACCGGCTCGATCTCGGACGACGCGCGCTCGAGCAGTTCGAGCCCCGGCAGTTCGACCGCCGAGGCGCTGAGCGGCTCGAACGCGAAAGCTGTGGGCGCGTGGCCGCGCACGGCGGGGCGCTGGACTGCCGGTTCGGGCGCTTCGACTGCTTCGGCTGCTTCGATGACTTCGGGCTCGGGCTCGGGCTCGAAGGCGGGGCTCGCGGCGCCCGGTTCGGTCGCGATGGCGGGGTAGGGTGCCGCGATCGGTGTGGCAACCGGTACTGCGGGATGCGAAGGGCCAGGCGTGGACGTGGCTTCGGCAGGCGCGGGACGGTATTCCGGCTGCGGTTCGGCGACCCACGGCGGCGTTGCTACGGGTGCCGGCGTTTGCTGCACAGCGGGCAGGGGCGTCGCCTCGAAACCCGGTGCCGGAGTTGCCGGCGCTTCAACCGGCGGCAATGCTTGCGCCGCCGCGGCGTTCGCAAGCTCATGTGCTTCATCGACCGCCGGGTGCTCTTCGACGACGCGCGCAACAGGGGCGAAAGACTCGCTCGCCATTTGCTCTGCAGCCGGCGAAGGCGTTGCGTCGAACGGCGTCGCGGGAGCTGCATGCGCGACGGTGGGCGCGACAGGTGCAGGCGTTGCGCGCGCGGACGTTTCGAACGTGCGGCCGTATGTGCCGTACGCAGATTCGTCGAGGGTCGCCGCCGACGCCGTATCGACAACTTCGGTGCGGGTGCTTGCGTCCAGCGGTTGCTCGCCAACGGGCGCTGCGTGATGCACAGGCGCCGCGGCCACCTCCGGTTGTGTCTCGCGAACGAAACGGGGCAAATGCACGATGTTCGCCGCTTCCGATGCGTCGTTTGCATCCTGCGACTCGGCGGGAGCGGGCTGCGACGCTTGTACGCTTGCTGCAACCGGTGTGTGTGCGACTGCGGGTGCTGGCGCCGCAACGGGAGCAACTGCCACCTCAGGCGCGGGCGCCTGTTCCTGCGCCGACAACGGCGTGAACGTGTAGAACGGCTCGGCGGCGTGGGTTTCCGTGGGCGCGGCGGCCGACGGTTCGTCGTCGAGCAGGATCCATGGCATGCCGTGATCCAGCGTGGGCCAGGAGGACGGCGTTGCGGCTTCTGCCGCCGCGGCTTGCACAGGCTCGACGCCGGTCGCTGCGCTCAATGCGTCATGCGCGGCTTCGTCCACATGGGTGTGCACCGGTCGCCACGGAGTTGGCATTGCCGTGTCGTCGGCGCTGACCGACTTCGGCTCGTATGCCGCGGCGCGCTGAATCTCGTCGGGGTAGGGGGCAGCCTGTGCAGCGGGCGTCCAGGTTGTCGACGTGTTGTGCGGCTGCAGCGCGGCGTGCGCCTCGTCCAGCGATTGCACGCCCCGGTTCGGCGAGATGGCGTCACCGTCCTGCTGCGTGACTGGCGCGAACGTCGCTTCCATCGATACGCCCGAAGGCGTCACCGGCGCTGCTGTCTTCGACATGTCTGGCGGGGCGCTTGGGAATTGCGCGTGCGCTTCCTCTTCGCCCGCGAGCGTGCCCGCTTCGTCGAGCGTGCGGCGTGCGAGGCTCGCGCCGGCGAGGGACGTCCAGCGTGCGGCGTTTTCTTCGATCGAACGCAACGTTTCGAGCACGCTCATCGACAGGGGCGCTTCCGCTTGCGGCGCGCTGGTGGAAGCGGGGCGCGAGTACGCGGGCGTAGCGGGCGGCGTGTCGGCCAGCTGCGAGGTGAACGGCGCGCGCGGCGCGGCCATGGGCGGGCGAGGGTTCACGCGCGCCGGCTGGCCTTGCCAGACGTACGGACGCGGCGGCTTCGCGACGCGGGGCGGCGCTGCTGCCGCGGCGCGCGCTGCCGTGCTGCCTGCCGCGGGCGGCGGCGCCGAGCGGCGAGGCGTGACTGGCTGCGCGAACGGCGAAGTCAGCGGATCGAGCGGCGCCGGCGTCGAGCCGAACGCGGCGCTGCGCGCGGCGGCTGCTGCCGCGGCGGCACCGGCCGCGAGCGGCGCAGCATGCACCGCAGCCGACGCTGAAGCCGCGCGCGCACCCACGGTCGCGGCGGCCATGGCCGGCCGCGCATGGCCAGGCTCAGCGCGCCATGGCGCATTGGGTTGCGCGGGGACGCCCGGTGCGCCATGCACGCCCGCCGTATCCGAGGGAGTGCCCGCGCCACGCGTTGGCTGGCGGCGCGCGTCGCCAAGCGGTGCGCCTTGCTGCAATGGCATGCGTGGCGGCTCCATCGGTGCTCTCGGCGCAGCTTGCACCGGAGCCGCCGGAGCACGCGTGCCGCGCAGCCAGTCGGCGGCCGCGGTCGGCTCGGTGCGTGCCCATGCCGCGGAGGAATCGGCCGGACCCCGGACGCCTGGTTCGGCGCGCCACGGCGCGCTATCCGCAAAAGCCTCCTGTGCGGCGGCAGCGGTCGACGCTGCGCCTAGTCCCGCGGCCATCGCGCCGGCAGTGCGCGATTGATCGCGCACTTCGCGTGCAGGCGGGCGCCAGATCGTCGGCCGCTTGCGTCGCGTGCCGTCGCCGGGCATCGGCAGGTTGACGGTGGCGGCGCTATGGGCGGGAAGTCCCTCTTCGGCTGCGGCGCGGCGGCTGCGGCGTTCGCGGCGCGGGCTCTCGTCGGTCTCACGGGCGGCGCGGATGTTCAGCCCGAGCCCGAGCGAGATGTCGGCCCAGGCGAGGAATTCGCGCCAATGGAAGTCGAGCAGCCACGGCAAGCTCACGAGGAGGAGCGCCGTCATGGCGAGCGGCGCGGCCACGTGGCCGATGAGCTTGCCGAGCCCGCCCGATAGTGCGTGGCCGAGCGCGTCGAAACCGGCGATGTCGATGAGCGTCGCCTCGAGCGCGCAGCTCGCGACGAGCACACCAAGGAAGCCGAGCCAGAGCCGGATCGTGCCCGGACCGCGCAGGCCCGCGCCGCCGGGCAGCACGGACTTGACGAGACGCCAGATCAGAGGGATGAACCAGACGGCCGAAACGCCGAACCAGCCAGGAACTACCGTGTGCATGCCAAAGATGTACGTAGAGAAGGTGTGCGACGTGTGGAGTGTAACCGCTCGGCCCCTGTGCGCCGCCATCCACTTGAGGACTGTGTTGCGCTCGGCCCGGCGGGCGTTGCGCGCCCGACACGCCAAAGACCCTGCGCACGCTGTTTTGGTTCGCGCGCAACAAAAAAAGAGCCGCGCCGGGCAAGGGCGCGGCGGTTCATGCGGGCAGCGTTCACTGCGCCGGTTTGGCGTCGGAGGCGGCGCCCGGCGCAACGCCAGGCTTGGCCTCGGCGCTTTGCTCGGCGAACGTCAGGCGGTCGCCGTTTTCGAGCACGAGAAAGAGCGATCGCGGAGGGCGCATCTGCACGCCCGAGCGCGCGATATGCGAGAGCGCTTCCAGGTAGGGGCCCTCGATATCGCCGCCCGCGCCGATGCACGCCATGCGCGTGCCGCCGAGCTGGCTGAAAGAGAGCAGGCCGTTTTTCAGCGCATAGGCGCCGAAATAACGGTTGCAGCCCGAAAAACCGCTTGCGCGGCGCTGGCCGCTCTCGGTCGAGAGGTCGAGCGTGATGGGGCGGGCAACGGGGTTGTCGGTATTACTGGCGTCGGCGTTCGGGCCTGGCACGGCGCGCAGCGTGCCGTCGGCGCGCTTCCACTCCGTGAGCTGCCAGTGCGTGTTGTCGAGCAACTGGGTCGTAGCGGGGTTGAACGGATCGGGCAGCGGCGCGGAGGCGTCCGTGTGCACCGGGAGCTTGCACGCGCACACGAGCAGGGCCGCAGCGAGCATCGCCGTGCGCGAGGCCAGCTTGCGCGCGAATACGCCGTGGGCCGGGCGCAGGCGCTGGCGCATATTCACGCGCGGACTCTGGCTCGGCGTCTGGCTGTGCGTCTGGCGGATAGGCATCGCATCGTTCCTCGTAATCGGCGAAGGCGTAAGCGTAACGCACCGCGCTGCAGCATGCGAGCGCAAACGTGCGCGCAAAGCGCGTGAAGCGGGTGGCCGCCGGCGGTCCGAAGCGCCTCGCCGCGGCAAGGCCGCGTGTTAACATCGGCGCTCTTACGCATTTGCGCCATACCGCCATTCTGGAGACATCATGCAAACCCGCCCCCGCATCGGCACGCCGCTTTCCGCTTCCGCTACCCGTGTCATGCTGCTCGGCGCGGGCGAGCTTGGCAAGGAAGTGATCATCGCGCTGCAGCGTCTTGGCGTTGAGGTGATCGCCGTCGATCGCTATGAAAACGCGCCCGGCCACCAAGTTGCGCATCGCGCGCACGTGATCGACATGGCCGATCCCAAGGCGCTGCGTGCGCTCATCGACGCCGAGCGCCCGCATCTCGTCGTGCCCGAAATCGAAGCGATCGCCACCGACGCGCTCGCCGCCGTCGAAGCCGAGGGTGTCGCCGAGGTGATCCCGACCGCGCGCGCCGCGCAGCTCACGATGAACCGCGAGGGCATCCGGCGCCTCGCCGCCGAGGAACTCGGCCTCGCCACCTCGCCCTACGCGTTTGCCGATTCGCTCGACGAGCTGAAGGCCGGCGTCGCCAAGGTGGGCTACCCGTGTGTGGTGAAGCCGGTAATGTCGTCGTCGGGCAAGGGGCAGTCGGTCGTGCGCAGCGACGCCGACGTCGAGCGCGCCTGGGACTATGCGCTGGCAGGCGGCCGTGTGAATCGCGGGCGCGTGATCGTCGAGGGCTTCATCAACTTCGACTATGAAATCACGCAGCTCACCGTGCGTGCCATCGACCCGGCGAGCGGCCAGGTGCAAACGTATTTCTGCGATCCGATCGGCCACCTCCAGGTGGACGGCGATTACGTCGAATCGTGGCAGCCGCAGCCGATGAGCGCGAAGGCGCTCGAGCGCTCGCGCGAGATCTCGCACAAGGTGACCGAGGCGCTGGGCGGCCGAGGCCTCTTCGGCGTGGAGCTGTTCGTGCGCGGCGACGAGGTGTGGTTCTCGGAAGTGAGCCCGCGTCCGCACGACACGGGGCTCGTCACGCTCGCCTCGCAGCGTTTCTCCGAGTTCGAGCTGCACGCGCGCGCGATCCTCGGTCTGCCTGTCGATACGACGGCGCGCGGTCCGGGCGCATCGGCGGTGATCTACGGCGGCATGGATGCGCGCGGCATCGCGTTCGAGGGCGTCGCGCAGGCGCTTGCCGTGCCGGGCGCGGACCTGCGCCTTTTCGGCAAGCCCGAGAGCTTCGTGAAGCGCCGCATGGGCGTTGCGCTCGCTACGGGCGCCGACACCGACGAGGCCCGCTCGCGCGCCCGCGAAGCGGCCGCGGCGGTGCGTCCGGTGCCGGGCGACGCCGCGCAGTGAGTGTGCGGCGAGCGCGCTGCGTTGGCCGCGCACAAGGCGGCGCTCGCGCGTGCCGGTTATCGTGTGAGCCAATACTTCGCGCGTGAATACCAAATGGCGTCACGCGCACGGGCAACGCAACACACGGAGAACACGATGATCGATGGTCGAAGCGGCGCAATGCGCGCAATCCGCGTAGTTCAGCGCAGCGGCGCGCTTGCGCTGGCAGCCTGTGGTCTGGCGGCCGGCCTGCACCTCGACGCGGCGCACGCGGCCCCGCTCGAAGTGCGCGATATCCAGGTCCAGTCGCGCCACACGTTCAGCTACACCTGCGC
Source organism: Paraburkholderia sp. J7 (assembly GCF_905220155.1). NCBI lineage: Bacteria > Pseudomonadati > Pseudomonadota > Betaproteobacteria > Burkholderiales > Burkholderiaceae > Paraburkholderia > Paraburkholderia sp. J7. The sequence continues at coordinate 103,226 of NZ_CAJMYZ010000023.1, read as the reverse complement.
GAACGGCAAGAGCTTCAAGGTCACCTATCTCAACGCGGCCAACGGCCAGAGCTTTGCGCTCGTGCCCGTGGAAGGCCGCAAGCTCCTCTTCGTCGGCGTGATCGCTGCCTCGGGCGTGAAGTACGTCGCCGAGCGCTACACCTGGTGGACCAAGGGTCCCGGCGCGGATCTCTACGACGTCACGTCCGACGCGAGCCCGAAGCCGGTGCTCTCCGGCTGCGCGACGATCATGCGCTAACGCCGCACGCACGCTTCACGACACATTCCGCTTTGCCGGAGTAACCTGTCGGCCTGTTCGCGAAGGCCGGCTGCCGCCCGCGCCGCCGGCCACGCTCTTGCCAACGAGGTGGTCGATGAAAGCATCGGATCTGTTCGTGAAGGCGCTCGAAGCCGAAGGCGTCGAATATGTGTTTGGTATTCCCGGGGAAGAAAACCTCGATCTGCTCGAATCGCTGCGGCGCTCGAAGATTCGTCTGATCGTCACGCGCCACGAGCAGGCCGCGGGCTTCATGGCCGCCACTTACGGGCGGCTGACGGGCCGCACCGGCGTGTGCCTCGCCACGCTCGGGCCCGGCGCCACCAACTTCGTGACTGCTGCCGCCTACGCGCAGCTGGGCGGCATGCCCATGCTGATGGTCACGGGCCAGAAGCCCATCAAGTCGAGCAAGCAGGGCCACTTCCAGATCGTCGACGTGGTGCGCATGATGGAGCCGCTCACCAAGTACGCGCGGCAGATCGTCTCCATCGGCAATATTCCCGCGCTCGTGCGCGAGGCGTTTCGCCAGGCCGAGCAGGAGCGGCCCGGCGCCGTGCATCTCGAACTGCCCGAGGACGTGGCTGACGAAGAGGGCGACGGCAAGCCCATTCCCAAGAGCTTCAGCCGCCGGCCCGTGGCCGAGGAAAAAGCGGTTGCCCATGCGGTCGGGGCGATCTGCAAGGCGCGCCATCCGCTACTCATGATCGGCGCGGGCGGAAACCGCAAGACCACGCGCAACGTGCTGCGCGAATTCGTCGACGAAACCGGCATCCCGTTCTTTACCACGCAGATGGGCAAGGGCGTGATCGACGAATCGCATCCGCTCTGGCTCGGCAACGCCACGCTCTCGGACGGCGACTTCGTGCACCGTGCGATCGAGCACGCCGACTGCATCATCAACGTCGGCCACGACGTGATCGAGAAGCCGCCGTTTTTCATGCGCAGCGCGGAAGAGAAAACCGTCATCCACGTGAATTTTCTCGGCGCGGAAGTCGACCCCGTGTATTTCCCGCAGATCGAGGTGGTGGGCGACATCGCCAACGCCGTGTGGCAACTCAAGGAAAGTCTCAAGCCGCGCGAGCACGCGTGGGACTTCGCCCGCTTCGAGGAGATCAAGCGCCATTTCGAGGCGCATCTTGCCAAAGGGCAGCATGACGAGCGCTTTCCCATGTACCCGGTGCGGCTCGTGCACGACGTGTACGACGCGATGCCCGACGACGGCATCCTGTGCCTCGACAACGGCATGTACAAGATCTGGTTCGCGCGCTACTACCGCGCGCGTGAGCCCAATTCGATCCTGCTCGACAACGCGCTCGCCTCGATGGGCGCGGGGCTGCCCTCGGCCATCGCCACCAAGATCGTGCATCCGCAGCGCAAGGTCGTGGCCGTGTGCGGCGACGGCGGTTTCATGATGAATTCGCAGGAGCTGGAAACGGCGGTGCGCCTGAAGCTCGATCTGGTCGTGCTGCTGCTGCGCGACGACGCGTTCGGCATGATCCGCTGGAAGCAGGAAAACATGAATTTCCCCGACTACGGGATGACGCTGCAGAACCCCGATTTCGTCGACTATGCGCAAAGCTACGGCGCGCATGGCCACCGCGTGGGCTCGGCGGACGAATTCAAGCCGCTCGTCGAGCAGTGTCTCGCCCAACCCGGCGTGCACCTGATCGACGTGCCCATCGATTACTCGGACAACGAGCGCGTGCTCAATCGCGACATCAAGCGCCTGAGCGCGCAGCTTTGACGCAGCTTTGACGTTGTCATTACGGAGAACCCCGTCATGCTCAAACCGACTTATCCGTACTACCTGGCCAACGAGGCCGTCGCCGCCAACACCGACCTCGAAGTCACCGACAAATACAGCGGCGAAGTCGCCACGCGCGTCGCGCTCGCCGACGCGAAAGCGATCGACCAGGCCATCGCCGCAGCCGAAGCCGCCATGCCCGCCATGCGCGCGTTCCCGCCGTACAAGCGCCAGGCCGTGATCGATCATTGCGTGGCGCGCTTTCGCGAGCGCTTCGACGAGCTGGCGATGGCGCTGTGCATCGAGGCGGGCAAGCCGATCAACGACTCGCGCGGCGAGGCGACGCGCCTGATCGACACGTTCCGCGTGGCCGCCGAAGAGAGCGTGCGTATCAACGGCGAGATCGTGAATCTCGAGATTTCAGCGCGCGCGAAGGGCTATCACGGCTACGTGAAACGCGTGCCGATCGGACCGTGCTCGTTCATCTCGCCGTTCAATTTCCCGCTCAATCTGGCTGCGCACAAGGTCGCACCGGCGCTCGCCGCCGGCGTGCCGTTCGTGCTGAAGCCCGCGAGCCGCACGCCGGTGGGGGCGCTGATCATCGGCGAGGTGCTGGCGGAGACGGATTTGCCCAAGGGCGCCTTCTCGATCCTGCCCGCGCACCGCGACGGCGCCGACCTCTTCACGACCGACGAGCGCTTCAAGCTGCTCTCGTTCACGGGCTCGCCCGCGGTGGGCTGGGACCTCAAGAGGAAGGCCGGCAAGAAGAAGGTGGTGCTGGAGTTGGGCGGCAACGCGGCGGCCATCGTCGACGCCGATCAGGGCGGCAAGCTCGACTATGTGGTCGAGCGCCTCGCGTTCGGCGCGTACTACCAGTCGGGACAGAGCTGCATTGGCGTGCAACGCATTCTCGTGCACGCGTCGCTTTACGACGCGCTGCGCGAAAAGCTTATCGCCAAGGTCAAGACGCTCAAGATGGGCGACCCGAAGGACGAGAACACCTTTGTCGGGCCGATGATCTCCGAGTCCGAGTCGAAGCGCCTCGCAGGCTGGATGGAGAGCGCGGTGCTCGCGGGCGCGAAGATCATCGCGGGCGGCAAGGTGGACGGTGCGATGTTCGAGGCCACGCTGCTCGAGAACGTGGGTCGCGACACCGATCTCTACCGCAAGGAGGCGTTCGGGCCGGTCGCGATCCTGGAGCGCTTCGACGACTTCGGCCGTGCTTTGGAGATCGTCAACGACAGCGATTTCGGCCTGCAGGCCGGCGTGTTCACCGACTCGCTCGCCAACGCGCACCGCGCGTGGGACGGCCTCGACGTGGGCGGCGTGGTGATCAACGATATTCCGTCATTTCGCGTCGATAACATGCCGTACGGCGGCGTGAAGGACTCCGGTCTCGGGCGCGAGGGCGTGCGCTACGCGATCGAGGACATGACCGAGCTGCGGCTGATGGTGATGCGCGAGACGTGGTGAGCAGCGGGCCCGGAGGAAAAAGGGCGCGATGCTTCGTCGCATGGCGCACGGGGTGCTCTCGTGCGCCGTGCTGCAGATCGCATGACCTGCTGCCATAGGGATTTATGCCAAGGTGCTACAATACCGGCCTTTCGGCCCTTTGCGCCTGCCGCAAGGGTGAGCAGCAGGCCGCCCCGAGGCTCGCTGGATCGGCCTGAAAAGCCGGTTGAGCCGTTTTGACCAATCCGGTGCGCGCGCCAGTCGATAGACGAGGCCGGCGCCGGAACCATCTGGAATCGAGTGAGTCTGGCCGGGTTGAACCCGAGCGAGCGCGGCGATGACGCCAGCGCCCCGTCCCCGGCAGATCCTCTCGTCGTCCACGGGCCATCCCGGCCATCCGTTTGCCGGGAGGTCCTCGCGGGCGTGCGTTCCGCCCGTCGCCGCAGGGCGCCCGACGTATTGTTCGGCGCCTTTGCATCGACCTGCAATGCCCAGCAGTGACCTTTTGAGGCGCTCCCGCGCCTTGCGCGAATAGCGCCTTTATAGCGAAGCCACCATGTCCGACACAGCCGTCACGCCCAGCACTGCGAACTTTGACCAGTTTGGTCTGGCCCCCGAAATTCTCCGGGCCATCAAGGAGCAGGGCTACACGACGCCCACGCCGATCCAGGCACAGGCGATTCCCGTGGTGCTCACGGGCCGCGACGTGATGGGCGCCGCGCAAACCGGCACGGGCAAGACCGCGAGCTTCTCGCTGCCGATCCTGCAACGCCTCTTGCCGATGGCGAGCACGAGCGCTTCGCCCGCACGCCATCCGGTGCGCGCGCTGATTCTCACGCCTACGCGAGAGCTGGCCGATCAGGTCGCGAACAACGTGCGCACCTACGCGCAGCACACGCCGCTGCGCAGCGCGGTGGTGTTCGGCGGCGTCGACATGAATCCGCAGTCCGACGAACTGCGCCGCGGCGTGGAAATCCTGATCGCCACGCCTGGCCGCCTGCTCGACCATGTGCAGCAAAAGACCACGAGCCTCGGCCAGGTGCAGATGCTCGTGCTCGACGAAGCCGACCGCATGCTCGACATGGGCTTCCTGCCCGACCTGCAGCGCATCCTGAACCTGCTGCCGAAGGAGCGCCAGACGCTGCTGTTCTCGGCCACGTTCTCGGGCGAGATCAAGAAGCTTGCCGCGACCTATCTGCGCACGCCGCAGACCATCGAGGTGGCGCGCAGCAACTCCACGGCGACCAACGTGACGCAGGTCGTGTACGAAGTCGCCGAGGGCGACAAGACCGGCGCGGTCGTTCAGCTGATCCGCGACCGCGGTCTCAAACAGGTGATCGTGTTCTGTAACAGCAAGATCGGCGCGAGCCGCCTTGCCCGCCAGATCGAAAAGCAGGGCATCGTCGCGGCGGCGATTCACGGCGACCGCTCGCAGAACGAGCGCATGCAGGCGCTCGACGCCTTCAAGCGCGGCGAAATCGAAGCGCTCGTGGCGACCGACGTGGCCGCGCGCGGCCTCGACATCGCGGAGCTGCCCGCCGTCATCAACTTCGACCTGCCTTTCAACGCCGAAGACTATGTGCACCGCATTGGCCGCACGGGCCGCGCAGGCGCCTCGGGTGACGCACTTTCGCTGTGCAGCCCGAACGAGAAGAAGCAGCTCGCCGATATCGAGAAGCTCATCAAGCGTCCGCTGACCGTGGAGCGCCTCGTGGTCGACGTGCCGGTGCCGCATCACGAAGGCGGCAGCCGCCGCCGCGAGCGCGACGGTCATGAAGGCCGCGAAGGGCGCGGCGAACGCGGTGTGCACCGCCGTGCGGCGTCGTTCGACCGCCCGCATCATCATCGTTCGCAGCCGATCGACGATTTTTTCCTGAAGCCTTACGAGCCTTCGGCTAACGCGCGCAGCAAGGCTGAAGACAAGCCCGCGAACACCGCACCGCAAAAACAGCAGTCGAAGCAGCCGCTCGCGGCGCTGCTGGGCGGTCTCGGCTCGTCGTGGCGCAACAAGCCGACGTCGTCTTCATCGAACTGAGTTTGAGCGCGCGAAGCGGCGCGCGACACAACGATAAAACGGCATGTCGCCTTCAACGACATGCCGTTTTTGTTTAGGTGGCCGGCAATTGCGCGAGCCGCCGCTTCCACGCTTCGATCGCGTCTCGCTGGAACGCTTCGAGCGTTGCGGGCGAAGGGTCGTGCAATTCGAGGCCCAGATGGCGTGCCGCGGCCATCAGCGCTTCCAGCGGGCGTGATGCATCGAGCGCTTGCGCCCCGGTCTGCTTCGAGAGCTTGTCCCCTTCCTCGTTCGTCACAACAGGCACGTGCAGGTAGGCGGGCGTTGGCACGCCAAGACACTGCTGGAGCCAGATTTGCCGCGCCGTCGAGTCGAGCAGGTCCGCGCCGCGCACTACGTGCGTAATGCGTTGTTCGGCGTCGTCAACAACCACGGCAAGCTGGTAGGCCCATTGGCCGTCGGCGCGCAGGAGCACGAAATCGCCGACTTCGGTTGCGATGTCCTGCTGCAGCGGGCCTTGCCAGCGATCGTCGAAGCGGATCAGCGCGGGGTTTTGCGCACTGGAAGGCGCGTCGTCGGGCACACGCAGCCGCCACGCGCGCGCTGGCTTGCCGTGCAGGCCCGCGCGGCAGGTGCCCGGATAGATCAGCGTGGTGTTGCGCTGGTGCGCACGCAATTGCGAATCGGCGATTTCCTTGCGCGTGCAGCCGCACGCGTACACGTGGCCCGAGGCGATCAGGCGGTCGAGCGCCGCGCGGTACAGATCGGTGCGGCGGCTCTGCCATTGCGGCGGCTCGTCGGCGTGAAAGCCGAAGGCCGCAAGCGTCGCGAGAATGTCCTCGGCTGCGCCCGGCACGGCGCGCGGGCCGTCGATGTCTTCCACGCGCACGAGCCACGTGCCGTCATGCGCTCGCGCGTCGAGCCAGCTCGCGAGCGCCGAAACGAGCGAGCCAAAGTGCAGCGGACCAGTGGGCGAGGGCGCGAAGCGCCCGCGATACCCTTGCGGCGATGCGCTCACGCGCGCGGCTTAAGCGGCAGCCTGGGCCGCCGGCGCCGTATCCGTTGCGCCCGCGCGCTCCGGATGGCACGCCGGGCAGCTCTTGCCTGCCACGTAGAGCGGCGAAGCCTGCTCTTGCGGCGTGACGACGGCGCGGCACGCGAAGCACTGCACGGTGTCCGTCGGTTCGAGCTGCGGATTGAGCGCGGTGCGCTGGTCGAACACGAAGCAGTCGCCGTTGTAGTGCGCGCCGCCCACTTCCTCGAAGTACTTGAGAATGCCGCCTTCGAGCTGGTAGACGCTTTCGATGCCCACTTCCTTCATGTGGATCGCGGCCTTTTCGCAGCGAATGCCGCCCGTGCAGAACGACACGACCGTCTTGCCTTCGAGGTCGGCGCGGTTCGCCTCGATCACGCCGGGGAATTCGCTGAACTTGTCGATGCGGTAGTCGAGCGCGTTATCGAACGTGCCGACATCGATTTCGAACGCGTTGCGCGTGTCGAGCATGACGACGGGGCGGCCTTCGTCGTCGAAGCCGCGGTCGAGCCATTGCTTGAGCACGACCGGCGCCACGGAAGGCGCGCGGCCTTCTTCGGGACGGATCGCGGGCTTCTTCATCGTGATGATCTCGCGCTTCAGGCGCACGAGCATACGGTTGAAGGGCCGGTTTTCGGAGAAGCTTTCCTTGAACCGCAGCGTCGCGAACTTGCCTTCGAAGAGCGGGTCGTGGTTGATGTAGTCCATGAAGGCGCGCACGTTGCCTTCATCGCCGGCGACGAACAGGTTGATGCCTTCCGGCGCGAGCAGGATCGTGCCCCGCAAATCGAGCGTTTTGCAACGCTCGAGCACTAGCGGACGCCACTCGGCGGTCTTATCGAGCGTGGCGAACTGGTAAGCGGATAGATTGAGGATACGCATGGTGCAACGGGAAAGGCGCTATCAAAGCGCGTGAAACTGGAGCCGGGCGCGCGTGGTGCGTCGCGTACTGCCTGTTCACTGCCGGTCCCTCGAAAACGGGAATTGGGGCAGGGCGCGCGGCGGGCGCAATCCGCTATTATCCCTCAATCGCGCCTTGCGCCGCCTGCGGCGTAGTCGACACACCGTGCGGCGGCGCAGCGCTTACGCAAGCGCTTGTCCAGATCGGTTGGGCCGCCCCGGCCAATGTCGCGCGCGCATGCGAGCGAGCGCCGATAATCGCGTGCCCCTGAAGGTACAATGACGGCCATGTCAGATCCCCGCTTCGTCCATCTCCGCGTCCATTCCGAATTCTCGATTGCCGACGGCATCGTACGCCTCGACGACCTCGTCAAGGCGGCGGCCAAAGACGGCCAGGGCGCGCTCGCGCTCACCGACTTAGGCAACGCATTCGGCCTCGTCCGTTTCTACAGCGAAGCGCGCGGCAAAGGGGTCAAACCCATTGCCGGCTGCGACGTCTGGATCACGAATCCCGACGACCGCGACAAGCCGTCGCGCCTTCTGCTGCTGGTGAAGGACAAGCGCGGCTATCTGAATCTGTGCGAGCTGCTGTCCAAGGCGTGGCTCACGAACCAGCATCGCGGCCGCGCGGAAGTCGACGTTGCGTGGCTCGAAGAAGGGCTGGCCGAGGGCCTGCTCGCGATCTCGGGCGCGCAGCAGGGCGACGTGGGTCTCGCGCTCGCGGCGGGCAATGCCGAAAGTGCGAAGCGCCATGCGCAGCGCTGGGCGAAGCTGTTTCCGAACGCGTATTACATCGAACTGCAGCGCTGCGGCCAGCCCGGCGGCGAGCAGTATGTCGAGCAGGCCGTGGCGCTCGCGTCGCAGCTGAAGCTGCCGGTGGTCGCCACGCACCCCATGCAGTTCATGACCGACGAGGAATACACCGCGCACGAAGCGCGCGTGTGCATCTCGGAAGGCGACATCCTCGCGAATCCGCGCCGCCAGAAGCGCTTCACGACCGATCAGCGTTTTCGCACTCAGGAAGAAATGGCCGCGCTGTTCGCGGACATTCCGTCGGCCATTGCGAACACCATCGAAATCGCCAAGCGCTGCAACCTCACGCTCGAACTCGGCAAGCCGAAGCTGCCGCTCTTCCCGACGCCCGACGGCCTGTCGCTCGACGACTATCTCGTGCAGCTGTCGAAAGAAGGCCTCGAAAAGCGCCTCGTGCAGCTGTATCCGAACGAAGCCGAACGCGAGCAGGAGCGCGCGCGCTACAACGAACGGCTCGAATTCGAGTGCGGAACCATCATCAAGATGGGCTTCCCGGGCTACTTCCTGATCGTTGCGGACTTCATCAACTGGGCCAAGAACAACGGCGTGCCGGTGGGGCCGGGCCGGGGCTCGGGCGCGGGCTCGCTCGTCGCCTACGCGCTCGGCATTACCGACCTCGATCCGCTGCGCTACAACCTGCTGTTCGAGCGCTTCCTGAATCCGGAACGCGTGTCGATGCCCGACTTCGACATCGACTTCTGCCAGCACGGGCGCGACCGCGTCATTCAGTACGTAAAGGAAAAGTACGGCGCCGATGCGGTTTCGCAGATCGCGACCTTCGGCACGATGGCCGCGAAGGCGGCGGTGCGCGACATCGGCCGCGTGCTCGATCTCGGCTACAACTTCACCGACGGCGTGGCCAAGCTCATTCCGTTCAAGCCCGGCAAGCACGTCACGATTGCCGACGCGATGAAGGAAGAGCCGCTCCTGCAGGAGCGCTACGACAACGAAGACGAAGTGCACCAGCTGCTCGACCTCGCGCAGCTCGTGGAAGGTCTCACGCGTAACGTGGGCATGCACGCGGGCGGCGTGCTGATCGCGCCCGGCAAGCTGACGGATTTTTGCCCGCTCTACACGCAGGGCGACGAAAGCGGCGTCGTGAGCCAGTACGACAAGGACGACGTGGAAGCAGTCGGCCTCGTGAAGTTCGACTTTCTGGGTCTGACCACGCTCACGATTCTCGACTGGGCCGAGCGCTATATCCGCATGCTCGACCCGTCGAAGAAAGACTGGTCGCTCGCCGAGGTGCCGCTCGACGACGCCGCGTCGTTCCAGATCCTCAAGAAGGCCAACACGGTCGCCGTGTTCCAGCTGGAAAGCCGCGGCATGCAGGGCATGCTGAAGGACGCGCAGCCCGACCGCTTCGAGGACATCATCGCGCTCGTGGCGTTGTATCGTCCGGGCCCGATGGACCTGATCCCGAGCTTCTGCGCGCGTAAGCACGGCCGCGAAGTGGTGGAGTATCCCGATCCGCGCGTCGAACCTGTTCTGAAAGAGACCTACGGCATCATGGTCTATCAGGAGCAGGTGATGCAGATGGCGCAGATCATCGGCGGCTACTCGCTCGGCGGCGCCGACTTGCTGCGCCGCGCGATGGGTAAGAAGAAGCCCGAGGAAATGGCCAAGCACCGCGAAATTTTCGCGGAAGGCGCGGCCAAGAACGGTCTCACGCGCGAGAAGGCCGACGAAACCTTCGACTTGATGGAGAAGTTCGCGGGCTACGGCTTCAACAAGTCGCACGCGGCCGCCTATGCGCTGCTCGCCTATCACACGGCGTGGCTCAAGGCGCACCATCCGGCGGAATTCATGGCGGCGAATATGTCGCTCGCCATGGACGACACCGACAAGGTGAAGATCCTCTTCGAGGACTGCCTGACCAACAAGATGGCCGTGCTGCCGCCGGACGTGAACGCTTCGGCGTATCGCTTCGAGCCGGTGGCCGACTCGAACGTCGCAGAAGGCAAGCGCTCGCGCACGATCCGCTACGGTCTGGGCGCGATCAAGGGCAGCGGCCAGAACGCCATCGAAGAAATCTTGCGCGCGCGCGAGGAGGGCGGTCCCTTCAAGGACCTGTTCGACTTCTGCGAGCGCATCGACCGTCGTCTCGTGAATCGCCGCACGATCGAGGCGATGATCCGCGCCGGCGCATTCGACACGATTCACGCAAACCGCGCACAGTTGCTGGCCTCCGTGCCGATGGCGATGGAAGCCGCCGACCAGGCGAGCGCCAACGCCATGCAGGCGGGCCTGTTCGATATGGGCGACGCGCCGCTCGCCGCGCATGAGCTGGTCGACGAACCCGCGTGGGGCGAAAAGCGCAAGCTTCAAGAAGAGAAGGCCGCGCTCGGCTTCTACCTCTCGGGGCACCTCTTCGACGCCTACAAGGACGAAGTGCGCCGCTTCGTGCGCCAGAAGATCGGCGAGCTGAAGGAAGGGCGCGACAAGCTCATCGCGGGCGTGATCGCTTCGTTGCGCACGCAAATGACCCAACGCGGCAAGATGTTGATCGCGTTGCTCGACGACGGCACCGGCCAGTGCGAAGTGACGGTGTTCAACGAGCAGTTCGAAGCGCACAAGGCGCTCTTCAAGGAAGACGAGCTGCTAGTCGTGCAGGGCGGCGCGCGCAATGACGCGTTCACGGGCGGCATTCGCTTCACCGTCGATACGGTGATGGATCTCGAGCGCGCGCGCAGCCGCTACGCGCAGGCCGTGAAGCTGCAGATGAACGGCAACGCCAATGCGCTCGCGCTGCGCACGGTGCTCGAAGCGTATCGCGCGAAGCCCGACGACTCGCTGCCGGCGCCGGCCGCGCAAGCGCGTGGGCGCGGCGGCTTCGGGCGCGATCGCGGCGATCGCCCGCAAGCAGTCATTCCGAATGGACTCGCGGTGCAGATTGCCTACCGCAACGATCGGGCCGAAGGCGAAGTGCGCTTGGGCGACGCCTGGCGCGTCAAGCCCTCCGACGACCTGCTCACCGCGCTGCGCGGCGAGTTTGCGGGCAGCGAGATCGAGATCGTTTATTGACGTGACGGGGAATGGGCGGCAGGCGGCGTGGGAGTTTTCACGCTGCCATGCTGCGCCGTCGGTCCGGCAATCGCTTGCTTAAGTCGCGAGTTCGGCCAGACCCCGTTCGGCGCGCACGGTGCCATCCGCAATACGCGCCCTGACCCGCTGCTCATTGGAGTTGGCCTGGTCACGCGGTTGCTCGCGGTGCCACAGGTGGAAGATTTCCGTGGCGTAGGCGCCGAGCTTGCGGTGCACGCCGCCGTTGGCAAGGCGTGCCACGAAATCGGCGTCCTCGTGCCCCCAGCCGGTGAAGCTCGTGTCGAATCCGTTCACGCGCTCGATATCGCTGCGCCAGGCGCTCATGTTGCAGCCCTTGATGCCGCGCCACTTGAACTGCTCGATCACGCGCCACTTGCGGTCCGGCAGCTTGGCAAAGAGGGGCGCGATCTTGTTGACGTGGCCGCCAAGGCGTTGCCGCACCCAGAAGCCGAAGCCCTGATCCGCCAACGGCAGCGTCTGGCCGATCACCGCTTGCGTGAGCGTTTCGTCGAGCAGGATGCGGCTGCCGGTGATGATGGCTCGCTCGCTTGCAAGCTGCCGGTGGCGCGCAACGAAATCGTGCTGCGCCACGCAGTCGCCGTCGAGGAAGATCAGGTAGTCGCCACGGGCCTGCACGATGCCCTTGTTGCGGATCTCGGCAAGGCGAAAGCCGTCGTCCGGGTGCCACACATGCTCCATGCGCACCGGGCTCGCCGCTGCGCAGCGCTCCACGGTTTCGCGGGTCGCGTTGGCCGAGCCGTCGTCGGCGACGATGATTTCGTAGTGCGTGTCGGATTGCGCGCTCAGGCTCGCGAGGACCCGCTCGAGCGCATCGGGCCGGTTATAGGTGCTGACGATCACCGAAACCAGCATGTCGCGGCGCGCGTTCATCGGCGCTCCGCTGCGGCGTCGCGGGATTGTGCCGCGGCGGACTGCTGTGCTTCGAGCAGCATGAGCTTCAGGTAGCGGTAGTAGGTGCCTTCGGCGTTGGAGATCGCCAGCACGAAACCCATCTTGCCGTCGAGAAAGCCGCGCTGGATGATCCAGCTGCGCACGAAAGACCAGAAGCCGTGCAGCAGCGCCTTGCGCAGGCCGCCGCGTTTGCCGCGCGCCGCGCCCTGGGTCGCGCCGTAGGTCGAATAGCTGTCGATCTTGCAGAGCACCTCGGAGAAGTCGCGAAAGCTGTAGTGAATCAGCGCCTGGGCGAGCGTGCCGACGCGCGCCTCGGGCGCGGCGATCACGCGCTCGTGCACGAGATCGTTCGAGAAGCGCGCTACGTCGCGGCGAAAGAGCCGCGTCACATAGTCGGGCGACCAGCCGGAATGGCGGATCCACGTGCCGCAGTAATTCGACTGGCGCGGCACACGGAACAGGTCGGCCCCGTTCGCCTTGACGCTCGCGAGAATCTCGTCGCGCAACGCCGGGGACACGCGTTCGTCGGCGTCGAGCGAGAGAATCCAGGGGCCGCGGGCGGCGTCGAGCGCGCGCTGTTTCTGTGGCCCGAAACCGGGCCAGTCGGTCTCGACGACCGTTGCGCCGAACTCGCGGCAAATGGCCTGGGTGCCGTCCGTGCTGCCCGAATCGAGCACGACGATTTCGTCCACCCAGCCGTGTACGGAAGCGAGGCAGTCGCGAATATCGTGTGCTTCGTTTTTGACGATGACGATGACACTGATCGCATCGGGTTTGGCGCTGTCGTTCATCGGCGCTGGCTCGCGATGGCTGGAAGAAGGTGAAGAGGGTGGGCGGGCCGGCTAGTGCTGGTCTCGCGTTCGCAGAGCAGTTCGTGCGCAAGCCGTTTGCGCGCGCGTTCGTGCCCCGAAGCCGAATCGGTGAGTATATACAAAAACGCCGGCCACTACGAAAGCGCTCCGGCGCAGGCACCGGCCGGGCGGATACCTCGCCCCCTGGGCCGAACGTTTACAATGGCGTACCTGTTTGCCGGGGGGCGGGCAGATTACCCGCATTTTTTTCGAGGAAATTTTGAGCGAGAGATCAACCTTGAGCAAGCCGATCGGCTCCGACACCAAGTCGTCGCCGATCGTGATTGGCCGGCGGCTGTGGCCGTATGTGAAGCCGCTAATGTGGGTGCTCCTCGCAGGCGTGATCGCGATGGCCGTGGTGGCCGCCACCGAAGCCGGCATTCCCGCGCTGCTCAAGCCGCTGCTCGATCACGGCTTCGGCACGCGCGGCGACCCGAAAGCGAAATGGCTGGTGCCCACCGCGGTGATCGGGCTGGCGCTCGTACGCGGCCTCGCGCAATACGCGTCCGGTTACTTGCTGCAGTACGTGTCGAACCGCGTGCTGCTCGCGCTGCGGCTCAAGATGTTCGAGCGCATGATTCATGCGAGCGTCGGCTTCTTCCAGCGCGAAACTGCGAGCACGGTCATCAACGCGATCGTGTTCGAGGTCAACCAGATTCTCGGCGTGCTGCTCAGCGTGCTCGTCACGATCGTGCGCGACTCGCTCACAGTCATCTTCCTGCTCGGCTACCTGTTCTATCTGAACTGGCGGCTCACGTTGATCGTCGCGGTGCTGCTGCCGGCCATCGGCTGGCTCGTCAGCAAGATCAACCGGCGTTTGCGCCGGCTGAACCGCGAGCATCAGATGCTCACGAACGACTTGTCCTATATCGTCGAGGAGACGGTGGGCGGCTACAAGGTCGTCAAGGTTCACAACGGCGAGCAATACGAAAAGGACCGCTTTGGCGAGATGAGCAAGCGCCTGCGCGGCTACCAGATGCGCATGACGGTGTCGGGCGGGCTCGCGCAGCCGCTTACGCAATTCCTCGCTTCGATCGCGCTGGCGATCGTCATCACCATTGCGGTCGTGCAGGCCTCGAACGACCAGACGACGGTTGGCGGCTTCGTGGCGTTCGTCACGTCGATGCTGCTCGTGATCTCGCCCCTCAAGCACCTGATCGACGTGAACCAGCCGCTGCAGCGCGGCATGACCGCGGCCGAGCTGATCTTCGGGCTCATCGACGAGCCGCCCGAGCCCGCCGGCGGCGGCTTGCCGCTCGAACGCGCGCGCGGCGAGGTGGAGTTCCGCGACGTGTCATTCGCCTATGGCGCGAGCCATCGCGTGACGCTCGACCATGTGTCGTTTCGCATCAATCCCGGCGAAATGGTGGCGCTCGCGGGCCCGTCGGGCAGCGGCAAGACCACGCTCGTGAACCTGCTGCCGCGCTTTTTCGATCCGAGCGGCGGGCAGGTGATGGTCGACGGCGTATCGATCGCCGACTACGACGTGCATGCGCTGCGCAACCAGATCGCGATGGTGAGCCAGGACGTGGTGCTGTTCAACGACACGGTCGCGAACAACGTCGCCTATGGCCAGACGGCCGACCGCGAGCGCGTGGAACGCGCGCTGCGCGCCGCCAACCTGTGGGAGACGATCTCGGCCCTGCCCGAAGGCATGGAGACGCTGGTCGGCGACAACGGCATGAAGTTCTCGGGCGGCCAGCGCCAGCGTCTGGCGATTGCCCGTGCGATCTACAAGGACGCGCCGATCCTGATTCTCGACGAGGCGACCTCGGCGCTCGATTCGGAATCGGAGCGCCACGTGCAGGCGGCGCTGGAAACGCTGATGCGCGGCCGCACGACGCTCGTGATCGCGCACCGTCTCTCGACGATCGAGCGTGCGAACCGCATCCTCGTGATGGATGGCGGCCATATCGTCGAATCGGGCACGCACCAGGAACTGCTCACGAAGGGCGGCATGTACGCGCACCTGCACAAGATCCAGTATCAGCAGAGCGCGGCCTGACCCGCATGGACCATGACGGCGGCGCGCGAGTTTGGGCGCGCCACCGTCATGAAACCGCGCTGGCGCGCGGCGTGAGCTTGAGGAGCCCTGTTTGGGGCGATCAGGCGGCGGCGGGCGCCGTTGCGGGGACGAGCGCAGCGAGTTGGCGCAACACTGCGCCCACGACCTGCGCGGGCGGGATGGTGTCGACGTTGCCGCTGCCCTGCAGGCCGATGGATCGGCAGGCTTCGGTCAAGCGCAGGGAGGGCGGCTCTTGATGCCTGAACAGCGAAACGCTCGGCGTTTGCGTGGTGTGGGCGACGTGCATCAGGCCGCCGTCCGCGCCCAGGAACAGCTCGGCGTGCGCAACGATCTCACGCGCCTGAAGGAACGCGAGCTTGCCGGTCAGCGAGCGGATGCGCACGTTCGCGGGCGCGCTCGCGCACAACTGCTGTGCGATGTCCGTGCCGTTGTCCGAACCGAGCACGACGATTTCCTTCGCGGCGCTCGCGTTGTCGTACTTGCTCAACAATTCGATGACTTCGGACCAGCGGTTGTAGGTGCGATCGGGGTCCACGCCACCCGCCGCGAGCGCGATGAACGGACGCGCGGGCAAGAGCGCGCGCACGGATTCGCGCGTTGCGGGCTTGCTGGCGAGATAAGGCTTGCTGAGCGCGGCGAGCGTGCCGGCGTCGTGGCCGAGCGAGAACACGTCGTTCACGCTCGCGAAGCTGAAGCAGGTCTGGTTGCGGTCGGGCCCGTTGAAGTAACGGAACAGGCCCGCGTAGGGCAGCTTCGCGAAGTGCTGGGTCTTGATGCGGATTGAGGGCAGGTTGTACTCGGAGAGCAGAATCGCGTCGTAGCGGCGCGCATCGACCTCACTGGGGTCGCCGTAGACCTTGCCGAATACGTCGTCTTCGCTGAACAGCGGTACGAGCGACGGCAGCGCGAGCAGATCGATGCGCACACCCAGGCCCTTGAGCAGCGCGCGGCCGGCCATGTCCATCGCCGCGTCGCCGAAGTTGCGTTTGGCATAGACCCACAGGATTCGCTGCGAAGCGTCCAGATGCGCCTGTTCGAGGCGCGTCTGGCCGTGCGCCTTCAGAAGAAACTGCTTGTGCAGGTATTTCTTCGCGATCTTGAGGCGACTGGTGCTACGAAGAAACGCTTCCGGCTCGTAAGGCACGCCCTGATAGGGGATCGTGCAGGACCGGGATACGGCGTGATCGAACCAGCTTGCCGGCGAAACCCACGAAGTGTTTGAGTTGGTCTGCTGAAACACGGGTTTAGTTGTTATTTGAAGTAACCGCTTATTATCCCATGATATTTGCTCGCAGGCTGCGCAAATAATCAGGGGCAGCGTCCAGCACGGCATCGTGAGGTATGAACTTCTACGGCACGTCCGGGCGTGCGTACAATATCGCGTTTCTCGTCATGCATCGCTCAGACCCTTTATAGGGCTAATCTTCATGTTCAGCATTCTGATCCCGACCTGGAATAATCTGCCGTACCTCAAACTGTGCGTCGACAGCATCCGGCGCCACTCCGCGTACGAGCACGAGATCCTCGTGCATGTGAACGACGGCAGCGACGGCACGCTCGACTGGGTCCGCGAACAGGGCATCCGCCATACGTGGAGCAAGGGCAACGTGGGCGTATGCCTCGCCGTGAACGATGTGGCGCGCCTTGCCTCGAGCGAGTGGATCCTGTTCATGAACGACGACATGTTCTGTACGCCCGGTTGGGATTCGGCCTTCGTCGATGCATTGCGCGAAATCGGCGCAGCGCCCGCCTATCTCGCCTCGCAGATCATCGAACCGACCGACACGGGCAACAACCTCGTGACGGTCGCCCATTTCGGCACCGGTCCTGCCGACTTCAACGAGGCGGGACTACTCGAATTCGCCGCGAAGATGAACACCGCCGACCGCAACGGCATCGCACTGCAGCCGACGCTCGTGAGCCGCGAACTCTGGCTGCGCGTGGGTGGTTACAGCATCGAGTTCGGGCCCGGCATGAGCAGCGACGACGACTTTCTGATGAAGCTCTGGCTGGTCGGCTGCCGCACGTTCCGCTCGGTTGGCGCGAGCCGTGTCTACCATTTCGGCTGCCGCACGACAGGACGCATTCGCCGCAATCGCGGCGGCCGCGAGTTCCTCATGAAGTGGGGCGTGACGCAGCGCGATTTCAAGTACAACTACATGGCACGCACGGCCGACGCCGCGCCGGGCACACTTCCCAACGTGCCGCGGCCCAACTTCAAGAGCCGTCTGAAGCGAGTCATGTACGCGTTCGGCCTTTACCCGACTCAAGATCTCGAAGCGTGGGAGCCCGATTTGCCCGCGCAGCTTCAGCACACCGCTTCGTTGCCTGACAGCGCCACGCCGCGCAAGTCATCGCGTTAACGCTGCGTTGTCCCAAGGGAGCCGGCTGGCGCGGAGGCGCCGGCTGAGCCCATTGGCGATGAATCGCGCAGACTTTGCCTCGATTTGGAACAGTGCCTTAGATTTCTAGGGGTTAACCCTAGGAAATCACAAGCATACGATGCGTACATCGGTCGCATGCACATACCGTCGCACGTCGACCGCCTGATCCAACTGGAGGTCGTTTCCATGAAGTCCCTGATTCAAGCCGTTGCTGTTGCCGCCGTTGTTGCCGCTGCCGCTCTTCCCACCGCTTCGTTCGCGCAGTCGCACTCGACCATTACCCGCGCCCAGGTGCGCGCCGAACTCGTTCAGCTTCAGCAAGTAGGTTATCGCGTGGGCGATGGCGACAACGCCCACTATCCCGAAGCGATTCAGTCCGCCCAGGCGAAGGTCGCTGCATTGAATGGTGCAAACAGCAGTTACGGCGGCGTAGCGAACGCCTCGCAATCGGGCGGCCGCGCCACGGTTTCGCCTGAAGACTGGAACGCGATGTACTCGCGCTAAACCATCGCGGCGCGCGCGTTTATTGTGAAGCGCGCGAAGGGAAGGGGATACGTCAAACGGCGCGAGGCGCTTCGGCTTCGCTGCCCGCGGGTTCTGCCGCGTATGACGTTTCCTCGAGTTGTGCGAGCAGCGTGCGGGCTTGGGCGAGCGTGTCGCCCTTCATCGGCTGAAACGCGAAGTGCAGCGATTTCTCGAGCTTCGCAAAGTGGCGCCGCGTGCTGCGCGTGTAGGCGGGATCGTAGTGTTGAGCGACCAGCGCCTCGTAAAGCTCGGCCCTGCGATTTTCGTTGAGCAGCTTGCACCACGATTCGATGCGCTCGCGCCCATGCAGGGGCGTGAGCTTGTTCAGTTGCTCCTGGAAATACGTGCGCTCGTCGAACAGGTGTCCGTACTCCTCGAGCAGCAGGTCGATCCGTTCCTCGCGCGCCACATCGAGTACGACGCAAGGCGCGGCGTGCAAACGGTCCACGAGCGCGGGCGGCAGCGTAATGGCGCCGATGCGCCGGCTCTCCGCCTCGACGAACACGGGGCGCGTGGCGTCGAGGGCGCGCAGCGTCTGGACGAGCGCCGTGTCGAACGACTTCTGCGAGGGCTGCGCTCGCGTGGGCAGCGCGCCCAGCAGCGAACCGCGATGCGCGGCAAGCGCTTCGAGATCGAGCATCTGCGCGTTGGCTTGTCCCAGCGCCTTTAACAGGCGCGTCTTGCCGCTGCCGGTCGGACCGGCCAGCACGATATAGCGAAACGCTCCGGGCAACGTGCCGAGCGCCTCCACGACCGTGTGCCGGTACGCCTTGTAGCCGCCCTCGAGCTGACGCGCGCGCCAGCCGATCATGTTGAACCACGCCGTCATCGACCCGGAACGCTTGCCGCCGCGCCAGCAATAGATGAGCGGACGCCAGTTGCGCGGACGGTCGGCGAACAGCGTATCGAGATGCATGGCGATGTTGCGCGCCACCATGGCGGCGCCCACTCGCGTTGCCTCGAAGGGCGACTCCTTGTACATCGTCCCGACGATCACGCGCTCCTCGTTGCTGAGCGCGGGCGCGTTGATCGCGCCGGGAACGTGGTCCTCGGCAAATTCGAGCGGCGTCCGTACATCGACGATCTCGTCGAATTCGCCAATCTGTTCGATGGTGACGCGCTGGTGGTTCAACTGCGGTGCTCCGGTGATGCCTGCTACGGTGTCGTGCTACATCAGCACGATGTCGTACTGTTCCTGACTCAAATTCGACTCCACCTGCAACGACACCGGCTTGCCGATAAAGTCGATCAACATCGCGAGATGCTGCGACTCCTCCTCGAGAAAGAGGTCGATGACCTGCTGTGAAGCGACCACGCGAAACTCGCGCGGATTGAACTGCCGCGACTCGCGCAGAATCTCGCGCAGCACGTCATAGCAAACCGTGCGCGCGGTCTTCACCTGCCCCTTGCCAAGGCAAGTCGGGCACGGCTCGCACAGCACATGCGCAAGCGATTCGCGCGTGCGCTTGCGTGTCATCTCCACGAGCCCCAGTTGCGAGAAGCCGTTCACGGTCACGCGCGTGCGGTCGCGCGAGAGCGCCTTCTTCAGTTCGCCGAGCACCTGGTCGCGATGCTCGACGTTTTCCATGTCGATGAAGTCGATGATGATGACGCCGCCCAGATTGCGCAGACGCAATTGCCGCGCGATCGTATGCGCCGCTTCGAGATTCGTCTTGAAGATCGTGTCGTCGAAGTTGCGCGCGCCCACATAGCCGCCCGTATTCACGTCGATGGTCGTCATCGCCTCGGTCTGGTCGATCACGAGGTAACCGCCCGACTTGAGGTCCACGCGGCGCGAGAGCGCACGCTGGATTTCGGCCTCGATGTTGTAGAGGTCGAAGAGCGGCCGCTCGCCCGAGTAGTGATGCAGCTTCGGCAGCACGGCGGGCGTGAATTCGGTGGCGAACTCCGTGAGCCTCTGGAACGTTTCGCGCGAATCGACCTGAATGCGCGAGGTCTCGTCGTTCACGAAGTCGCGCAGCACGCGCTGCGAGAGATTCAGGTCTTGATAGAGCAGGCTCGTGGCGGGCACGCGCTGCGCCTGCGCGAGTATCGTCGCCCACGTCTTGCGCAGATACGCGACGTCCGCTGCGAGTTCTTCGCTCGTGGCGTCTTCAGCGATCGTGCGCACGATATAGCCGCCTTTTTCATCGGCGGGCAGCACGGCCGTGAGGCGCGCACGCACCGCTTCGCGCTCGGCCTCGCTCTCGATCTTCTGCGAGATGCCGATGTGCGGCTCCTGCGGCAAATAGACCAGCGTGCGTCCCGCGATGCTCACCTGCGTGGAAAGCCGCGCGCCCTTCGTGCCGATCGGATCCTTCACGACCTGCACCATGAGCGTTTGCCCTTCGAACACGGTCTTTTCGATCGGCTGATGATGGATGGGCGCATGCGCTTCACCGGCAATGCGCGGATGCCAGATGTCGGCCACATGAAGGAACGCGGCACGCTCGAGACCGATGTCGATGAACGCGGACTGCATGCCCGGCAGCACGCGCACGACCTTGCCGAGATAGACGTTGCCGACGCGCCCGCGCGACAGCGTGCGCTCGACGTGAAGCTCCTGTACTGCGCCTTGCTGGACCAATGCGACGCGCGTCTCCTGGGGCGTGACGTTGATCAGGATTTCTTCGTTCATGATTTGTTCTAGAAGTCGATGCCCGCGGCGCGCAGGAGGGCGGCCGTTTCGAATAATGGCAAACCCATGATACCCGAATAGGACCCGTCGATTCGCTCGACGAATTCCGCCGCGCGGCCTTGTATGCCGTACGCGCCGGCCTTGCCGAACGGCTCGCCGCTCGCCACGTAACGCGCGATCGCAGCGGGCAGCGCAGCCGCGAAGCGCACATGCGAACGCGAGACCGCGACCGGCAGACACACGCCTTCGGCGTTCACCACGGCCACCGCCGTGAGCACTTCGTGCTCGCGCCCGGCCAGGCGTTCGAGCATCGCATAGGCGTCGGCGGCATCGTGCGGCTTGCCGAGGATATGGCCGTCGATGGAAACCGTGGTGTCGGCGGTGAGAATCGGCGCATGCTTGTGCGCGCCCGCGACGAGGCGCGCGCGGGCGGCGTCTGCCTTCGCGGCGCACACGCGCTCGACATAAACGGCGGCTTGTTCGCCGGGCAGCGCGGTTTCGAGCGCTTCGGCGTCTTCGTCGGGACGCGGCAGCAGCAACTCGAAGCGCACGCCGAGCTGCTGCAGCAGTTCCTGGCGGCGCGGGCTTTGCGAGGCGAGATAGACGAACGGATAGGGCGCGTTGGTGGGCATCGGAGCGTCTTTGTCGTTACGGACTTCGGGTTGACGTGCGCGCCTGCTTTCCGGGGCTTGGGCGGGGCTCAATGGGCCATTAGCGAGCCAAAAGCGAGCCGCAGGCGCACGACCAAAAGCGGTGCGGGCGCGCTTTACACCTGCATCACACGCGATGATAGGGGTGATTCTGCGTGATGGTCCACGCGCGGTAAAGCTGCTCGGCGAGCAGCACGCGCACCATCGCATGCGGCAGCGTGAGGGACGAGAGGCGCAGGAGCGTATCGGCGCGCGACTTGAGCTCGGGATCGAGCCCGTCCGCGCCGCCGATCAGGAACGCCACATCGCGGCCGTCCTGCTGCCAGAGCGGCAGCGCCTTCGCGAGCTGCATCGTGGTCCAGTCCTTGCCGCGTTCGTCGAGCGCGACGATGCGCGCATTTTTGGGCAGCGCAGCTTCGATGCGCACGCGCTCGGCTGCCATGACGCTCTCGGCGGAGCGGCCCGACGAACGCTGCTCGGGCTTCACCTCGCGCAGCTCGATGCGCAGCTCCGGCGGCATGCGCTTCGTATATTCCTCGAAGCCCTCGGCGATCCAGTCCGGCATCTTGTGGCCGACGGCGACGATATGCAGTTTCATCGTGCGTGACGATTGGCGTTCGTAAGCGCGCTGCGCTTACTTCGCGGTCTTACGCGCTGCAGTCTTGCGTGCGGGCTTCTTCACGGCCGGCGCGGCTTCCTCGTCTTCGTCCTCGTCGTCCATCGGCTCGCTCGGGCGCGCGCCCACGAAGCCGGTGTTGGTCGCGAGTTTCACGCGCACCGGCTTGTCGCCCCAGATTTCCTCGAGGTTGTAGTACTGGCGCAGCGCGGGCTGGAGGATGTGGACCACTGCGTCGCCGCAATCCACGAGCACCCATTCGCCGATGTCCTCGCCTTCGGTGCTCACGATGTCGCCGCCGGCTTCCTTGACTTTCTCGCGCACGCTGTTGGCGAGCGCCTTGGTCTGGCGGTTCGAGGTGCCGCTCGCGACGACCACGCGGTCGAACAGCTCGGTCAGATGGCTCGTGTTGAAGACGCGAATGTCTTGTGCCTTGACGTCTTCGAGACCGTCGACGATGGCGCGTTGAAGTTTGCGGATGTCCATAGTTACTCGTGTTGCAGATAGAGATGATGTTGAAGGATATAGTCCCACACGGCTGCGGGAAGCTTGTCGGCGGCGGTGCCGCGACGTTGCCCGCTCGCCACGCAGGCCGGCAGGTCGCGCCGGATTTCGGTCGCCGAAACGTCGAGCGCGAGCGTGTCGTCGACCAGCAAGTGGCCATGCGGCGTTGCCGCAAGCGCGGCGGCGCTCGCGCGGCGCGCGGCGGCCTCGCGCGCGACCTCGGGCGGCAGCGCCGCGAAGTCGAAGCCCGGACGGCTCGCCACGCCCAGATGCGCGAGCGCGAAAAGCTCGCGCCATTCGTGCCAGGAATCGAGGTGCAGCAGTTGATCGGCGCCCATTAGCAGCGTGAGCGCGGCGGTGCCGTTGCTTTCGCTTTTTGCGCGCCAGCGGCGCAGCGTTTCGACCGTGTAGGTCGGACCGTTGTGCTCGATTTCGTCGGCGTCCACCGTCACCGTTACGCCCGGCAACGCGAGCGACGCCGCGCCCGCGCGCGTCATGGCGAGCCGATGCTGCGCTGCGGTCACACCCGGCTTTTGCCACGGCTGGCCGGCCGGCAGCAGGATCAGCTCGTTCAGGCCCAGCACGCGCGCAAAATGACGCGCGAGCGCGAGATGGCCCTCGTGGATCGGATCGAAGGTGCCGCCGAGCAGCCCGACGCGCCTCTCGAGCGCGTTGGGCGGGGCAGTGAAAGCTTGCGTCACGGCGTCAGACCCAGTCGCGCACGGGCAGGAAGTCGCTGTAGAGGCGCGCTTCCGGTGTGCCGGGCTGCGGCTGCCAGTCGTAGCGCCAGGTCGCGCCCGGCGGCATCGACATCAGGATCGACTCTGTGCGGCCGCCGCTTTGCAGGCCGAAATGCGTGCCGCGGTCCCAGACCAGATTGAATTCGACGTAGCGCCCGCGCCGGTACGCCTGGAATTCGCGCTCGGCTTCGCCGTAGGGCGTGGCGCGCCGTTTTTCGATGATCGGCAGATACGCCTTCAGGAAACCGTCGCCCACGCTGCGCAGCATCGCGAACGCCTCGTCGAAGCCGCCCGTGGCGTAGTCGTCGAAGAAAATGCCGCCCACGCCGCGCGCTTCGTTGCGGTGCTTCAGGAAGAAGTAGTCGTCGCACCAACGCTTGAAGCGCGGGTAGAGGTCCGCGCCATAGGGCGCGAGCGCGTCGCGGCAGACGCGGTGGAAGTGCTGCGCGTCTTCCTCGAAGCCGTAGTAGGGCGTGAGATCCATGCCGCCGCCAAACCAGAACACCGGCGCCTCGCCTGCCTTGGTGGCGAGCAGCATGCGCACGTTCATGTGCACCGTCGGGCAATACGGATTGCGCGGATGCAGCACGAGCGAAACGCCCATCGCCTCGAAGCCGCGGCCGTTGAGTTCCGGGCGCGCTGCCGTGGCGGAGGGCGGCAGGGCGTCGCCGGAAACGTCGGAAAAGCCGATACCCCCGCGCTCGAAGAACTGGCCGCCTTCGATGATGCGCGTGCAACCGCCTCCACGCAGCTTCTCGCCGGGCCCGCGCTGCCAGTTGTCCGTGGCGAACGGCGTGCCGTCGAAGGCGCCGAGGGTGTCGGCGATCTGCGTCTGCAGGCTGGCGAGCCAGGCGCGGACGGCGGCGCTGTCGGGGGAGGCGCTGTTAGGGGAGTCGGTCATCGATGAAATGGGGACGGCAGCGCACTGGCGCTGGAATCGGGTTACTCGTCGGCTTGCTCGTTGGGCTATTCGGATAGACCGCCTGGGGCGGCCTGACAGCGGCAGTGTAGCGCCGATTGGCGCGACGCCCGGCGCCATCGTGGGCTGCCTGCCGGGCGCGCTCAGGCTGCTGCGCTGTTTGGCTCGCGCTCGCCGGCTTTGCGGCGAGCATAAGCGGGCAGACGAAAACCGTGAGCGCGCCGTTGCGCGTTGCTACGGCGAGCAGCCAGGTGGCTGCCCATGGCCATTCACTGCATTCGGGGCCGCATCGATGCTCGCGGCCCCAGGCAAGCACTGCTTACTGCTTGCGCCCCGCGGCGCGATAGCCAATGTCGTTGCGATACTGCATGCCGTCGAACGAGATGCGGTTCACGGTTTCGTACGCGACGTTCTGCGCGCTGCGCACCGAATCGGCGAGACCGACCACGCACAGCACGCGGCCGCCCGAGGTCACGAGCTTGCCGTCCACCATCTGCGTACCCGCGTGGAACGTAACCGAATCGGCGGTCTCGGCGGGGATGTCGCTGATGCGGTCGCCCTTGCGCGGCGTCTCCGGATAGTTGTGGGCGGCGAGGACGACGCCGAGCGCCGTGCGGCGGTCCCACTCGAGCTCGACCTGGTTGAGCGTGCCGGCAATGGCGTGCTCCACGACCTTCGAGAAGTCGCCCTTCAGGCGCGCCATGATCGGCTGCGTTTCGGGGTCGCCCATGCGGCAGTTGAACTCGAGCGTCTTCGGGTTGCCCTGCGCGTCGATCATCAGGCCGGCGTAGAGGAAGCCCGTGTAGCGGATGCCTTCCTTCTCCATGCCCGCCACGGTCGGCAGGATGATTTCGCGCATCACGCGCGCGTGCAGCTGCGGCGTGACGATGGGCGCGGGCGAGTACGCGCCCATGCCGCCCGTGTTCGGGCCCTGGTCGCCGTCCTGCAGGCGCTTGTGGTCCTGGCTCGAGGCGAGCGCGAGCACGTGCTTGCCGTCCACCATGACGATGAAGCTCGCTTCTTCGCCTGCCAGGAACTCTTCGATCACCACGCGCGCACCGGCGTCGCCGAGCTTGTTGTCGGCGAGCATCATGTCGATGGCCTGATGCGCTTCTTCCAGCGACATCGCCACGACTACGCCCTTGCCGGCAGCCAGGCCGTCGGCCTTGATGACGATGGGCGCGCCGTTTTTCTCGACGTAGGCGTGTGCGGCCGTCGCGTCGGAGAACGTCTCGTACGCGGCGGTCGGGATGTTGTGGCGCTTCATGAACGCCTTGGCGAAGTCCTTCGAGCTTTCGAGCTGCGCGGCTTCCTTCGACGGGCCGAACACCTTCAGGCCGCGCTGGCGGAACACGTTGACGATGCCCGCGGCGAGCGGCGCTTCCGGGCCGACCACGGTGAGGGCGACGCCTTCGCGCTCGGCGAAATCGGCGAGCTCGTGGATGTCCGTGATGTCGACGTTGGCGAGCCGCTCGTCCTGCGCGGTGCCGCCGTTACCGGGTGCGACGTAGACGAGCTGCACGCGTGGCGCCTGCGCGAGCTTCCACGCCAGCGCATGTTCGCGGCCGCCAGAACCGACGACGAGTAACTTCATGAGAATCCCCGAAAGACCAAGACCAGAAACAGTTGCGGCCGGCGCACAGTGCGCCGGCCGTGAAAATCGCTTGCAGGAGGCGGGGCGTGAGCGGGGCCTAAGCGGCGCCCATGCGCGGCCTCCCGGGCCGACGCCTTATTCCTCGGCGATCGACGCGTTGGTGTACACGTCCTGGACATCGTCCAGGTTTTCGAGGGCGTCGAGCAGCTTTTGC
This sequence comes from Paraburkholderia sp. J7, assembly GCF_905220155.1. Lineage (NCBI taxonomy): Bacteria > Pseudomonadati > Pseudomonadota > Betaproteobacteria > Burkholderiales > Burkholderiaceae > Paraburkholderia > Paraburkholderia sp. J7. The sequence goes on along the minus strand of NZ_CAJMYZ010000023.1, from coordinate 77,396 downwards.
ATCTTCACGGCGTCGTCGCCCGTGAATTCGACCTCGTTTTGCGGCTTCATGGTGACTTCGGCCATTTCCGCCTTGAAGCCCGCGGCTTCGAGCGCGGTCTTGACCTTCGTGAAGTCGAACGGCGGGCAGACCACTTCGATCGAGCCGTCTTCGTTCGTCACGACGTCGTCGGCGCCGGCTTCGAGCGCGGCGTTCATGAGCTCGTCCTCGGGCGTGCCCGGCGCGAACACGAACTGGCCGACGTGATCGAACATGAACGCCACCGAGCCGTCCGTGCCCATGTTGCCGCCGAACTTCGAGAACGCGTGGCGCACTTCGGCGACCGTGCGGGTGCGGTTGTCGGTCATCGTGTCGACGATGACGGCCGCGCCGCCGATGCCGTAGCCTTCGTAGCGGATTTCCTCGTAGTTCGCGCCGTCGACGCCACCCACGCCGCGCTGGATGGCGCGGTTGATGTTGTCCTTGGGCATGTTGGCGTCGTACGCCTTGTCGACGGCCAGACGCAGGCGCGGGTTCGTGTCGGCGTCGCCGCCGCCCATGCGCGCCGCGACCTGGATTTCCTTGATGAGCCGCGTCCAGACCTTGCCGCGCTTCGCGTCAGCAGCAGCCTTCTTGTGCTTGATGTTGGCCCATTTCGAATGACCCGCCATACCTTTCTCCGTCTCACGCGCCGTGCGCGTGCAGTGTGCAATGTGCTGTTGTCGCTGCGATGTTCCCGGGCGCGGTCTTCGTGCGTCGTTCGCGCGGCGCGCGTGATGCTTCGCGCGTCTCTCGCCTCTCTCGCACTTCTCGCGTAAAGCCTGTGCGGCAGCCTGTGCCGGCAGGACGGGACGCAGCGCCCGTTCAGGTGGATCTGAATTTTATCACGCCGGGACCGTCCGGCTTCGCCTGCCTACGTGACGGGGCGTCAGGCGATGGCAGGTTGCGCCGGCCGCGCAGGGTACATAGGGGGCGGGATCAGGGATGTCCGCAGAAGGCAGGGAACGGGGGAGGGCGGCCGGTCTTGCCGGCCGCCCTTATGCAACTGTGTTGCCGGTGTCAGTTCTTCGTGCCGAACAGCCGGTCGCCTGCGTCGCCGAGGCCCGGAATGATGTAGGCGTGCTCGTTCAGATGCGAGTCGAGCGAAGCCACGTAGAGTTTCACGTCCGGGTGCGCCTTCTGGAACACGTCCACGCCTTCGGGCGCGGCCACCAGTGCAAGGAACAGGATGCGCTCGCCGGGCACGCCGCGGCGCTTGAGCACGTCGATCGCGTGCGCCGCCGAGTAGCCGGTCGCGACCATCGGATCGCACAGGATGAAGGTGCGGTCCTCGAGGTCGGGCAGGCGCACGAGATATTCGACCGGGCGATGGTCGTCGGCGCGGTAAACGCCGATATGGCCGACGCGCGCGGAGGGCACCAGCTCGAGCAGGCCGTCGGACATGCCCACGCCCGCACGCAGCACCGGCACGATGGCGAGCTTTTTGCCCGCGATCACGGGCGCGTCGACTTCGACCAGCGGCGTCTTCACGCGGCGCGACGCGACGGGCAGGTCGCGCGTGATTTCATAGCCCATCAGCAGCGTGATCTCGCGCAGCAACTCGCGGAACGTGCGCGTGGACGTGTCCTTGTCGCGCATATGCGTGAGCTTGTGCTGGATCAGCGGGTGATCGAGGATGAAGAGATTCGGGAAACGGCTGTCCTGTTTCATGGCGGGGCGCACAAGGCTGCAAGGGAATCGGGGAATCGGTCGTGCCGCTGCCGCGCGAGCCCGGCGCGGCGCGCCCGGGCTGTACGGTTGCGGCGAGCACGGCCCGCCGCGCGCGGCAAGCGCTCGTGGCTTGCGAAGGCGCCGGGCCGCGCTACAGCCGCAAGTATACGGTAAGCACGCGCGTACCGGCGCGCGCATGGCGCGTTGCGACGCCACTTCGCGCACGGCTGACGCGCTTCGCCGCCATCGGCCTTCCACGCGCCGCGCCCGATTCTTCTAGAATCCCAAAAAGGTCGCGGGGCGGGCGGCGCAAGGTCTGGCCGTGTCCGCCCTGTCACACGACGGTCATCCACGCAAAAAGGACACGAAAACAATGGACATGGGCATCGCAGGACGCAACGCACTGGTGTGCGCGGCCAGCAAGGGACTGGGGCGCGGCTGCGCCGAGGCGCTCGCCGCCGAAGGCGTCAACGTGACGATCGTCGCGCGCACCGCGCAGACGCTGGAGGAAACCGCCGCGCATATCCGCAAGAGCACAGGCGTGGACGTCAAGGCCGTGGCTTGCGACATCACCACGGAAGCCGGCCGCGCCGCCGCGCTCGCCGCTTGCCCGTCGCCCGACATCCTCGTGAACAACGCGGGCGGGCCGCCGCCGGGCGACTTCCGCACGTACACGCACGAGGCGTGGATCGCGGCGCTCGAAGCGAACATGCTCACCCCGATCGCGCTGATCCAGTCCACCATCGACGCCATGATCGCGCGCGGCTTCGGGCGCATCGTCAACATCACGAGTTCCTCGGTGAAGGCGCCGATCGACGTGCTCGGCCTCTCGAACGGCGCGCGCTCGGGCCTGACGGGCTTTGTCGCGGGCGTGGCGCGCCAGGTCGCCGCCACCGGCGTCACGATCAACAACTTGCTGCCGGGCGCCTTCGACACCGACCGCATTCAGGCCACCATCGTCGCGCAGGCGAAGGCGAGCCATATTTCGGAAGATGAAGCGCGCGCGCGCCGCATGAAGGCAATTCCGGCCGGACGTTTCGGTACGTCCGACGAATTCGGGCGCGCCTGCGCATTCCTGTGCAGCGTGCACGCGGGCTATATCACCGGGCAGAACTGGCTGATCGACGGTGGGGCTTATCCGGGCACCTACTGAGTCAGCTTCCGGGCAGCCGCGGCGCCCTCGCGCCGCGTCACCACACGCATTACGACTATCAAGCACGCAACCCATACGTCAAGGAGACTTACGCCATGCCAACCCGCGTCGCACTGATCGCGCACGACCACAAGAAGGACGACATCGTCAAACTCGCGAGCGAGTACGTCGAGACGCTGCGCCACTGCGAGATCATCGCGACCGGCACGACCGGCTCGCGCATCGAGGCCGCGACGGGCATCAACGTCGAGCGCATGCTGTCGGGCCCGCACGGCGGCGACCTGCAGATCGGCGCGCGGCTTGCGGAAGGCAACGTCGATATCGTGATCTTCCTGCGTGATCCGATGACGCCGCAGCCGCACGAACCCGACATCAACGCGCTCGTGCGCGCGTGCGACGTGCACGACGTGCCGTGCGCGACGAATATCTCGACGGCGCGCATGCTCCTCGACGTGCTCACGCTGCGCCAGAAAAACGCGGCCTGATTTGTGGTCTGATTCGCGGTCCGACCCGCGCGGGCGCGCCGCGCCATGCAGGTGGATAAGAGCTAGCCAGGACAACACCAAGGAGACGTGATGACCAAGGCAATCCGATACGACAAAGCCGGCGGCCCCGAAGTAATGAAGTGGGTGGACGTCGACGTGGGCGAGCCCGGCGAGGGCGAGGTGCGTTTGCGCCAGAGCGCGTGCGGCCTCAACTACATCGACGTGTATTTCCGCACAGGTCTCTATCCGCAGCCGCTGCCGGCCGGGCTCGGCATGGAGGCGGCCGGCGAGGTGACGGCGGTGGGGCAAGGAGTGAGCGCGCTGAAGGTGGGCGACCGCGTGGCGTACGTCGCGCGTCCGCCCGGTGCCTACGCGCAGGAGCGCGTGCTGCGCGCCGACCAGGTGATCAAGCTGCCCGACGCGATCAGCGACGAAGCGGCGGCCTCGATCATGCTGCAGGGCCTCACGGCGCAATACCTGCTGCGCCGCACGTATCGCGTGAAGGCCGGCGACACGATCCTCATCCAGGCGGCGGCGGGCGGCGTGGGCCTGCTCGTGTGCCAGTGGGCAAAGGCGCTGGGTGCGACCGTGATCGGCACCGTGGGCTCGGACGAAAAGGCCGAGATCGCGAAGGCGCACGGCTGCGACCATCCGATTGTCTACACGCGCGAGGACTTCACCGCCCGCGTGCGCGAGATCACGAACGGCGCGGGCGTGCCCGTTGTGTACGACTCGATCGGCAAGGACACCTACACGAAATCGCTCGATTGCCTCGCGCCGCTCGGCTTGTTCGTGAGCTTCGGCAATGCGTCGGGACCGCTGCCGCCGATCGATTCGTCGGAGTTCGCGGGGCGCGGCTCGTTGTTCTTCACGCGCCCGACGCTCTTCACGTATATCGCGAAGCGCGCCGACTACGAAGCGATGTCCGCCGAACTGTTCGACGTGGTCGCTTCGGGCAAGGTCAAGACGTCGATCAACCAGCGCTACGCACTCAAGGACGTCGGCCAGGCTCACGCCGATCTCGAAGCGCGCAAGACCACGGGGTCGACCGTCCTGATTCCGTGACGTAAAAATTGATGCACCGTTGCGTCGCATGGCACGAGCCATCGGCGCCGGCGTATTGACTCGACCATTTCGTTCCTTTTCGCTTCTTTACGCCGTTACCCAGACCCAAAAGGCGCGCAACGCCAATGTTGCGCGCCTTTTTTCTTTTCCGCGCCCGCCCGCGTTCGCCTCCCGCGTTTACGCGTTTTTTATACGCGCGCCAAAACCTTTGATCCGGATTTAATGCCGTAGCGGGTAACTTTCAGCCATCCGTCATCCGCGAATGGAGAACACGACAATGGATGTGCTGTATATCGGGGGGCTGGTGGTTTTCGCCGCGCTCACATACGCGTTGATCGCAGGCTGCGAGAAGCTGATGCAGTACCGCCGCGATCAAGGTGCGAAGGGGGTGCGGCCATGACCTGGATCTTCTGGCTATCGGGGGCGGCAACGCTGTTGCTGTTCGTCTATCTCGTCCATGCGCTGCTGCGCGCGGAGGATATCGAATGAACGGCAACACTCTGCTCCAGGCGGGGCTTTTCATCGTCATCCTGCTCGCGCTCGCGGTGCCTGTCTCGGGCTACATGACGCGCGTGCTCGACGGGCGCTCGCGCGTCGTGCGCCTGTTCGCGCCGCTCGAAAACCTGCTCTATCGCGTAGCGGGCGTCGATCCGCAGTCCGAGATGAACTGGAAGCGCTATGCGCTCGCCACCATCTCGTTCAACGTGCTCGGCGTGGGCTTTCTTTATGCGCTGCTGCGCATTCAGGGCTGGCTGCCTGGCAACCCGCAGCAGTTCGGCCCGATGACGGTGGACGGCGCGTTCAACACGGCCGTGAGCTTCGTCACCAACACCAACTGGCAGGACTACTCGCCCGAGCAAACGGTGAGCTATCTCACGCAGATGCTCGGTCTGACCGTGCAGAACTTCCTTTCGGCGGCGAACGGGCATCGTCGTCGTGATTGCGTTGATTCGCGGCTTTGCACGCCACTCGGTGCAGACCATCGGCAACTTCTGGGTCGACCTCACGCGCACGACGCTCTACATTCTCGTGCCGATGGCGGCGATCGTCGCCGCGCTCCTGATGAGCCAGGGCATGATCCAGAACTTCAAGGCGTATCAGGACGTGCCGGTGCTGCAAACCACGACCTACGCCGCGCCGAAGCTCGACGCCCAGGGCAACCCGGTGAAGGACGCGAAGGGCAATCCCGAAACGGCCGACACGAAGGTCACGTCGCAAACGCTCGCCATGGGCCCGGTCGCCTCGCAGGTCGCGATCAAGATGCTCGGGACCAACGGCGGCGGCTTCTTCAATGCGAACTCGGCGCATCCGTACGAGAACCCCACGCCGGTCTCGAACGTCATCGAAATGTTGGCGATCCTGATCATTCCGGCTGCGCTGTGCCTCGTGTTCGGCAACGTGGTCGGCGACCGCAGGCAGGGCGTGGCCGTGCTCGCGGTGATGACGGTCGCGTTCGCCGTGGCCGTGGGCGGCGTGTTGTCCGCCGAGCAGGCGGGCAATCCGATGTTCACGTCGCTCAACGTCGACCAGCACGCAAGCGCGCTGCAGGCGGGCGGCAACATGGAAGGCAAGGAGACGCGCTTCGGTATCGCGCAAACGGGCATCTTCGTCGTCGCCACCACGGCCGCCTCGTGCGGCGCCGTGAACGCGGCGCACGACTCGCTCACGCCGCTCGGCGGCCTGGTCCCGATGCTCTTCATCCAGCTTGGCGAAGTGATCTTCGGCGGTGTCGGTTCGGGTCTCTACGGCATGCTCGTGTTCGCGTTGCTCGCGGTGTTCGTGGCGGGGCTCATGATCGGCCGCACGCCGGAATACGTCGGCAAGAAGATCGAGTCGTTCGAGATGAAGATGGTGTCGATCGTCGTGCTGCTCACGCCGTTGCTCGTGCTGCTCGGCACCTCGATCGCCGTGCTCTCGGAGGCGGGCAAGGCCGGTATCGCCAATCCTGGTGCGCACGGTTTCTCCGAGATCCTGTATGCGTTCAGCTCGGCCGCCAACAACAACGGCAGCGCATTCGCCGGCCTGACCGTGAGCACGCCGTTCTACAACTGGCTGCTCGCCATTGCGATGTGGTTCGGCCGCTTCGGCACGATCATCCCGGTGCTCGCCATCGCGGGGTCGCTGGCGAGCAAGAAGCGCATTGCGGTGACGGGCGGCACGCTGCCTACGCACGGCCCGCTCTTCGTCGTGCTGCTGCTCGGCACGGTGCTGCTGGTCGGCGCGCTCACGTATGTGCCCGCGCTCGCGCTCGGTCCCGGCGTCGAGCATCTGATCATGATGGGCGTGCATTGAACGGGGGCCTTCGCAACATGAGCGAAACGAAAATGAATCAGCATAGTGCAACTCGGTCCATGTTCGATCCGGCGCTGGTGCGTCCGGCTGTCGTGGACTCATTCCGAAAACTCAACCCGCGCACGCAGTTGCGCAACCCGGTGATGTTCTGCGTGTACGTGGGCAGCGTGCTCACGACGATCCTCTGGATTGCGGCGCTCGTGGGCCAGGCCGAAGCGCCCGCGGGTTTCATCCTCGCGGTCGCGCTGTGGCTGTGGTTCACAGTGCTGTTCGCGAACTTCGCGGAAGCGCTCGCCGAAGGGCGTTCGAAGGCGCAGGCCGCATCGCTGCGCCAGGCCAAGAAAGACGTGATGGCCAAGAAGCTCAACGAGCCGCATCCGAAGGCGCCGATCCGCATCATGACGGCTTCCGACCTGCGCCGCGGCGACGTGGTGCTGGTCGAGACCGGCGACACGATTCCGGCGGACGGCGAAGTGATCGAAGGCGTGGCATCGGTGGACGAATCGGCCATCACGGGCGAATCGGCGCCGGTGATCCGCGAGTCGGGCGGCGACTTTTCTTCGGTGACGGGCGGCACGCGCGTGCTCTCCGACTGGATCGTCGTGCGCGTGACGGCGAACCCCGGTGAAGCCTTCCTCGACCGCATGATCGCGATGGTCGAAGGCGCGAAGCGCCAGAAGACGCCCAATGAAATCGCGCTCACGATCCTGCTCGTTGCGCTCTCCATCGTGCTGCTGCTCGCCACCGCGACGCTGCTGCCGTTCTCGATGTTCTCGGTCGAAGCGGCGAAGATGGGCCACGTGGTCACGATCACGGCGCTCGTGGCGCTGCTCGTCTGTCTGATTCCGACGACCATTGGCGGTCTGCTTTCGGCCATCGGCGTGGCCGGCATGAGCCGCATGATGCAGGCCAACGTGATCGCGACTTCGGGCCGCGCGGTGGAGGCCGCTGGCGACGTGGACGTGCTGCTGCTCGACAAGACCGGCACGATCACGCTCGGCAACCGTCAGGCTTCGACGTTCATTCCCGCGCCGGGCGTGAGCGAAGAAGCGCTCGCGGACGCCGCGCAACTGTCGTCGCTCGCCGACGAAACGCCGGAAGGCCGCAGCATCGTCGTGCTCGCGAAGCAGCGCTTCAACATTCGCCAGCGCGACATGCACGCGCTGCACGCCGTGTTCCTCGCGTTCAGCGCGCAAACGCGCATGAGCGGCGTGGACATGCCGGGTCGCGAAATCCGCAAGGGCGCCGCCGACGCGGTGAAGCATTATGTCGAAGCCCACGGCGGCCGTTTCCCCGGCGAAGTCGATAACGCCGTGGACGATGTGGCTCGCCGTGGCAGCACGCCGCTCGTGGTGGCCGAAATGCACGACGGCACCGCGCGCGTGCTTGGCGTGATCGAGCTGAAGGACGTGGTGAAGGGCGGCATCAAGGAGCGTTTCGCCGAGCTGCGCAAGATGGGCATCAAGACCGTGATGGTGACGGGCGACAACCGCCTGACCGCCGCCGCGATCGCCGCCGAAGCCGGAGTCGACGACTTCCTCGCACAGGCCACGCCCGAAACCAAGCTCGCGACGATCCGCGAGCACCAGGCGCAAGGCAAGCTCGTGGCAATGACGGGCGACGGCACCAACGACGCCCCGGCGCTCGCGCAGGCCGACGTGGCCGTGGCGATGAACACGGGCACCCAGGCCGCGAAGGAAGCGGGCAACATGGTCGATCTCGATTCGAACCCGACCAAGCTCATCGAGATCGTGGAGATCGGCAAGCAGATGCTCATGACGCGCGGCTCGCTCACGACCTTCTCGATCGCCAACGACGTCGCGAAGTACTTCGCGATCATCCCGGCGGCGTTCGCTTCGACGTATCCGCAACTGCGCGTGCTCGACGTCATGCACCTCACGTCGCCCTCGTCGGCGATCCTCTCGGCGGTGATCTTCAACGCGCTCATCATCGTGATGCTGATTCCGCTCGCGCTCAAGGGCGTAAAGTACCGGCCGCTCGGCGCGGCGACGCTGCTGCGCCGCAATCTGCTGGTCTACGGCCTCGGCGGCATCCTGCTGCCGTTCCCGTGCATCAAGCTGATCGACATGGCGCTTGCCGCATTCGGCTGGGTTTGAGCCGTCTGGATAGACACGGATAGATACATAGGAAGCCAAAATGAAATCGCAGTTTCGTCCTCTGATCGTGATCTTCGCCGTGCTGACGGTCATCACCGGCCTCGTGTATCCGGCCGTGATGACCGCATTCGGCCAGGCCGCGTTCCACCGTCAGGCTAACGGCAGCCTGGTCGAAGTCGACGGCAAGGTGGTGGGCAGCGCGCTCATCGGCCAGCAGTTCGATGCGCCCCAGTACTTCTGGGGCCGTCTCTCGGCCACCTCGCCGATGCCGTACAACGCGACGGGTTCGGGCGCCTCGAACCTCGGGCCGACCAACCCGGCGCTCGCCGACGAGATCAAAGGCCGCATCGACGCCTTGAAGGCCGCGGGCACCGATGTCTCGCAGCCCATTCCCGCCGACCTCGTGACGTCATCGGGCAGCGGCCTCGACCCGGAGATCTCGCCGGCTGCCGCCGCCTACCAGGTGGCGCGCGTGGCGCAGGCACGCCACCTGAGCGCAAACGACGTACAGGCGCTCGTGGACCGCTACACGAAGGGCCGTCAGTTTGGCCTGTTCGGCGAGTCGCGCGTGAACGTACTCGAGCTGAACCTCGCGCTCGACGGCAAAGAGGTTGGTTGAGCGACGATTGCCACGTCGCAACGCACGCTCGATGCCTTGTGCGTCGAGCGTGCGGTTTGCCATTTTCGTGCCACGGTGAGACGATCTTTGGTGCCCCAGGTGCAATCCACGTGAATTCCACTCCGACTTCCGCATGAACCGCCCCGATCCCGACGAACTGCTCGACCGGCTGCAGCGCGACGAAGAAAAACGCCGCCGTGGCAAGCTGAAGATTTTTTTCGGCGCGTCGGCAGGCGTCGGCAAGACCTATGCAATGCTGCAGGCTGCGCGCCGCCGCGCCGAGGAAGGCGTGGATGTGGTGGTCGGCATCGTCGAGACGCATGGCCGCAGCGAGACCGCCGCGCTCACCGCCGGCCTCGACGTCATGCCGCGTCAGCGCATTGCCTACCGCGGGCGTCTGCTCGAAGAATTCGATCTCGACGCCGCGCTCGAGCGCAAACCGCAACTCGTGCTCGTCGACGAGCTTGCCCATTCGAACGTGGCCGGCGCGCGTCACATGAAGCGCTGGCAGGACGTGTACGAGCTGCTCGACGCGGGCATCGACGTCTACACGACCGTCAATGTGCAACACCTCGAAAGCCTCAACGACGTGGTGGGGCAAATCACCGGTATTCGCGTGTGGGAGACCGTGCCCGACCGCGTGTTCGACCGCGCCGACGAAGTCACGCTCGTCGACCTGCCCGCCGAAGAACTGCTCGACCGCATGCGCGACGGCAAGGTCTACATGCCGGCGCAGGCCGAGCGCGCGGTGCGCAACTTCTTTCGCAAGGGCAACCTGATCGCGCTGCGCGAGCTGGCGCTGCGCCGCACGGCCGACCGCGTGGACGCGCAGATGCGCGAGTATCGTGCCGACCGTTCGATCCAGCACGTCTGGCAGGCGCGCGAGCGCCTGGTCGTCTGCGTGGGGCCGGGGCCCGAGGCGAGCGCGCTGGTGCGCGCCGCCGCAAGACTCGCCGCGAGCCTGAAAGCGGACTGGATCGCCGTGTATGTGGAAACGCCGAAGCTCCAGCGTTTGCCCGACGCGACGCGCGAGCGCACGCTCGGCGCGCTCAAGCTCGCCTCCGAACTCGGCGCCGAAACGGCGACGCTCGCGGGCGAGGACGCCGCGACGACACTCGTCGGCTACGCGCGGCTGCGCAATGTATCGAAGCTCGTGGCGGGCGGCTCGTTGCGCACGGGTTTTTCGCGCTGGGTGAAGCGCCCGTTCGGCGAGCGCCTGGCCGAAAAGGCCGGCGACGTCGATCTCACGCTCGTGCGCGCGAGTGCGGGCGACGCGGTGCGCTCGGGCAGTGAGCCAGGCGCGGTCAGCGCCGCAACACGCGCCGCCAACGCATGGCGCGAGGCGCTCGCGGCGGGCGGGGCCGAGCGCTCGCCGCCGCGCGCATATGCGGCCGCGCTCGTGATCTGCGCATGCGTGACGCTCGTCGCTAGCCAGCTGATCGACCGCATCGACCTTGCGAATCTCGTCATGCTGTATCTGCTCGGCGTGATCTTCGCGGCGACGAAGCTCGGGCGCGGGCCGGGCGTCATGCTTTCGTTTGCGAGCGTCGCGGCGTACGACTTTTTCTTCGTGCCGCCGCGCATGTCGTTCTCGGTAACGGACACGCAATATCTGCTGACCTTCGTCGGCATGCTGCTCACTTCGCTCGTCATCAGCCATCTCACGTCGAGCCTGCGCCGCGAGGCGAGCGTTGCGCAGCGGCGCGAACAGCGCACGGGCGCGATGTACGCGATGGCGCGCGAGCTGGCCGCGGCGCTCACCACGGAGCAGATCGTGGCGATCGGCAGCCGTCACGTGAGCGAGGTGTTTGGCGCGCGCGTGGCGCTGCTGTTGCCCGATAGCGCCGACAAGGTGCAGCAGAAGATCGAAGAGCCCGATCCGAAGATCATGCTCGACGCCGGAAACCTCGACATCGACGTGGGCCAGTGGGTGTACGACCAGCAAAAGCCAGCAGGCCACGGCACCGATACGCTGCCGGCCACGGCTGCGCGCTACTTGCCGCTCAAGGCGCCAATGCGCACGCGCGGCGTGCTCGCGGTCGTGACGCGCGACGCGCGCGAGCTGCAGGTGCCCGAGCAGCAGCGCATGCTCGACGCGTTCGCCGCGCAAATCGCGCTCGCGCTCGAGCGCGTGCACTACGTGGACATCGCGCGCGACGCGCTCGTCAACATGGAGTCGGAGCGCCTGCGCAACTCGCTGCTCTCGGCCATTTCGCACGACCTGCGCACGCCGCTCACGGCGATCGTTGGCTTCTCGTCGATGCTCGCGCAAACGCATGAGCCCGAGGAGGCGCAAGATCCCCGCTCGGGCGAGTTGATCGAGGCAATTCACGACGAGGCGCTGCGCATGACGGGCATCGTCACGAATCTGCTCGACATGGCGCGCTTGCAGGCCGGTAGCCTCAAGCTCAATCGACAATGGACGTTGCTCGAGGAAACCGTGGGCGCGGCGCTCGCCGCTTGCCGCCGCGTGCTTGCGCGGCACCCGGTCCAGGTGAAGCTGGAGGAGGGCTTGCCGCTGCTCCAGCTCGACGCCGTGCTGATGGAGCGGCTCTTTTCGAACCTGCTGGAGAACGCGGCCAAGTACACGCCCGCCGACACGCCGCTCGTCATCGCGGCGCGCCGCGTGGAGGAGGGCGGCCAGCCGTTCGTGCGCGTGTCCATCGAGGACAACGGGCCGGGTTTGCCGCCCGGCATGGGCGAGCGTGTGTTCGAGAAGTTCACGCGCGGCGAGAAGGAATCGGCCAAGCCCGGTATCGGGCTCGGACTCGCCATCTGCCGGGCGATCGTCGAAGCGCACGGGGGTACAATCGGCGCGGCTAATCGCGTCGTCGCCGACGGCCATGTGGAAGGCGCGACGTTCTGGTTCGCGCTGCCCGTGGAGTCGCCGCCGCCGCTGCCCGCCGATGTGAACGATACGTCGGAGATGCATGAAGCGCTCGATCCGCTGGAGCCGCTTGAGCCGCTTGAGCCGTCCGGCGACGCGCAACGCGCGAGCGCGACTGAACCCGTCAGCGGCGAACCGGCCCCACGGATGGCCGTCCCACGGATGGCCGCCCCCGAAAAAACCTTCGATCCCAAACCCGCAAATGAGTGACCCGAGCATCGCCGTTGTTCTGATCGAAGACGAAAAACAGATTCGCCGATTCGTGCGCGCCACGCTGGAGGGCGAGGGCTTCGTGGTGCACGACGCCGAGACCGGCAAGCAGGGCCTCGTCGAGGCCGCCACGCGCAAGCCCGACCTCGTGATCGTCGATCTGGGCCTGCCCGACACCGACGGCCTCGACGTGATCCGCGAGCTGCGCGGCTGGAGCGACCTGCCCGTCATCGTGCTTTCGGCGCGCACCCAGGAAAGCGAGAAGGTGGCCGCACTCGACGCTGGCGCCGACGACTACCTGACCAAGCCGTTCGGCGTGTCCGAGTTGCTTGCGCGCATCCGGGCGCAGTTGCGCAGGCGCAACCGCGGCGGGGCGAACGAGGCGCCGCAGGTGAGTTTCGGCGCGGTGAACGTCGACCTCGCGCTGCGCCAGGTGACGCGCGAAGGCGCGCCCGTACATCTCACGCCTATCGAGTACCGCCTGCTCGCCACGCTCGTGCGCGACGCGGGGCGCGTGCTGACGCACCGGCAGCTGCTGCGCGAGGTATGGGGGCCGTCGCATGTGGAGAGCAGCCACTACCTGCGGATCTATATGGCGCATCTGCGGCAGAAATTGGAGCGCGATCCCGCGCAGCCCGAGCACATCGTCACGGAGACAGGCGTGGGGTATCGGCTGGTCGGCGTGCAGTGAGCCTGCACCGAGCTGGTGCTATAATTACAGTTCTGTAAGGACGGCCTTGCAGTTCTTTGTCATCGGGGACGGCCCCATTTTTGAATGGAGCGTTCCCCATGTCCTGGTTTCTTCTTCTCATCGCTGGCCTGCTCGAAGTGGCGTGGGCCGCCGGTCTCAAATCTTCCGAAGGATTCACGCGGCTCTGGCCCTCGGTGTTCACCGTGGTCACGGCGCTGGGCAGCTTTGTCCTGCTCGCCATGGCCATGCGTCAATTGCCGCTCGGCACCGCCTATGCGGTGTGGACGGGCATTGGCGCGGTCGGCGCGTTCGTGTTCGGCATCGTCATGATGGGGGAGGCCGTGAGTGCCGCGCGTGTGGCGAGTGCCGCGCTGATCGTGCTTGGCCTCATCGGTCTCAAGCTTTCTTCGGCGGCTTGATTCAATTCGCTGTGCATACTTCGGCCATCACCCAGTGCCGCGGCCGCGCAACACCGCTGCGGCACCGCAGCGAGCGTGGCTATAATGGAACGGTCATAACCCGATAACACTCCGCGCCGCATGAGCGGCGAGCGTGTGCGCACAGCGCCTGCTCTCCTGTTTCGCGCGTGGAGCGCCGGCGCCCCGGCCGCGCCGCGCGAGGAGGCAGCCATGCTGGAACCACTTTCGCTAGCAGCGGGCCTGTCCTGGGGCAGCGGCCTGCGCCTCTACCTCACGGTGCTGATGGCCGGCGTACTGCAACGTCTTGGCCTGATTCACCTCCCCGACACGCTTGTCGTGCTCGCTTCGCCATGGGTGATCGGCATTGCCGCAGCGCTCACGGTGCTCGAATTCCTCGCCGACAAGATCCCCGCGTTCGACTCGCTCTGGGACGCGGTGCATACGTTCATTCGCATTCCGGCTGGAGCCGTGCTGGCGGCCGGCGCGCTCGGTCACGCCGATCCGGCGCTGTTGACCGTCGCCGCGCTGGCGGGCGGCACACTCGCAGGCACGGCGCATCTCGCCAAGGCGGGCACGCGCGCGCTCATCAATCTTTCTCCCGAGCCGGTATCGAACGTCGTCACGTCGAGCGCCGAGGACGGCATGACCTTCGTGGGCGTGCTGCTCGCGTTCTTCGTGCCGCTGCTCTTCCTTGTCATGCTCGTGGCCTTTCTCGTGCTCGCGGCCTGGGCGCTGCCACGCCTGTGGCGCGGCGTGCAAGGCGGTTTTCGCGGCATGGCGACGCACATGGTTTCGCGTCTTTCGTTGCGGGGTCGTCACGATTGAGCGGCGGCGCGCCTCCTTCTTCCAACGCAAAGCCTCCGCGCAGCGAAGGCGGCCCGGGCTTCGTGCAGGCTGAGCCGCCCGGCGCAACCGGCGGCGGCCAGGGCGGTCGTGGGCCCGTGGCCGTGCGTACCACCCCAGGCTGGTCCGATCTCGTGCATCTTGCCGCGCGCATGACGGCACGCGATTGGCGCGCGGGCGAACTGACCATGCTGCTGCTCGCGCTCGTGCTCGCCGTGGCGGCGCTCGCCAGCGTCGGCTTTCTCGCCGACCGCCTGCAGCGCGGTCTCGAACGCGACGCCCGGCGCATGATCGCCGCCGATTTCATCGTGCGCGCCGATCACCCGGTCGATCCCATGTTTGCGCGCGAGGCGCAGTCGCTCTCGCTGCGCACGGCGACCACGGCGATCTTTCCGAGCATGGTGGGTTCGGGGGCCGGCGCTTCCGCCGCTCCTGGCGCAACGGCCACGCGCCTTGCAGCCATCAAAGCCGTGTCGGCGAACTATCCGCTGCGCGGCGCGCTGCGCATCGCCGCGGCGCCGGGCGCGCCCGATCATGCGGCGCAGGGCATTCCGCCACCCGGCACCGTCTGGGTGGACGACGAACTGCTCGAAGCGCTCAAGTTGCATATTGGCGACACAGTGAAGGTCGGCACGCGCACCTTCACCGTGAACGCGCTCATCACCAAAGAACTCGACCGTGGCTTTTCCTTCGTGAACTTCTCGCCGCGCCTCATGATGCGCGCGGACGAAGTCGCGTCGACGGGGCTGATCGGCTATGGCAGCCGCGTGACCTACCGGTTGCTCGTGGCGGGCGCCGATCCGGCCGTCGCGCAGTTCGCGTCCTGGTCGCGCGAGCGTGTGGATGGCGGCAAGATGCGCGGCGTCGCGCTCGAATCGCTCCAGGACGGCCAGCCGCAGGTGCGCGAGACGCTCGACCGCGCGCGCCACTTCCTCACGCTCGTTTCGTTGCTCACGGCGCTGCTCGCGGCCGTGGCGATCGCGATGGCCGCGCATCGCTACACGCGCCGCCATCTCGATGCGTGCGCGGCGATGCGCTGCCTCGGCGCGAGTCAACGTACGCTGCGCACGCTCTTCGTGCTGGAGTTCGCTGGGCTCGGGCTCACGGGCGGGGCGGTAGGCGTCGCGCTCGGCTACGCGGGCCACCTCGCGCTGCTGGCGTGGCTCGGCAATCTCATTGACGTCGTGCTGCCGCAGCCCGGACCGCTGCCCGTGCTCGAAGGCATCGCCGCTGGCCTCGTGTTGCTGCTCGGCTTCGCGCTGCCGCCGCTCTTGCCGCTCACGCGCGTGCCGCCGGTGCGCGTGCTGCGCCGCGAGTGGGGCGACGAAGGGCGCGCCGCGTGGGCGGCGTATGGCGTTGGCATTGCGCTCTTTGCGGGGCTGCTCGTGATCGCGGCGGGCGAGTTGAAGCTCGGCGGCATCGTCGCTGGCGGCTTCGCGATCGGGCTGCTCTTGTTCGCTTGCGTGGCGCGCGTGGCGCTCTGGTGTGCTGCGCGCGTGGCGCGCAGCGGGCGGCTCTCCGGCCAGGCGCGCGCGGGCGTGGGCTGGCGCTATGCGCTGGCGTCGCTCGAACGGCGGCCGGGCGCAAGCGCGCTGCAGATCACGGCGCTCGCCATCGGCCTCATGTGCCTGTTGCTGATCGCGATGACGCGCAACGACCTCGTCGATGGCTGGCGCAAGTCCACACCGCCAGACGCGCCCAATGAGTTCCTCATCGACATCCAGCCCGACCAGCGCGACGCCGTGGCGGCCTGGCTGCGCACGCATGGCATTGCCGGCGCCAACGATAGCGATCTCCAGCCGATGGTGCGCGGGCGCCTCATCTCGATCAACGGCAAGCCCGTGAATCCCGACTCGTACAAGAGCGAGGATGCGCGCCGCCTGGTGGACCGCGAGTTCAATCTCTCGTACACGACGAAGCTGCCCGACGACAACCGCATCGAGGCGGGCGCCTGGTATGGCGATTCGGGCACGCCGCAGCTTTCGATCGAGCAGGGTCTCGCGAAGCTCATCAACGTGAAGCCCGGCGACGTGCTCAAGTTCGACGTGACCGGCCTCGAAGTCACGGCGCCCGTGACGAGCGTGCGCAAGCTCGACTGGGGCTCGTTCAAGGTCAACTTCTTCGTGCTGATGCCGCCCGGGCTGCTGCGCGATTTTCCGGCGACCTACATCACGAGCTTTCACCTGCCGCCTGGACAGCGCGAGGTCGTGGACGGTCTCGTCGCGCGCTATCCCAACGTCACCGCGATCGACATCGCTCCGATTCTCGCGCAGATCGAGCGCGTGCTCGAGCAGGTGATCGGCGCGGTGCAGTTCCTCTTTCTCTTTACGCTCGCCGCCGGCGTGCTGGTGCTCTACGCGGCGCTCGCGGGCACGCGCGATGAGCGCATGCGCGAGTCGGCGCTGCTGCGCGCGCTCGGGGCTTCGCACCAGCAGGTGCGCGCGGTGCAGGTGGCCGAGTTCATCTCCGTGGGGGCGCTCGCGGGGCTCTTGGCGGCGATCGGCGCGCAGGTGATCGGCTCGGTGCTCGCCACGCACGTGTTTCTGTTCTATCTCCCGTTCGATCCGTGGCTCTTCCCGGCCGGCATCGCCGCTGGCGTGGTGTGCGCAGGCGTGGGCGGGTGGATCAGCCTGCGGCACGTGCTCGCGCGGCCGGCGCTGCAGTCGCTGCGCGATGCCTGAGGCGCGAGGCGACAACCCGCCGCCACGCGCCGCTATGCGAGAATTGTTGGTTTACGGCAGTGTGTTGCCGTCCCTCTTTTTGTTCTGATTCAACCGTATGACCGATCCAGCCGACGAAGCGCCGCAGAAACCCACGGCCTTCGAACTCGTCGGCGGCGAGGCGCGCGTGCGCGAGCTCGTCGACCGTTTTTATGACCTGATGGACCTCGAGGCCGACTTTGCGGGCATTCGCGCGATGCACCCGCAAACGCTCGACGGTTCACGCGACAAGCTGTTCTGGTTCCTCTGCGGCTGGCTTGGCGGCCCGGACCATTACATCGAGCGCTTCGGTCATCCGCGTTTGCGCGCGCGCCATTTGCCGTTTGCGATCGCCTCGTCCGAGCGCGATCAGTGGCTGCGCTGCATGGCGTGGGCGATGGAAGACGTGGGCCTGCCGGAGCCGCTGCGCGAGCGCCTGCTGCACTCGTTCTTCGATACCGCCGACTGGATGCGCAATCACCCGGGTTGATTCGCCGCGCCCGATTGTGCCGGTCCGTGGGCCGGTACAGTCAGGCGCTCGCGCGTCGCGGCCGTCCAGCGGGGCGTTCCACGAGGCGGCCATAATGCCCCTTTGGATCGCGGCCGCCTTTGCGCGGCCAGCCGTCAGCAAAACAAGGAGACACCCACGATGATGACCACCCGCGCGCTCTTTCGCGAAGACGCCTATCTCACGCAGTGCGAAGCGACCGTGCTTGCCGTTGGCGAGGACGGCGTGCGGCTCGACCAGACCGTGTTCTATCCGCTCGGCGGCGGCCAGGCCGGCGACGCCGGCGCGCTGGTGCTCGCCGACGGCACGCGCATCGAGATTGCCGACACCCGCAAGGCGAAGTTCGAAGGCGCGACGCCCGACGACGCGCTGCACGTTCCCGCGCCCGGCCAGGAAGCGCTGCTCGCGCGCCTCGCCGCCGGAGAGCGCGTGCGCGCCGAGATCGACTGGGCGCGCCGCCACCGGCACATGCGCCTGCATACGGCGAGCCATCTGATGTGCGCCGTGCTGCCGTACCCCGTGGACGGCTGCAGCATCACGACCGACTATGCGCGCCTCGATTTCGCCACGGTCGAGCCGATCGAGCGCGACATGGTGGAGGCGCGGCTTGCCGAACTCGTGTCGGGCGCGCATGCGGTGGCGACCGAATGGATCACCGACGAAGAGATGGCGCAACGCCCCGAACTCGTGCGCACGATGAGCGTGAAGCCGCCGATGGGCTTGGGCCGTGTGCGGCTCTTGCGCATCGAGAGCGTGGACTTGCAGCCTTGCGGCGGCACGCACGTACGCAACACGCAGGAGATCGGTGCGCTGCGCGTGGCAAAGCTGGAGAAGAAAAGCGCGCGCACGCGGCGTCTCGTGCTGGAACTGGCGTAATGCATCTCGACGCGCGAGCGCGTGAGGTGCTCGATTTCTGGTTCGGTGAGCCGGGTTCGGAAGCTTTCGGCCGCGAGCGCAAGATGTGGTTTCGCAAGAACGCAGCGTTCGACGCAAAGCTGCGCGAACGCTTCGGCGCGCTGCTCGACGCCGCGTGCGCGGGCGAACTCGACGCATGGTGCGAGACGCCCGAAGGTGCGCTCGCGCTCGTGATCGTGCTCGACCAGTTTTCGCGCAACTGCCATCGCGGCACGCCGCACGCGTTCTCCGCGGACGACAAGGCGCTTGCCGTCGCGCGTGCGATGGTGGCGAGCGGCGCGGATCTGCGTCTGCCCACGCTGCAGCACCGCTCGTTCGCCTATCTGCCGTTCGAGCATGCCGAAAGCGCCGAAGCGCAGCGCGAATCGCTGCGACTCTTCGGCGAGCTGGCGAAAGAGCCTGAAGGGAAGGGCTACTACGATTACGCAGTGCGCCACGCGAAGGTCATCGAGCGTTTTGGACGCTTTCCCCATCGCAATGCGCAACTGGGCCGCGTGTCCACCGACGAAGAGACCGCGTTCCTGCGCGAGCGCGGTTCGTCGTTCTAGCTGAGTCCTGCGCTCGGCTTCAGCGCCCGCCGCTCACGTCGAGCAGGGCGCCTGTGACGTAAGACGCGGCGTCGCTCAGCAACCACACGATCGTTTGCGCGACTTCGTCGGCGCTGCCGGGCCGGCCGAGCGGCGTTTGCGCGCCGAGCACGGCGGCGCGATCCGGGCGACCGCCGCTCGCGTGAATCTCGGTGTCGATGAGGCCCGGGCGCACGGCGTTCACGCGCACGCCCTGCGGGCCGAGTTCCTTGGCAAGTCCAATTGTCATCGTGTCGACCGCGCCCTTCGACGACGCATAGTCGACATATTCGTTGGGCGAGCCCAGCCGCGCGGCAGCAGACGAGACGTTGACGATCGCGCCGCCGTCGCCGCCGCGATCCTTCGACATGCGCCGCGCCGCTTCACGCGCGCACAGAAACGCGCCGTACACGTTCACGTCGAACATGCGCTTCAGGCGCTCGGCGCTCATGTCGGCGACCTGGCTGCCAGGCGCCACGATGCCTGCGTTGTTCACGAGCGCATCGATACGGCCATAGGCCGATTCGAGCGCGTCGAACATCGCGATGACGTCCGCCTCGTTCGCCACGTCGCCGCGCAGCACGCGCGCGTGGCCGCCTGCGCGGCCCACTTCGGCGGCGGTTTCGTCGGCGGCCGGTTCGTTGTGCAGATAGTTGACGCCCACGGTCCAGCCGTGCGCGCCAAGCAGACGCGCCGTCGCGCGGCCAATGCCGCGGCTTGCGCCGGTGATCAGGACAACCTTGCTCATTGCGACGTACTCATCGTAGTGACTGCGGTTTGTCGAGGGAACAGAAGCGTGCGGCTAGATCAAACGTTCTCGCGCAAGTCCGCCCACTTGTCCTTCTCGGGCGCGTGGTAGCGCTGAAGCTTGGCGATCAGCGCCGCGGGATCGCTGTCGGTCTGCAGCATGTCGCGGTAGGTCTGGCGCATGAAGCCTTCGCGCACCGTGTGGTCGAGCAGCGACATCAGCGGATCGTAAAAGCCGCCGATGTTCAGCACGCCCACCGGCTTGCGGTGATAGCCGAGCTGCGCCCAGGTGTAGACCTCGAACAGCTCTTCGAGCGTGCCGGCGCCGCCAGGCATCGCGACGAACGCGTCCGAGAGGTCGGCCATCATTTTCTTGCGATGGTGCATGTCGGGCACGACGTGCAGCTCGGTGAGGCCCGCATGGCCCACTTCCTTGTCCACCAGCAGCTCGGGAATCACGCCAATGGCGCGGCCGCCGCCCGCCATCACGGTGTCGGCGATCACGCCCATCAGGCCGACCTTGCCGCCGCCATAAACGAGCGCGAGGTTCGAGGCGACGAGCGCGCGGCCAAAGGCCTGGGCGGCTTCGGTATAAATCGGATTGGCTCCGGGTGAGGAGCCGCAATACACGCAGACTGCTTTCATTCGGCTTTGGCCTTTATTCGCGGTTGTCCTTGGCGGCGCCCGCGCCTTCGCGCGGCGGCAGGTAGTCGTAGAACTCGCGCTTCGGGAGCTTGCCCGAGACGAGATCGTCGAACAGCTCGCGCGCGCGGCCGCGCAGATACGGCGCCATCAGCGAGACGATCTGCACGCTCACCTGGTGCAGCTCGTCGCGAATCGCTTCCTGGTCGTTGTACTTGCGCGGGTTCATCACGAACTGGTACGAGAGCCAGTAGGTGGCGATCACGCCGATGTTGGTCGAGATCACATCGATCTCGGCGGGCGTGGCGACCATGTCGCCGTCTTCCACGAGCTGCTCGCAGAACTGCTTCGCGAAGTGCACCTTGTGGCTGATGATCTGCTTGAAATGCATCTCCAGCGTGCGGTTGCGCGCGAGCAGGTCGTTCAGGTCGCGATAGAGAAAGCGGTAGCGCCACGTGAAGTCCACCATGTACTGCAGGTACGCCCACATCTCGTCGATGGTGGCGCGATGGTCTTCGGGAAAGCGCAGACGCTTTTCGATCTCCTGCTCGAACTGGCTGAAGATGCTGTTGATGATGTCGTCTTTGTTGCGGAAGTGGTAGTACAGGTTGCCTGGACTGATCTCCATTTCCTCGGCGATGGTCGTCGTGGTGACGTTCGGCTCGCCGATTTCATTGAACAGTTTCAACGACAACTCGAGAATCCGTTCACGTGTACGGCGGGGAGGTTTGGCATCCATGTCGTCCGGCCCTGAAAATGCTGTGCCGGGCGCGAGGCGCCCGCTTCTATGTTGCGGTGCGCGCGGCCCGGACGCGGTTGGTCGTTATAAGACTGTCGTTCGATTATAAACCGACGGCCCGCGCGCACCGACAGCTTGCGCCCGTCAAGCGCGTGGGGCGGAGGCGGGGCCCCGCTATCCGGGGGTGTTTGGGCGCTAGAGTACGCCGATTCCGTGCAGCAGCAGCGGCCCGAAGCGGGGTACGAGGATCAGCCCCCAGGTCAGCACGCAGAGCAGCAAGGCGAGCGTGACGGCCGCGCTGCCCAGGTCCTTGGCGCGGCCCGAAAGCTCGTTGCGCTCGAGGCCGATGCGGTCGACGGCGTTTTCGATGCTCGAATTGAGCAGCTCGACGATCAGCACGAGGATCACCGAGCCGAGCAGCAGTACGCGCTCGACCGGCTCGACCGGAATGAACACGCCGATGGGCACGAGGATGGCCGCGAGCGTGAGCTCCTGGCGAAACGCACTCTCCTCGCGGATGGCGGCGCGAAAGCCCTTGATCGAGTACTTGAGCGCTTTCCATGCTCGGGTAATGCCACGGTTGCCCTTGTACGGGTTGAAGGGCAACGGAGCGAGCGGATCGTCGGGGCCGAGCGGTTCGTGCAGGTGCGGCGGCTCGGGCGGCTCCGGTGGGGCTGCGCGTGGCGCGACAGGAGCGGCGTGCTCGCTTACCGATGCGGTTTGCGGCTCGACGCCGGGTGCGGCAGCTGAATTAGCGGCAGAAGCCGGCGCGCGCGGATCGAGCGCTTCGGCGGTACGCGCGGCACGCGTCGAGCCGCCCGCACTTTGGCGGGCTGGCGGATTGGGATTGTGTGCGCCTTGGGCGCTATGCGGCGGTGACGGAGGACGGGGCGTCATGGTGGTGCCAGGTAGTACCCCAGTATCGCACGCGTGAGAGGCGGTTGCGCCGGGGTCGTCCGTCTCCCCGGCGCGCTCGCGGACAATCGATGCGCGGACCATGGCCGGCCTCGTGCTCAGGCGGCAGCGCTGGAAGGCTCCATCGTCGCGCGCGAGCGCGGCTTGAGATGCGCCGCGAATTGCTCCGAAGCCGCACGCCACGAGAAGCGCTCGGCCCAGGCGCGCGCCTCGGCGCGATCGATCTTCAACGCTTCGAGACACGCTTCGCGCAGGTCGTCGTTCATCGAGCCCGCGCCGCCCGTGCCGAGCACGTCGATCGGGCCCGTCACCGGGTAGGCTGCCACCGGCGTGCCGCATGCGAGCGCTTCGAGCAGCACGAGGCCGAAAGTGTCAGTGCGGCTCGGGAACACGAAGACGTCGGCGGCTGCGTAGACCTTCGCGAGCTCGGGCTGGCTCAGGACACCCAGGTAATTCGCCTGGGGATAGCGCGACTTCAGCTCGGCGAGCGCCGGACCTTCGCCACACACCCATTTCGAGCCTGGCAGATCGAGCTTGAGAAACGCCTCGACGTTCTTTTCCACGGCTACGCGGCCCACATAGAGGAAGATGGGGCGCGCCGTGTTGAGCACCTTCGACTCCATGGGCCGGAAGATGTCGAGGTCCACGCCGCGCGTCCACAGCACGACGTTCGTGAAGCCGAACTTCTCGAGGTCGGTCTTCACGACGGGCGTGGGCGCCATGACTGCGAGCGAAGGCTTGTGGAACCAGCGCAGGAATCGGTACGTCAAGGACAGCGGTACGCCGAAGCGCGCCTGCACGTACTCGGGAAAGCGCGTGTGATAAGCGGTCGTGAACGGCAGGTCGTGATCGATCGCGTAGCGGCGCGCGGCGAGTCCGAGGGGACCTTCGGTCGCGATGTGGATGGCATCGGGGCCGAATGCGCGAATGCGGTCCCGCAGATGTCGCTTCGGAAACAGCGAGAGCTTGATTTCCGGGTACGTGGGGCACGGTATCGTGCGGAACTCCAGCGGCGTGAGCAGTTCGACCTGATGTCCGAGCGCGATGAGTTCGCGCGTCGTGTTTTTCAGCGTTCGAACCACGCCATTTACCTGCGGCTCCCATGCATCGGTCACGATCATTACTTTCATTGGTCGTCGGCCCTCTCGTCGTTACGTAGTGCGGTTATGGCTGCAGTTGCGTAGCGGTAGTCGTTTCTCAAACGGCGCTCACGCGCGCCTTGCGCGTCGAGACCTGCGCTTCCGGTGCGCGCTTCACGGTCCAGTAGACGATGCGCAACTCGCCCTCGAACGTCTCGACGAGCGCGGAAAGGCTTTCCACCCAGTCGCCGTCGTTGCAGTACAGAATGCCGTCGATGTCGCGGATCTCGGCCTTGTGGATGTGGCCGCAAACCACGCCGTCGCAGCCGCGGCGGCGCGCCTCGTCGGTCATCACGCGCTCGAACGAGGAGATGAAGTTCACCGCGTTCTTCACCTGATGCTTGAGGTACTGCGAGAGCGACCAGTACTGGAAGCCGAGCTTCGCGCGCACGCGGTTGAACCAGCGGTTGAGCAGGAGGATCAGCGTATAGGCCGAGTCGCCGAGATAGGCGAGCCACTTGGCGTGCTGAATCACACCGTCGAACAGGTCGCCGTGCACGACCCACAAGCGTTTGCCGGCAAGCGTCGTGTGAAAGGCTTCCTCGCGCACGTGGATGTCACCGAACGCGAGATTGCAGAACTGGCGCGCGCTCTCGTCGTGGTTGCCCGGAATGTAGATGACCTGGGTGCCCTTGCGCGCCTTGCGCAGCACCTTTTGCACGACGTCGTTGTGCGCCTGCGGCCAGTACCAGCCCTTCTTCAACTGCCATCCGTCGATGATGTCGCCCACGAGGTACAGATACTCCGACTCGTTGTGGCGCAGAAAGTCGAGCAGATACGAGGCCTGGCAGCCGCCTGTGCCGAGATGGATATCGGACAGCCAGATCGTGCGGTAGCGCGTGGGGTCGGGGTGATCGTCGTCGTGGGAGCCGCTGCTTGAGGCGTCGTCGAACGAAGCGGGCGGCAGGGGCGGGGCGGGAAAGGTGGCTCCGCCGGGGGACGGGTGGAACGTGGCGGAATCGGTGCCTCGTCCGGTGGTCTGCCGGAACAGGGTGGTCGCTGACGTCTTTTGGGCCATGGCGCGCGCGGCAGGTTGGAATACGCGCATTGCGCCATGCCGCCGTGACGGCAACATGACAGTCACGAGAAGGTCTCGTTACGCAGTCCCAGGTGGTGCCATGCCCACGCTTTTCCGGCGCGAGGGAGAATGCGATGTGGCTGCTACGCCGACGTGCGCTGTCGCGCAATTGCGACAATGCGCGTGCCCGCAATGCGGTCGTGAAGGAACTGCCGGTCGTGGGAGAAGCGGGCGCTGGCGGCCCAGATCGCGAACCAGACGGCTTCGAGGGCGAGCGTGTGCGGAACGGAAAGACTGAGCAGCGGATGCAGCACGAGCGGCGGCAGGAACCACAGCCACGCGGCGAGGTAGCGCAGCGCTGCTCGCGCGAGCGTGGGCGGCTGGCCGTCCGGGCCGATCACACGCAGGCGCCAGGTCTTCATCGGCAGTGTTTGCCCGCCTTTGTGCCAGAAGCCGACGAAGTACACGCCGGCCACGAAGATGATCCAGGCCGCCATCGCGTTGTGATGCGTGTAGCCGTTGCGTTGCTGCATGACGAGGCTGAACGCGAGTCCGGCGGCAAAGACGACACCGAAAAGCAGCACGCTCTCGTAGACGAACGCGGCGAGGCGGCGGCGAATCGAAACAGGCGCGAGTTCAACGGGGAAGACGACGGCGGACGGCAGGGCGGCGGCTTGGGCGCTTTCGGACACGATGGCGTCGGTTCGGGGACGGGACGCCCGAGCATAACCTCGAAAACGCGCGCGGCGAAATGGTCGGAACGCTGCGGCGGGGTTAACGAGGGGGTGCGAGCGCCGGTGGAGGCTTCAGGAGCCCTTGAACGCCGCGGGTGCTTCGGCGGGTGAGACAGGAATCGGCGTGGCCGGCACGAAGCTGCCGGCAGCGGGAATGCCCGACGCAAACGACGAAGCTGCCGGCGGCTCGCTCGGCGTGCCAGGCGCCGTGGGCGCGAGACCCGAACCCGTGCTGCTCGCGCCAGCTGTGCCCGATGCCCCGGTGACGCCGGGCGCATGCGGCAAACCGCCATGATCGCGCTCGTTGACGAGGCGCTGGATATCGCGAATCTCGCTCTTGTTGCCGCTCGGCGGGGCGCTCACGACGGTGGGCCGGCGCTTGTGCTCGCTCGCGGCAAGGCGTTCTTTCTGCTCTTCGGGGAGCTGCTGGTAAGCCTTCCAGGCGCGCTGGCGCGCCTGCGCCGGCAATTCCTTGGACACCTGGTAGTTTTCGCGCGCGACGCGCCGTTGCTCCGGCGTCATGCCGACCCATTCCGCCATGCGTTCATGCAGGCGTTTCTGTGTTTCGGGCGACATCTTCGGGTAACGCGAGGCGATCTTCAGCCATTTGCGTTTTCGCTCGTCGCTGAAGCGGTCCCATTCGACGGCGAACGGCGCGAGAGCGACGTGCTGCGCTTCGCTGAGGCGCGCCCACGCGAGCGGGTCGGACTGGCCGCCAGGCGACGGCGCGAACGCGGTCGCAATCGGATTGTCGGCCGAGGGCGCTTTCACTTGCGCGGCCGCGCCAGCGGTGATTTCGCCAGTCGGCTCGGGGTGAAAGCGCGGGTAGGTCGCCACATACGACACGACTGCCGCGACCACAGATCCAATGACAACGGCCAGGCCGCGCTTGTAACTCACCCCGTCGGTCTCCTGCTCAGTTTTCCTTAGTGCGCGCGCGTCAGATACGCGTTGAACCCGTGATCGAGGTAGGCCGTGAGCGGCAGGTCGTCGCTCAGCATGGCCGCGTCGATATCGGCGAGTTCAGCGGTGCGTTGCTGATCTTCGAAGTACGCAATGGCAAAGAGGCCCGCCACGAGCGCCGCGAGCGGCCAGGCGAGCGCGAAGCGCGCGAACGCAGAACGGCGGCGCGCGGGCAGGTGCGCAGGCGCGCCGGACAGGCTGCCGACGCCGGCTGCGGCGAGCGACGGTGCGCGCACGAGCACGACCTCCGCCTTTTTGTGGGCGAGTGCAGTCTTGCGCGCGGCGGCGAGCCGGGCGGTGGTTGCAGCGGGCAGGTTGGCGGCACTCTCGTCGAGCGCACGACGCATCTCCCGCACGAACTCTAGTTCTTTATTTTCGAGGGCGGAGCTCATAGCGTGATTCCTTTGGCCTTGAGCGCTTGCGCCAGCGTGTGGGTGGCCCGGGAGCAGTGCGTTTTCACGCTGCCTTCGGAGCAGCCCATTGCGGCGGCAGTCTCGGCGACATCCATATCCTCCCAGTAACGCATCAGAAACGCCTCCCGTTGACGTGCCGGTAATTTCTGGATCTCGTCGTCGATCATCTGGAGCACCTGAGCGCGCTCGATCTGCTGCTCGCTGCTTTCGGCGCCAGCCGTGCCCTGCTCGGCCTCGAAGGTCTCGAGGGGGTCGAACTCCTCGTCATCGGCGTTGCCGAGCGACGAAAACAGACTCACCCAAGTATTGCGTACTTTCTGCCGACGAAAATAGTCGTGCATCGTATTTTGCAAAATACGCTGAAAGAGCAGGGGGAGTTCTGCGGCCGGGCGGTCTCCGTATTTTTCCGCGAGCTTGATCATCGCGTCCTGCACGATGTCGAGCGAGGCGTCGTCGTCCCTTACGGCGTAGACCGTCTGCTTGAACGCGCGTCTTTCGACGCCCGCCAGAAAGTCGGCGAGTTCCTTGTCTGATGCCATCCGTTGCAGGGCGCCGCCGCCAGCGTACGCGTAATCGTTCGAAAAAAGTCGTAAAACTCGCGGATCCTAGCAAATTTTCGCGCCGGCAGGGTAGCAGGAAGGCTGTGAGAATGCTTCGCATCATAGAGGTGCATGCCTTCGTGGTGCCCCTGTCGGCCCCTGGCCGGCGCCGCGAGGCGTGCGCGCTGTCGCAACGTTCGTGCCCGCGTTCTCAATATTTGCTTGACCGAAAGGCATCGAGCCGCTATCTTCGACGGTTCGCAACATAAGTGACTTGTCTCAATTCGGATGTGGCCCAAGAAGCTCATCTGTCAACTGGACGCGCCGCTTGAACCCGAGCCACAAGCCCGGCAGAGAGCACCCGATCAATTTTTTGCCGAAAATTCGAAAGGTGAATGATGAATATGCCCAGCGCGGAATTCTCCACGTCGGTCCCCCCTTCGCAAGAATCTGACCCTCAAGGCAACACCCAATCCATCGGCGGAACCGTGCTGATGAAGGCGCTCGCCGACGAGCAGGTCGAATTCATCTGGGGCTACCCCGGCGGCTCGGTACTCTACATCTACGACGAGCTGTACAAGCAGGACAAGATCCAGCACGTTCTCGTGCGCCACGAACAGGCAGCTGTGCACGCGGCCGACGCCTATGCGCGTTCGACCGGCAACGTCGGCGTGTGTCTCGTGACCTCGGGACCTGGCGTCACCAATGCGGTGACGGGCATCGCGACGGCCTATATGGACTCGATCCCGATGGTGATCATCAGCGGCCAGGTGCCTACCGCCGCGATTGGTCAAGACGCCTTCCAGGAGTGCGACACGGTCGGCATCACGCGTCCCTGCGTGAAGCACAACTTCCTCGTGAAGGACGTGCGCGACCTCGCCGCTACCGTCAAGAAAGCTTTCTACATTGCGCGCACCGGCCGTCCCGGCCCCGTGCTGATCGACATTCCGAAGGACGTGTCGAAGACGCCGTGCGCGTATGAACCGGTGAAGAACGTCACGCTGCGTTCCTACAACCCGGTCACCAAGGGCCACTCGGGGCAGATCCGCAAGGCGGTTTCGCTGCTCCTCTCGGCCAAGCGTCCGTATATCTACACCGGCGGCGGCATCAT
This sequence comes from Paraburkholderia sp. J7, assembly GCF_905220155.1. Classification (NCBI taxonomy): domain Bacteria; kingdom Pseudomonadati; phylum Pseudomonadota; class Betaproteobacteria; order Burkholderiales; family Burkholderiaceae; genus Paraburkholderia; species Paraburkholderia sp. J7. The sequence goes on along the minus strand of NZ_CAJMYZ010000023.1, from coordinate 49,278 downwards.
CCTCGCGGATGCGTCGCGCGAACTGAACCAGTTCGCCGATCTGCTCGGCTACCCAGTCACGAACACGCTGATGGGTCTGGGCGGCTACCGCGCAAGCGACCGCAAGTTCCTCGGCATGCTCGGCATGCATGGTACCTACGAAGCGAACATGGCGATGCAGCACTGCGACGTGCTGATCGCGATCGGTGCGCGCTTCGACGACCGTGTGATCGGCGACCCGGCGCACTTCGCCTCGCGTCCGCGCAAGATCATTCACATCGACATCGACCCGTCGTCGATCTCGAAGCGCGTGAAGGTCGATATCCCCATCGTCGGCGACGTCAAGGAAGTGCTCAAGGAGCTCATCGAGCAGCTTCAGCACGCCGAACACGGTCCGGATACGGCCGCGCTAGCCGACTGGTGGAAGGACATTGAAGGCTGGCGTGAAAAGAACTGCCTGAAGTTCGACCGCGGCTCGGAGATCATCAAGCCGCAGTACGTGGTCGAAAAGGCGTGGGAACTCACGGGCGGCAACGCGTTTGTGTGCTCGGACGTGGGCCAGCACCAGATGTGGGCCGCGCAGTTCTATCGCTTCAACCAGCCGCGCCGCTGGATCAACTCCGGTGGTCTCGGCACGATGGGCTTCGGCCTGCCGGCGGCGATGGGCGTGAAGATGGCGCACCCGGACGACGACGTGCTGTGCATCACGGGCGAAGGCTCGATCCAGATGTGCATTCAGGAACTGTCGACCTGCAAGCAGTACGACACGCCCGTGAAGATCATTTCGCTGAACAACCGCTACCTCGGCATGGTCCGCCAGTGGCAGCAGATCGAATACAGCAAGCGCTATTCGCATTCGTATATGGATGCGCTGCCTGACTTCGTGAAGCTCGCCGAAGCGTATGGCCACGTCGGCATGCGGATCGAAAAGACCGCGGACGTCGAGCCGGCGCTCAAGGAAGCGCTGCGTTTGAAGGACCGCACGGTGTTCCTCGATTTCCAGACCGACCCTTCCGAAAATGTCTGGCCGATGGTTCAGGCCGGCAAGGGCATCACTGAGATGCTGCTCGGCTCGGAAGACCTGTAACGGTATTTGCACGGCGCCGTCCCAACCTCGCGCGGCACGCGTCCACACAACGGGCGCGCGGGTTCGCGGGGAAGGGCGGCAGCCTCGTCAAACTGGATAAATCGCGGATCACATCATGAGACACATTATTTCCGTTCTGCTGGAAAACGAGCCGGGCGCGCTCTCGCGCGTGGTCGGCCTCTTCTCCGCACGCGGCTACAACATTGAAACCTTGACGGTGGCGCCGACCGAAGACCGTTCGCTGTCGCGCATGACCATCGTTTCCATTGGCTCGGACGACGTGATCGAACAGATCACGAAGCATCTGAACCGCCTGATCGAGGTGGTGAAAGTGGTCGACCTTACCGAGGGCGCCCACATCGAGCGCGAGCTGATGCTGATCAAGGTAAGGGCGGTCGGCAAGGAACGTGAGGAGATGAAGCGGATGGCGGACATTTTCCGCGGCCGTATCATCGACGTCACCGAAAAGACCTACACGATCGAACTGACGGGCGCGAGCGACAAGCTCGACGCGTTCATCGAAGCGATCGATGCGACCGCGATTCTCGAAACCGTTCGAACGGGCGGCTCGGGCATTGGGCGCGGAGAGCGCATTCTGAAGGTGTGACCCGACCACAGTCGATCTTGCACCGGAACTTGACCGGATGCGTTTTCAATCGCATCCGGTGCAGCAAAAGCTAACAGCAGTACCGAAATTCACCAGACTCTCGCCAAGGAACCAACATGAAAGTTTTCTACGACAAGGACGCCGATCTCTCCCTCATCAAGGGCAAGCAGGTCACGATCATCGGTTACGGCTCGCAAGGCCACGCACACGCGCTGAACCTGAAGGACAGCGGCGTGAACGTCACGGTCGGTCTGCGCAAGAACGGCGCATCGTGGAGCAAGGCTGAGAATGCCGGCCTGCAGGTCAAGGAAGTGGCCGAAGCGGTGAAGAACGCCGACGTCGTCATGATGCTCCTGCCCGACGAGCAGATCGCCGATGTCTACGCGAAGGAAGTCCACGCGAACATCAAGAACGGCGCAGCGCTCGCATTCGCGCACGGCTTCAACGTGCACTACGGCCAGGTGATCCCGCGCGCCGACCTCGACGTCATCATGATCGCCCCGAAGGCGCCGGGCCACACCGTTCGCGGCACGTACTCGCAAGGCGGCGGCGTGCCCCACCTGATCGCTGTCCACCAGGACAAGTCGGGCGCAGCACGTGACATCGCGCTGTCGTACGCAGCGGCGAACGGCGGCGGCCGTGCCGGCATCATCGAAACGAACTTCCGCGAAGAAACCGAAACCGACCTGTTCGGCGAACAAGCCGTGCTGTGCGGCGGTACGGTCGACCTGATCAAGGCTGGCTTCGAAACGCTGGTGGAAGCCGGCTACGCGCCGGAAATGGCGTACTTCGAGTGCCTGCACGAACTGAAGCTGATCGTCGACCTGATCTATGAAGGCGGCATCGCCAACATGAACTACTCGATCTCGAACAACGCCGAGTACGGCGAGTACGTGACGGGCCCGCGCGTCATCACGGCCGAGACGAAGAAGGTCATGAAGGAAGTCCTGAAGGACATCCAGACCGGCGAATACGCAAAGAGCTTCATCCTCGAAAACAAGGCCGGCGCACCGACGCTGCAATCGCGTCGCCGTCTTGGCGCCGAGCACCAGATCGAAGTGGTCGGTGCGAAGCTGCGCGCGATGATGCCGTGGATCGCCGCGAACAAGCTCGTCGACCAGTCGAAGAACTAATCTGACGGTTCGAATCTGATTGCGCGTGCGGTTTTGTACCGTCGCAGAACAGATTGATCCGAATCGGACCCGAAAAAGCCGCCCAGGTGGGATGAACCCTGGGCGGCTTTTGCTATCCTACGGTTTTTAAAATAACAGCGAAGCCACCATGAATTACCCCCATCCGATCATCGCGCGCGAAGGCTGGCCGTTCATCGCCATTGCGGCCGTCGTGGCGCTCTTGATCCATGCGGTCGCAGGCTTCGGACTCGCATGGCCTTTCTGGCTGATCCTGATCTTCGTCGTTCAGTTCTTCCGCGATCCGCCGCGCCCGATCCCGAGCCAGGCCAATGCCGTGCTGTGCCCGGCCGACGGCCGCATCGTAGCCGTGGAAACCGCGCACGACCCGTATGCAAACCGTGAAGCGCTCAAGATCAGCGTGTTCATGAACGTCTTCAATGTGCACTCGCAGCGTTCGCCCGTAGATGGCGCCGTCGCCAAGGTCGAGTACTTCCCGGGCGCGTACCTGAACGCCGCCATCGACAAGGCTTCGACCGAGAACGAGCGCAACGCCGTGGTCCTGACGATGGCTGACGGCACGACCGTCACCTCGGTGCAGATCGCGGGCCTCATCGCGCGCCGCATTCTCTGCTACGTGCGCGCCGGCGAGCCGCTTTCGCGCGGCCAGCGTTATGGCTTCATCCGCTTCGGCTCGCGCGTCGACGTCTACCTGCCCGTGGGCAGCCGCCCGCGTGTGTCGATCGGCGAGAAGGTGTCCGCCTCGTCGACGATCCTCGCCGAACTGCCGACCCAATCGGCATAAAGGAGGGCTGCGATGGCCGGATTCAAACAGCGTCGACCCCGTAACCCCGCCGGCGCGCCGCTGCCGCGGCCGTTCCGGCGCAACAAGGCCGTGCAGGAGCCCATGGGCGTCGCCGCGAACCGGCGCGCGGCGCGCCAGGAGTTCCTGAAGAAGCGCGGCATCTACCTGCTGCCCAACGCGTTCACCACGGCGGCGCTCTTCTGCGGCTTTTTCGCGGTCGTGCAGGCCATGAACGTGCGCTTCGAGGTGGCGGCCATCGCCATTTTCGTGGCAATGGTGCTCGACGGCATGGACGGGCGCGTCGCGCGCATGACGCACTCGCAGAGCGCGTTCGGCGAGCAGTTCGACAGCCTCTCGGACATGGTGTCGTTCGGCGTCGCGCCGGCGCTCGTGATGTACGAGTGGGTGCTCAAGGATCTCGGGCGCTGGGGCTGGCTCGCGGCTTTCATCTACTGTTCGGGGGCGGCGCTGCGCCTTGCGCGCTTCAACACGAATATCGGCGTGGTGGACAAGCGCTTCTTCCAGGGCATGCCGAGCCCGGCGGCGGCGGCGCTGATCGCTGGCTTCGTGTGGCTCGCCACTGACAACCGCGTGCCCGTGAAGCTTTCGTGGCTGCCCTGGGTGGCCTTCGTGCTGACGATCTACGCGGGTGTGACGATGGTGTCGAACGCGCCGTTCTACAGCGGCAAGGCGCTGGATGTGCGCCATCGCGTGCCGTTTGCGGCCACGCTGCTCGTGGTGGTGGCATTCGTGCTGGTGTCGTCCGATCCGCCATTGATGCTGTTCGGCCTCTTCGTGCTCTACGGCCTCTCGGGCTATGTGTTCTGGGCCTGGCAGGCCGTGCGCGGACGCTCGAATCCGGCGCGTTCGTCACCGCGCGAGCGGTAGGGCGCGGGGGCGGGAATGCCATAAAGAGGGCTGCGCGCGAGCGCGGCCCTTTTTCTTTTTGCACTCGCCCGCGCTGGTCTGCCTATAGCGGCCCTCTCCAATTGCGCTATCGGCGGATTCCGGCTATAGTCGGCGGCATGGACACCATCCAGTTCCCCCTCTTTTCTCTTCAAGCCGGCGCGCGACTAAGCACGCTAGCGCTAGCGCGCCTGCCGCGCTGATCTCGCTCGCCCTCCGTAAGCCTCGTTCATTGTCAGCGTCGCCATCGGTGGCGCGAACACCCAAAATCCGTTTTAGACACTGAACAAGTCCCCCTGGAGACCCGAAATGGCAGCAGACAAGCTCATCATCTTCGATACGACGTTGCGTGACGGCGAGCAGTCGCCCGGTGCGTCGATGACGAAGGAAGAGAAAATCCGCATCGCGAAGCAGCTCGAGCGCATGAAGGTCGACATCATCGAAGCCGGCTTCGCGGCCAGCTCGAACGGCGACTTTGACGCGATCCACACGATCGCTGGCATGATCAAGGACAGCACGATCTGCTCGCTCGCCCGCGCGAACGACAAGGACATCCAGCGCGCCGCCGACGCGCTCAAGCCCGCCGACCACTTCCGCATCCACACGTTCATCGCCACCTCGGCGCTGCACATGGAGAAGAAGCTGCGCATGTCGCCCGAGCAGGTGCTCGAGCAGGCGAAGCTGGCGGTGCGCTTCGCACGCAAGTTCACGAACGACGTGGAGTTCTCGCCCGAAGACGGCAGCCGCTCGGACATGGATTTCCTGTGCCGCGTGCTCGAAGCCGTGATCAACGAAGGCGCGACGACGATCAACATTGCCGATACGGTCGGCTACGGCATTCCCGAGCTGTACGGCAACCTCGTGAAGACGCTGCGCGAGCGCATTCCGAACTCGGACAAGGCGGTGTTCTCGGTGCACTGCCACAACGACCTCGGCATGGCCGTGGCGAACTCGCTGGCCGGCGTGCAGATCGGCGGCGCGCGCCAGGTGGAGTGCACGATCAACGGTCTCGGCGAGCGCGCGGGCAACACGTCGCTCGAAGAAATCGTGATGGCCGTGAAGACCCGCAAGGACTACTTCGGCCTCGATCTCGGCATCGACACCACGCAGATCGTGCCGGCTTCGAAGCTTGTTTCGCAAATCACCGGTTTCGTCGTGCAGCCGAACAAGGCCGTGGTCGGCGCAAACGCGTTTGCGCACGCCTCGGGCATTCACCAGGACGGCGTGCTCAAGGCGCGCGACACCTACGAAATCATGCGCGCCGAAGACGTGGGCTGGAGCGCGAACAAGATCGTGCTCGGCAAGCTCTCGGGCCGCAACGCGTTCAAGCAGCGTTTGCAGGAACTGGGCATCGCGCTCGACAGCGAAGCCGAGTTGAACAACGCGTTCGCGCGCTTCAAGGAACTGGCCGACCGCAAGGCCGAAATCTTCGACGAAGACATCATCGCGATCGTCACGGAAGAGTCGGCGCAGGCGCAGGATCAGGAGCACTTCAAGTTCATCTCGCTCGCGCAGCACTCGGAAACGGGTGAGCGTCCGCACGCACGCGTGGTGTTCTCGGCCGACGGCAAGGAAGTGACCGGCGAAGCCGCGGGTAACGGCCCGGTGGACGCCACGCTCAACGCCATCGAAACCGAAGTGGGCAGCGGCTCGGAGCTTCTGCTGTACTCGGTGAACGCGATCACGACGGGCACCCAGGCGCAGGGCGAAGTGACGGTGCGCCTCTCGAAGGCCGGCCGCATCGTCAACGGCGTGGGCACCGATCCGGATATCGTTGCTGCTTCGGCGAAGGCGTATATCTCGGCGCTCAACAAGCTTTACTCGGGCGACAAGGTCAATCCGCAGCGCTCGGAAGCGGTGTAAGCGCGGGCGGGGCAATTAGCCTCGCTTTACGTCTTTACGTCGTTACGCCAACGAGGCAATGAAAAACCCCCGGGCTCGCAAGAGCGCGGGGGTTTTGTTTTGCTGCGGCGGGACCAGCGCGTTCAGAACATGCTGCGTCGATCCGGGTCGTGCAGCGGATCGGGCGTCTTCTGCGTGAGCCTCAGAATGCCCTGGTCGTCGAAGTAGAAGCTATAGAGCATGTACCAGACGTTGTCTTCGAGGTAGCGGTAGGTCCACGCTTCCTTCTTCATCAACGGGAAGTAGGAGGTCTCGACCGGACGGCCGAAGTTCACCAGCACATCGGAGCGCGTCCATTTGCCGATTTCCGCGCGGTAGAACTCGTTAGGCTGCAGCACCTGGCGCACGTTCACGACGCGGCCGCTGGCGTCGATGTCGGCGGCCGTGGTGGTTTCGCCCATCGGCTGGGTCGGCCACATGAGGCGCTTGCCGCCGTCGGGCAGGTCGTAGGTTTCAGCCGGCGGGCCGAAGCGGGCGATTACGGATTGTGCGTCGTCGCCCGCATGGAATTGCTGCCACGGCTGCGCGCAGCCGGCGAGCGCAAGTGCGCCCACGCCCGCGAGGAGGGCGAGACGCATGCGGCGCGAGGCGAGGCGCACGGGCGTGGCGAGCGAGGTGGATAGGCGCGTGAACATGATGTCCCCCGATGGCAAGGTTCTAATGACCGCGGTGTATGTGGAACCGTTATTTTGACACGGCGCGACGCGCTCGCGGGCCGGGCCTGTCCGGGCAGGCGGTGGATCGCGGCCTTGCCGTCGCACCGCCTCGCAGCCTATGATCCGCGCTTCGAATGACAATCGGGCTGGCATCAAAAAATGAGAGAAAAGCGCATCACGGCACGCATGGCGCGTACGGCAGCAGCCATGTTCGCCTTGGCGGCGATGGCGGCAGGCCTCGCGAGCGCAACCGGCGCACAGGCGGACGAGACGCCGACCGGCAAGCCAATCCAGCTCGCGCTCATCGAAGGTATGTCGGGCCCGTTCGCGGATGCGGGCGCGGCCGTGGAGCGCAACCTGCGCTTCGGCGTGGAGCGCGTCAACGCGAGTGGCGGCGTCTTGCTGCGTGACGGGCGGCATCCGCTCGAACTGGTCACGCTCGACAGCAAGGGCAGCCCCGAGGCGGCGCTCGTGCAACTGCGCATGGCGCAGGACCGCCACATCGGCTTTGTCATGCAGGGCAACAGCTCGGCGGTGGCGGCGGCGCTCGTGACGGCGATCGATCGCCAAAACGAGCGCGATCCGCAGAACCGTCAAATCTTCCTGAACTATTCCGCCGACGATCCCGCGCTCACGAACGCGAATTGCAGCTTCTGGCATTTCCGCTTCGACGCGCACGCGGGCATGCGCATGGACGCGCTGGCAGACGTCATCACCGCGGACAAGTCGGTGAAGAAGGTGTATCTGCTCAACCAGGACTACAGCTTCGGCCACGACGTGAGCACGCTTGCTCGCGCCACGCTCGCGAAGGACCGCCCGGACATCGCCATCGTCGGCGACGAGTTTCATCCCATCGGCCGCGTGAAGGACTTCGCGCCGTACATCGCGAAGATTCGCGCCGCGGGCGCCGATGCTGTCATCACCGGAAACTGGGGCAACGACCTCACGCTGCTCGTGAAGGCCGCGCGCGAGCAAGGGCTCGACGCGAAGTTCTACACGTTCTACGGCAACAGCCTCGGCGCGCCGGCGGCACTGGGCGATGCGGGCGTGAAGCGCGTGATCGCAGTGGCCGACTGGCATCCGAACGTGGGCGGCGCGGCCTCCGACGCGTGGTACAAGGCGTTCCGCGCGCGCTACCCGGCGGCCAGGGACGACTACCCGGTGCTGCGCATGTCGATGATGGTGGAGATGCTTGCGCAGGCCATGACGAAGGCCGGCACGGCCGACCCTGAGGCGGTCGCGAAAGCGCTGGAAGGCATGCGCTTCAAAGGCGAGGAGGCCGGCTTTCACCCCATGTGGATGCGCGCCGACGATCACCAGACGATCCAGCCCCTTTATGTCATGGAAATGGACAAGCAGGGCACGCCCGGCGTGCGTTTTGACAACGAAGGCGCAGGCTACGGCTTTCGCACGGTGCTGGCGCTGCCCGCGGAGCGCACTGTGCCCGCCACGGTCTGCCAGATGAAGCGGCCTTGACGGCACGCCTTACAAGCGGTTTCGCGGCAAATCGGGGCTGTGCTACAATACGCCCCTTGCTGCGAACCTGCGGCAAGCAATCGTAGTGAGAACCAAGCCACGGCACGGCCTTTCTTCCGTGACCGCTCGTTTGTTTTAAAGGAAAAGCAAAATGTCCGTAGCAGATATCAAGAAGTCCGACGTCGTCGCGCAATTCGCGCGCGGCACCAACGACACGGGTTCGCCCGAAGTTCAGGTTGCACTCCTGACGTCGCGTATCAACGAACTGACCTCGCACTTCAAGTCGCACGCGAAGGATCACCACAGCCGCCGTGGTCTGCTGCGCATGGTGAGCCGCCGCCGTAAGCTGCTCGACTACCTGAAGGGCAAGGACGCCGACCGTTACCGCGCGCTCATCGAAAAGCTGGGTCTGCGTAAGTAATCGGAAGGTCTTCCGCAAAGATGCCTGTGTCAGTTCCGCTGATGCAGGCATTTTGTTTTTGAACGGTGCGCTTCATGCTGCTTTTCAAGTCGTCTTGATGCGATAAACGCCGGTTCGAAAACATCAGGCAACACCACGTAGCACCAGCAGTACAAGCAGCAGGGCCGGGCCACGGGGCAGAGCTTTGTGTCATTCCAGCAGATCGTGAGCGGCGATGCGCCGCAACCTCGCGCTTCGCTGGAATGGCATAACACTCCTCTTCCTGCGCGGTGCCGGAGCCTGTCTTGCCGCGTCGTCCGTGTGTGCGGGCGGCGCATAACAAATGAGTAAGGAGTGAGTGACCATGACCATGTTCAATAAAGTCGTGAAGGAATTCAAATGGGGCCAGCACAATGTGCGCCTCGAAACGGGTGAAATCGCCCGTCAGGCCAGCGGTGCTGTCATCGTCGACGTCGAAGACACCGTCGTGCTCGCGACCGTTGTCGGCGCGAAGACCGCCAAGCCGGGTCAGGACTTCTTCCCGCTCACCGTCGACTACATCGAGAAGACCTATTCGGCCGGCAAGATCCCGGGTGGCTTCTTCCGCCGCGAAGGCCGTCCGTCGGAAGGCGAAACGCTGATCTCGCGCCTGATCGACCGCCCGCTGCGCCCGCTCTTCCCGGAAGGCTATTACAACGAAGTCCAGGTCGTGATCCACGTCCTGTCGATCAACCCGGAAATCCCGGCTGACATCCCCGCGCTGATCGGCGCGTCGGCTGCGCTGGCCATTTCGGGTCTGCCGTTCAACGGCCCGGTGGGCGCCGCACGCGTGGCCTACATCAACAACGAGTACGTGCTGAACCCGACGCGCGCGCAGATCAAGGACTCGCGCCTCGACCTCGTCGTGGCCGGTACCGAGCGTGCCGTGCTGATGGTGGAATCGGAAGCCGACCAGCTGCCGGAAGACGTGATGCTCGGCGCGGTCGTGTTCGGCCACGAGCAAATGCAAACCGCCATCGACGCGATCCACGAACTGGTGCGTGACGGCGGCAAGCCCGAGTGGGACTGGACGCCGGCGCCGAAGGACGAAGCGCTCATCGCGCGCGTCACGGCGATCGCCAACGACAACCTGCTCGCCGCTTACCAGCTGCGCGACAAGCAACAGCGTTCGACCAAGCTGAAGGAAGTCTACGCAGCCACGTCGGCCAAGCTCGAAGAAGAAGCGGCTGCGGCCGGCACGACCGCGGCCGACAAGGCCACGGTCGGCAACATCGTGTTCGACCTCGAAGCGAAGATCGTCCGTTCGCAGATCCTGAACGGCGAGCCGCGTATCGACGGCCGCGACACGCGCACCGTGCGTCCGATCGAGATCCGCACGGGCGTCCTGCCGCGTACCCACGGTTCGGCGCTGTTCACGCGTGGCGAAACGCAGGCGCTGGTCGTGGCGACGCTCGGCACGAAGGGCGACGAGCAGATCATCGACGCGCTCGAAGGCGAGTACCGCGACCGCTTCATGCTCCACTACAACATGCCTCCGTTCGCGACCGGCGAAACGGGCCGCGTGGGTTCGCCCAAGCGCCGTGAAATCGGCCACGGCCGTCTGGCAAAGCGCGCGCTCGTCGCGTGCCTGCCGAGCGCCGAAGAGTTCGGCTACTCGATCCGCGTGGTCTCGGAAATCACCGAGTCGAACGGTTCGTCGTCGATGGCTTCGGTGTGCGGCGGCTGCCTCGCGCTGATGGACGCCGGCGTGCCGATGAAGGCACACGTCGCGGGTATCGCGATGGGCCTGATCCTCGAAGGCAACAAGTTCGCCGTGCTGACCGACATCCTCGGCGACGAAGATCACCTCGGCGACATGGACTTCAAGGTGGCGGGTACGGAAGCTGGCGTGACCGCGCTGCAGATGGACATCAAGATCCAGGGCATCACGAAGGAAATCATGCAGGTCGCTCTCGCGCAAGCGAAGGAAGGCCGTATGCACATCCTCGGCAAGATGACCTCGGCGGTGTCGGGCGTGAACACGGAGCTGTCGGCGTACGCTCCGCGCATGATCACCATCAAGATCAACCCGGAAAAGATCCGCGACGTGATCGGCAAGGGCGGTTCGGTGATCCGTGCGCTGACGGAAGAAACCGGCACGACCATCGACATTTCGGACGACGGCGTCGTGACCATCGCTTCGACGTCGAGCGAAGGCATGGCCGAAGCGAAGAAGCGCATCGAGAACATCACGGCCGAAATCGAAGTGGGCCAGGTGTACGAAGGCGCAGTCCTCAAGCTGCTGGACTTCGGCGCGATCGTGAACCTGCTGCCGGGCAAGGATGGTCTGCTGCACATCTCCGAGATCGCCAACGAGCGTATCAAGGACATCAACGACTATCTGAAGGAAGGCCAGGTCGTGAAGGTCAAGGTCATCCAGACGGACGAGAAGGGCCGCGTGCGCCTGTCCGCCAAGGCGCTGCTCAACGAGCAGGCGAATGGCGCACCGCAGGGCGAGCCGCAGCAGTAAGGCAGTAAGCTCCAACGGCCGGCAGCGTGCAAAACGCGCCGGCCGTTTTTCATGACAATGAGGGTGAATGGCAGTGCGCACGCGTTAATCGTGCCGCGTGCGTACTGCCATTCAGATGGAGGCGCCCAGATTGGGGCGCGAGGCGCTGAGGAGACGCGAGATGAAGGCTGTCGAGATTACGGAATTCGGTGCGCCGGACGTGCTCAAGCTGGCCGAACGGCCAACCCCTGAGCCGAAGGCCGGCGAAGTGCTGATCAAGGTGAGCGCCTCGGGCGTCAATCGTCCGGACGTGTTCCAGCGCAAGGGCTCGTATGCGCCTCCGCCGGGCATTTCCGACCTGCCGGGGCTCGAGGTCGCGGGCGAGATCGTTGGCGGCTCGATCGATGAGAAGAACAATCCGTTCGGGTTGAAGATTGGCGACCGGGTGTGCGCGCTGATCGCGGGTGGCGGTTACGCCGAATACGCGGTTGCGCCGCTCGGGCAGTGCCTGCCGGTGCCGAAGGGGCTCACGGATGTCGAGGCGGCCTCGCTGCCCGAAACCTTCTTCACGGTCTGGAGCAACGTATTCCAGCGCGCCTACCTCGGCCAGGGCGAGGGCGGCGAAAACGAGACGCTGCTCGTGCAGGGCGGCTCGAGCGGCATCGGCGTGACGGCGATCCAGATCGCGCATGCCCTTGGCTTTCGCGTGTTCGCCACCGCAGGTTCCGACGACAAGTGTCGCGCCTGTGAGGCGCTTGGCGCCGACCGCGCCATCAACTACCGCACCAGCGATTTCGTCGAGGTCGTGAAGGCGCTCACGAACGACCGCGGCGTGGATGTGATTCTCGACATGGTCGCCGGCGGCTATGTGGCGCGCGAGCTTTCCGCGCTCGCGACCGGTGGCCGCATCGTGCTGATCGCGACGCTCGGCGGCTCCAAGGCAGAACTCAACATGGGCGAGATCCTGCGCCGCCGGCTCACGGTGACCGGTTCGACGCTGCGCGCACGCTCGGTGGAATTCAAGGCGCAGATTGCTCAGGAACTCAAGGCGAAGGTCTGGCCCCTCATCGAAGAGGGTCGTATCAAACCCGTCGTGTTCCGCGTATTTCCGGCCGCGCAGGCCGCCGAAGCCCATGCGTTGATGGAAAGCAGCGAGCATATCGGCAAGATCATGCTCGACTGGAGCAGCGCGGCCTGACGGCATATCGGCGCGGGCGAATCGCTCGCGCTTGATTTTTCGGGATTTTTTTCGCGTATTTTTTGTGTCTCGCAGGCAGGGCGGTTTGACCCGCCTGGATTTCACGCAGTAAAATTATGTGTTTTGCGTCCGCTTTTAACAGCAACCGGAACAATGACGAAACAACGATCGAAGCTCGTAGTCGGTAACTGGAAGATGCATGGCCGCCTCGCGGCCAATGCGGCACTGCTGGAAGGCGTTGCGCGCGGTGCGCAGGCGCTGGCCCCGGACGTGCATGTCGGTGTGTGTGTGCCGTTTCCGTATCTCGCGCAGGCGCAGGCGCTGCTCGGCGGCAGCCGGGTTCAGTGGGGTGCGCAGGACGTTTCGGCGCACGAGCAGGGTGCCTATACGGGCGAGGTCGCGGCAGGCATGATCGCCGACTTCGAATCGGCTTTTGCGATCGTTGGTCACTCGGAACGTCGCGCTTATCACGGCGAAAGCTCCGAACTCGTCGCCGTGAAGACGCAGCGCGCGTTGGCGTCGGGTCTCACGCCTATCGTCTGCGTGGGCGAGACGCTCGAACAACGCGAATCGGGTGCAACCGAGCGAGTGGTCGGCGCGCAGATCGATGCAGTGCTGGCCGTGCTGTCGGTTGAAGAAGCGGCGCGTATCGTCGTCGCTTACGAGCCGGTCTGGGCGATCGGCACGGGCAAGAGCGCAAGCTCGGAGCAGGCCCAGCAGGTGCATGCGTTCCTGCGCGCGCGCCTCGCCGCCAAGGGCGCGCAAGTGGCGGACGTGCAGCTGCTCTACGGCGGCAGCGTGAAGCCGGAAAATGCGGCGGAGCTCTTCCGTCAGGCCGACATCGACGGTGGCCTGATCGGCGGTGCGTCGCTCAAAGCGGGTGATTTCCTTGCGATCTGCGCGGCCGCTACGGCGGGCGCCAGCGTCGCGAGCTAAAGGCTTGCGCACGAAGCATTCGAAATAAAACGCGTCGTGCGGGCTGCTAATGCGTTTGCTCCGGGAGGGGCGGGCGTTCAACCAGGACTCAGGTGAGTGTGATGCTGTATTTGAAAACGTTGATTATCGTCGTCCAGCTTCTGTCGGCGCTCGGGGTGATCGGCCTCGTCTTGCTGCAGCACGGCAAAGGCGCGGACATGGGCGCCGCTTTTGGCAGCGGCGCGTCGGGCAGCCTGTTCGGCGCGAGCGGTTCCGCGAACTTCCTTTCGCGTACAACTGCAGTTCTCGCAACGGTGTTTTTCGTATCGACCCTTGCGTTAACTTACCTGGGGTCGTATCATGCGAAGCCTTCGGCGGGCGTGCTTGGCGCTTCGGTTCCAGCCCCGGCGCAGGTGAATTCGGCCTCGGCGCCGGCAGCTTCGGCGCCGGTTGCATCGGCTCCTGGCGCAACCGCCGCGGCGGCGGCTTCGCCGGCTGCTGCAGCCTCGCAACCGGGTAACGACGTTCCGAAATAAATTTGAAAAACTTGTTTTGTGCGTTGAACAACGAACGGAAACAAGTTAGAATCTAAGTCTTGAAGCGATTCGCGGGTTGCAATAATTGTTGTCCCGGATTGCATGCAGTGCCGACGTGGTGAAATTGGTAGACACGCTATCTTGAGGGGGTAGTGGCGAAAGCTGTGCGAGTTCGAGTCTCGCCGTCGGCACCAATGTTATCTAAAAAATGCCAGCCGCTTGCTTCAGCTTCGGCTGGCATTTTTGCTTCTTACGTCGTGTTCGTTTTCTGTTCGCAGCGCGAAGTACGTGAAGTGATTCCCGCGGAGCGATGCAAGTTCCAGCGGAACCTCAGAACCAACCGATATAGAGGATAGCCTTGAACCTCGCTGCCTATTTCCCCGTCCTTCTGTTCCTCCTCGTAGGTCTTGGTCTGGGCGTAGCGCTAGTGACGATCGGCAAGGTCCTCGGTCCCAACCGGCCAGACAGCGAAAAAAATTCGCCGTACGAGTGCGGCTTCGAAGCCTTCGAAGACGCCCGAATGAAGTTCGACGTACGCTACTACCTGGTCGCCATTCTTTTCATCATCTTCGACCTCGAAACCGCGTTTCTGTTTCCGTGGGGTGTGGCCCTGCGCGATATCGGCTGGCCGGGCTTTCTGTCGATGATGCTGTTTCTGCTCGAATTCCTGCTGGGCTTTGCCTACATCTGGAAGAAGGGCGGTCTCGACTGGGAATAATGGGTTAATCGCCGGATTGTATGGGCGGCACTGCGGGGAAACTGTGGGCTGTCCGTCTGGAGTGGAAAGCACATGAGTATCGAAGGGGTCTTGAAGGAAGGGTTTGTCACCACCACGGCTGACAAGCTGATCAACTGGACGCGCACCGGCTCGCTGTGGCCGATGACGTTCGGTCTGGCGTGTTGCGCGGTTGAGATGATGCACGCGGGCGCGGCCCGTTATGACCTTGACCGTTTCGGCGTGGTGTTCCGTCCGAGCCCGCGTCAGTCGGACGTCATGATCGTCGCCGGCACGCTGTGCAACAAGATGGCGCCCGCGCTGCGCAAGGTCTACGACCAGATGGCCGAGCCGCGCTGGGTCATTTCGATGGGGTCGTGCGCCAACGGCGGCGGCTACTACCACTATTCGTATTCGGTCGTGCGCGGCTGTGATCGCATCGTGCCGGTCGACGTCTATGTGCCGGGATGCCCGCCGACAGCGGAAGCCCTGGTCTACGGGGTGATCCAGTTGCAGGCGAAGATTCGCCGCACCAGCACCATCGCCCGTCAATAAAGGCCGCGTGCCTCCCCACAATATGGCAAGCAAACTCGAGACCCTGAAAGCGAACCTCGAAGCGGCCCTTGGCGCGCGCATCGTCAGCCTCACCGAGGCGCTCGGCGAACTGACGCTGGTCGTCAAGGCGGGCGATTCCCTCGCGGTGGCCAAGGAGCTGCGCGACAATCCCTCGCTGCGCTTCGAGCAATTGATCGACCTGTGCGGCGTCGACTATCAGACCTTCGGTGACGGCGCATGGGAAGGCCCGCGCTTTGCCGCGGTGTCGCATCTGCTCTCGCTCGCGAACAACTGGCGCGTGCGTCTGCGCGTGTTCGCGCCGGACGACGAAGTGCCTATCGTGCCCTCGCTCGTCGAGATCTGGAATTCGGCCAACTGGTACGAGCGCGAGGCGTTCGACCTGTTCGGCATCGTCTTCGAAGGCCACCCCGACCTGCGCCGCATCCTGACCGACTACGGTTTCATCGGCCACCCGTTCCGCAAGGACTTCCCGGTTTCGGGCTATGTCGAAATGCGTTACGACCCGGAGCAGAAGCGCGTGGTCTACCAGCCCGTCACGATCGAGCCGCGCGAGATCACGCCGCGTGTGATCCGCGAAGATCGCTACGGCGGTCTGAAGAAACACTAAGAGGGTCGCATGTCAGAGATCAAGAACTACACGCTCAACTTCGGCCCGCAGCACCCGGCAGCGCACGGTGTGCTGCGCCTCGTGCTCGAGCTCGACGGCGAAGTGATCCAGCGCGCCGATCCGCACATCGGTCTGCTGCATCGCGCGACGGAAAAGCTCGCCGAAAGCAAGACGTTCATCCAGTCGGTGCCGTACATGGACCGTCTCGACTACGTGTCGATGATGGTCAACGAGCACGGCTATGTGCTTGCCATCGAAAAGCTGCTCGGCATTGAAGTGCCGATCCGCGCGAAGTACATCCGCGTGCTGTTCGACGAAGTCACGCGCGTGCTGAATCACCTCATGTGGATCGGTTCGCATGCACTCGACGTCGGCGCGATGGCGGTGTTCCTCTACGCGTTCCGCGAGCGCGAAGACCTGATGGACGTCTACGAGGCGGTCTCGGGCGCGCGCATGCACGCGGCTTACTATCGTCCGGGCGGCGTGTATCGCGATCTGCCGGACGCGATGCCGCAATACAAGGCGTCGAAGATCCACAACGAGAAGGCGCTCGCCCGCATGAACGAGGCGCGCCAGGGCTCCGTGCTGGACTTCATCGACGACTTCTTCACGCGCTTCCCGGGTTGCGTCGACGAGTACGAAACGCTCCTCACCGACAACCGTATCTGGAAGCAGCGTCTGGTCGGCATTGGCGTGGTGAGCCCCGAGCGCGCCATGCAGCTGGGTCTCACGGGCGCGATGCTGCGCGGTTCGGGCATCGAGTGGGATCTGCGCAAGAAGCAACCGTATGAAGTCTACGACCAGATGGACTTCGACATTCCGGTGGGCGTGAACGGCGACTGCTACGACCGCTATCTCGTGCGCGTCGAAGAAATGCGTCAGTCCACACGCATTGCGAAACAGTGCATTGAGTGGCTGCGCAAGAATCCCGGCCCCGTGATGATCGACAATCACAAGGTTGCGCCGCCCTCGCGCGTGAACATGAAGTCGAACATGGAAGAGCTGATTCACCACTTCAAGCTCTTCACGGAAGGCTTCCACGTGCCCGAAGGCGAGGCGTACGCTGCCGTCGAACATCCGAAGGGTGAATTCGGCATCTACCTGGTGTCGGATGGCGCGAACAAGCCTTATCGTCTGAAGATCCGTGCGCCGGGTTATGCCCACCTGTCCGCGCTCGATGAAATGGCGCGCGGCCACATGATCGCCGACGCGGTCACGATCATCGGCACGCAGGACATCGTGTTCGGTGAGATTGATCGCTAAGCAGCAAACTGCCAGTGCGCCCGGTGAAGAAGGGCGTACTGCGAAATACCGGGAACGCCACGTCCGTCGCAGCGAGCAGGTTGGCTAACGCGCGGCGGGTGTTTGTGTGGCGGGAATTGAAACGGTAGGAATTGAAAGAGTCGTGTCTGAAAATGATCTCAGCTGAAGGCCTGAAAGAAATCGATCGCGCGTTGACGAAGTACCCCGCCGATCAGCGACAGTCCGCCGTGATGGCGGCTTTGGCCGTGGCTCAAGAAGAGCATGGCTGGCTGTCCCCCGAAATCATGCAGTTCGTGGCCGAGTACATCGGCATGCCGCCTGTCGCGGTCCAGGAAGTTGCCACGTTCTACACGATGTTCGAGACGAGGCCGGTCGGCAAGCACAAGATCACGCTCTGTACGAATCTGCCGTGCCAGCTCGGCCCGGAAGGCGGCTCGGAAAGCGCCGCCGAATACCTGAAGCAGAAGCTCGGTATCGACTTCGGCGAAACCACGCCCGACGGCAAGTTCACCTTGAAAGAAGGTGAGTGCATGGGCGCCTGCGGCGATGCACCGGTGATGCTCGTGAACAATCACCGCATGTGCAGCTTCATGAGCCGCGCGAAGATCGACCAGCTGCTCGAGGAGCTTTCGAAATGACTTCGTTGCACGACCGTCACATCAAACCGCTGATTCTCGCGGGCCTCAACGGCGAGAACTGGCATCTCGAAGACTACGTCGCGCGCGGCGGCTACAAGCAGCTGCGCCGTATTCTCGAAGAAAAGATTCCGCCCGAGCAGGTGATCGCCGACGTGAAGGCGAGCGGTCTGCGCGGCCGCGGCGGCGCGGGCTTCCCGACCGGCCTGAAGTGGAGCTTCATGCCGCGCCAGTTCCCGGGGCAGAAGTATCTCGTCTGCAATTCGGACGAGGGCGAGCCGGGCACGTTCAAGGACCGCGACATCCTGCGCTGGAATCCGCATAGCGTGATCGAAGGCATGGCCATCGGCGCGTACGCGATGGGCATCACCGTGGGCTACAACTACATCCACGGCGAGATTTTCGAGGTGTATCGCCGCTTCGAGGCTGCGCTGGAAGAAGCGCGCCAGGCGGGCTATCTCGGCGACAACATTCTCGGCACGGACTTCTCGTTCCAGCTGCACGCTCACCATGGCTATGGCGCGTACATCTGCGGCGAGGAAACCGCGCTGCTCGAGTCGCTCGAAGGCAAGAAGGGCCAGCCGCGCTTCAAGCCGCCGTTCCCGGCGAGCTTCGGCGTGTACGGCAAGCCCACGACGATCAACAACACCGAGACCTTCGCCGCGGTGCCGTTCCTGCTGACCGTGGGTCCGCAGACGTACATGGAACTCGGCAAGCCGAACAACGGCGGCACGAAGATCTTCTCGATCTCGGGCGACGTGGAGCGTCCGGGCAACTACGAGATCCCGCTCGGCACCCCGTTCGCAACGCTCATGGAGCTTGCCGGCGGTGTGCGCGGCGGCAAGAAGCTGAAGGCCGTGATTCCGGGCGGCTCGTCGGCGCCGGTCATTCCGGGCGACCTGATGATGCAGACGGACATGGACTATGACGCCATCGCCAAGCAGGGCTCGATGCTCGGCTCGGGCGCGGTCATCGTCATGGACGAAACGCGCTGCATGGTGCGCTCGCTGCTGCGTCTCTCGTACTTCTATTACGAAGAGTCGTGCGGCCAGTGCACGCCGTGCCGCGAAGGCACGGGCTGGCTGTATCGCGTGGTGAACCGTATCGAGCACGGCGAGGGCCGCCAGGAAGACCTGGACCTGCTGAACTCGGTGGCGGGCAACATCATGGGCCGTACGATCTGCGCGCTCGGCGACGCGGCGGCCATGCCGGTGCGCGGCATGCTCAAGCACTACTGGGATGAATTCGAATATCACGTGCACAACAAGCGTTGTCTCGTCGGCGGTCATGCCGGCTCGCACGCGGCCTCGGAAACAGTGGCCGCCTAAGGGGCGAAGGACAGTTTGTTGTGTTCGAACCGCGTAGC
Source organism: Paraburkholderia sp. J7 (assembly GCF_905220155.1). Lineage (NCBI taxonomy): Bacteria > Pseudomonadati > Pseudomonadota > Betaproteobacteria > Burkholderiales > Burkholderiaceae > Paraburkholderia > Paraburkholderia sp. J7. The sequence goes on along the minus strand of NZ_CAJMYZ010000023.1, from coordinate 30,031 downwards.
ACGACGCAACGGGGTAGACCGCTGTGAAATTGAGCGGTAACAGGTTAGGGACGATTAACCATCATGGTTGAACTTGAAATAGACGGCAAGAAGGTGCAGGTGCCCGAGGGCAGCATGGTGATCCAGGCTGCTCAGCGCGTGGACACGTACATCCCGCACTTCTGCTATCACAAGAAGCTGTCCATCGCGGCCAACTGCCGGATGTGTCTCGTCGATGTCGAGAAGATGCCGAAGGCCGTGCCCGCGTGCGCGACGCCGGTGTCGCAAGGCATGGTCGTGCGCACCATGTCGGACAAGGCCGTGCAGGGTCAGCAAGCCGTGATGGAATTCCTGCTGATCAACCACCCGCTCGACTGCCCGATCTGCGATCAGGGCGGCGAATGTCAGCTTCAGGATCTGGCCGTCGGTTACGGCAAGTCCGCCTCGCGCTACAGCGAAGAAAAGCGCGTGGTGTTCCACAAGAACGTCGGTCCGCTCATCTCGATGGAAGAGATGTCGCGCTGCATTCACTGCACGCGCTGCGTGCGCTTCGGCGACGAAATCGCCGGCGTGATGGAACTCGGCATGCTCGGCCGCGGCGAGCACTCGGAAATCACCTCGTTCGTCGGCAAGACGGTCGACTCGGAACTCTCGGGCAACATGATCGATCTGTGCCCGGTCGGCGCGCTCACGAGCAAGCCGTTCCGCTTCTCGGCGCGTACGTGGGAACTGTCGCGTCGCAAGTCGGTGAGCCCGCATGACGCGACGGGTGCGAACCTCGTCGTGCAGGTGAAGAACAACCGCGTGATGCGGGTGCTGCCGTTCGAGAACGAAGCCATCAACGAATGCTGGATCTCGGACAAGGACCGCTTCTCGTATGAAGGTCTGAACAGCGAAGACCGTCTCACGCGCCCGATGATCAAGCAGGGCGGCGAGTGGATCGAGACCGACTGGCAGACCGCACTGGAATACGTCGTCAAGGGCATCAAGGGCATTTGCGACGAGCATGGCGAGAATCAGCTCGCGCTGCTCGCGAGCCCGCACAGCACGCTCGAAGAACTGTATCTCGCGAAGCAGTTCGCAGACGCGATCGGCACGCCGAACGTCGACTTCCGTCTGCGCCAGAGCGACTTCTCGGCGCCGCTGGAAGGCGCGCCGTGGCTCGGCACGAAGATCGCCGAACTCTCGTACGCCGACTCGGCGTTCGTGATCGGCTCGTTCCTGCGCCGCGATCACGCGCTGTTCGCCGCGCGTCTGCGCCAGGCCGCGAAGGGCGGTGCGCAGGTCAGCTTCCTGCAAGCCACGGCTGACGGCTCGTTGATCCCGAACGCGCAGCGCATCGTCGCCGCGCCGTCGGCATGGCTCGACGAACTGGCTGCAATCGCAGCGGCTGTTGCGCAAGCGAAGGGCGTGGCGTTGCCGGAAGGCTTCGCAGGCGCACAGGCCACTGAAGCCGCTAAGCAAGTCGCCGCCTCGCTCGCGAGCGGCGAACGCCGCTACGTCCTGCTCGGCAATGCTGCGGTTCAGCATCCGGAGTTTTCGCGCCTGCATGCCGCCGCGCAGTTCATCGCCGAAACGACGGGCGCGACGCTTGGCTTCCTCACGGAAGCGGCCAACACGGTTGGCGCGCACATTGCCGGCGCACTGCCGGGCCGCGACGGCCTGAACGCACGCGAAGCGTTCGAGCAGCCGCGCAAGGGCTATCTGCTCTTCAACGTCGAGCCGGAATTCGATACGGCAAACCCGGCAGCCGCGCGCGCCGCGCTTGCGCAGGCCGAAATGGTCGCCGTGTTCTCGCCGTACAAGACGGGCCTCGACTACGCGGACGTGCTGCTGCCGATCGCGCCGTACACGGAAACCTCAGGTACGTTCATCAACGCCGAAGGTACGGCTCAGACGTTCAACGGCGTCGTGCGTCCGCTCGGCGACACGCGTCCGGCGTGGAAGGTCCTGCGCGTGCTCGGCACGCTGCTGGGCGCGAAGGGCTTCGAGTACGACACGGCTGAAGAAGTGCGCCGCAAGGCAATCGGCGACGGCAGCTTCGAAGGCCGTCTGTCGAACAAGGCCAGCGCCACGGTTGCGCGCGGCAGCCTCGCGAAAGCTGCGGAAGGCCGCTTCGAGCGCATCGCCGACGTGCCGATTTACCACGCCGATCCCATCGTGCGCCGCGGCGAAGCGCTGCAGCTCACCACGGCTGCCCGCGTGGCGAACGCGATCGGCCTGCCGGCGGCATACTTCGACCAGCTCGGCCTGAAGGAAGGCGACGCCGTGCGCGTGCGCCAGGGCGATCTGTCGGTGACGGCGCCCGCAACGCGCGATGCGAATCTTGCGCCGACGGTGGTGCGCGTGTCGGCGGCGACGCCTGCCGGTGCGCAACTCGGCAGCCTGTTCGGTGAACTGCTGGTGGAGAAGGCGTAAATGAGCTTGTTCGATACGATCAATGCAGGCGGCAGCCAGCTGCTCGGCGTGGCCTGGCCCACCGTGTGGGCGCTGGTGCGCATTCTCGTCGTCGCGGTGGTGATCCTGCTGTGCGTCGCGTACCTGATCCTCTGGGAGCGCAAGCTGATCGGCTGGATGCACGTGCGTCTCGGTCCGAACCGCGTGGGCCCGGCAGGTCTACTGCAGCCGATCGCCGACGTGCTGAAGCTGCTCCTGAAGGAAGTGATTCAGCCCGCGCAGGCAAGCCGCTGGATCTACATGGTCGCGCCGATCATGGTGGTGGTGCCGGCCTTCGCGGTCTGGGCGGTGATTCCGTTCCAGGCGGGCGCGGTGCTCGGCGACATCAACGCGGGCCTGCTGTACGCGATGGCGATCTCGTCGATCGGCGTCTACGGCGTGATTCTCGCGGGCTGGGCCTCGAACTCGAAGTACGCGTTCCTCGGCGCCATGCGCGCTGCGGCGCAGATGGTGTCGTACGAAATTTCGATGGGCTTCGCGCTCGTTGTCGTGCTGATGGTGTCGGGTAGCCTGAATCTTTCGGTGATCGTCGAAGGCCAGATGCGCGGCATGTTCGCGAGCTGGGGCATCACGTTCCTCTCGTGGAACTGGCTGCCGCTCTTGCCGATGTTCGTCGTCTACTTCATCTCGGGCCTTGCCGAAACGAACCGCCACCCGTTCGACGTGGTGGAAGGGGAGTCGGAAATCGTCGCGGGTCACATGATCGACTACTCGGGTATGGCGTTCGCGCTGTTCTTCCTCGCCGAGTACATCAACATGATCGTGATCTCGGCGCTCGCCTCGGTGCTGTTCCTTGGCGGCTGGAGCGCCCCGTTCGCGTTCCTCGACTTCATCCCGGGCGTGTTCTGGCTGGTGCTGAAGGTCTTCTGCCTGCTGTCGGTTTTCATCTGGGCCCGCGCGACGTTCCCGCGCTATCGCTATGACCAGATCATGCGTCTCGGCTGGAAGGTGTTCATTCCGGTGTGCATCGTGTGGCTGATCGTGGTCGGCTTCTGGTACATGTCGCCGTTGAGCATCTGGAAATAAGGGGCGAACACAACCATGAACGCTATCCAAAACTTCTTTAAGACGTTTTTCCTGACCGAGCTGCTCAAGGGCCTCGCGCTGACGGGTCGTTACACGTTCAAGCGCAAGTTCACGGTGCAGTTTCCGGAAGAAAAGACGCCCATTTCCCCGCGTTTTCGCGGTCTGCATGCGCTGCGCCGCTATGAAAATGGCGAAGAGCGCTGCATCGCGTGCAAGCTGTGCGAGGCCGTGTGCCCCGCGCTCGCGATCACGATCGAATCGGAAGTGCGCGAGGACAACACGCGCCGCACGACGCGTTACGACATCGACCTGACCAAGTGCATCTTCTGCGGATTCTGCGAAGAGAGCTGCCCGGTCGACTCGATCGTCGAAACGCACATTCTCGAGTATCACGGCGAGAAGCGCGGCGATCTGTATTTCACGAAGGATATGCTGCTGGCCGTTGGCGATCGCTATGAAGCCCAGATCGCGGCGAACAAGGCAGCGGATGCACCGTACCGTTGATCTTTCAGTTTGACGCTGCATCGGCCCGCGGTCCGGGCCGGCTGTGGGGAACGCGTGTGCTGAACGCCCGCGCTTTACCGCAGCCTGACCGCCGCGGCGCGACGCTCCCTGGTCTGGCCGCCAGTTTGCGCCGCGCAATCCGCTTCACGAAGGCCTCAACGATGAACCAGTAATCATGGAATTCACGACCGTCCTGTTCTACATCTTCGCGCTGCTGCTCACGCTGTCAGGGCTGAAGGTGATCACTTCGCGCAATCCTGTCGCGTCTGCGCTCTTCCTCGTGCTCGCGTTCTTCAACGCGGCCGCGATCTGGATGCTGCTCGAGGCTGAATTCCTCGCGATCCTGCTGGTGCTCGTCTATGTGGGCGCGGTGATGGTGCTGTTCCTGTTCGTGGTGATGATGCTGGACATCAACATCGACGTGCTGAGCCGCGACTTCAAGCGCTTCATCCCGGTGGCGACCATCGTGGGCGCGATCATCGTGATCGAAACCGCGCTGATCCTGTGGCACGGCTACGGCGCGACGAGCACGCCGGTGCCTGACACCACGCCGGCTGCCGCCGCCGCGATCTCGAACGCGCACCTGATCGGCAAGATCATCTACACCGACTACATCTTCGCCTTCGAAGTCGCCGGCCTCGTGCTGCTGGTGGCGATCGTCGCGGCCATCGCGCTGACCGTGCGCGAGCCGAAAGACTCGAAGCGCCAGGACGTGTCGAAGCAGGTCAGCGTGCGTCGCCAGGACCGCGTGCGCCTCGTGAAGATGCAGCCGGTCGTCGAAGTGCCGGAGCCGGCGGAACCGGCGCAAGCCGAAGCCGGGGCTGCGCCCGCGGCAGGCGCGAGCGCCGCACCCGCGGCCGCACCGGCAACGAAGAGCTAAGCGCGAAGGAGCGAACCATGCTGACACTGGCCCATTACCTCGTCCTCGGCGCGATCCTTTTTGCGATCTCGATCGTTGGCATTTTTCTCAATCGGCGCAACGTCATCATCATCCTGATGGCGATTGAGCTGATGCTGTTGGCGGTGAACACGAACTTCGTCGCGTTCTCGCATTACCTCGGTGACGTTCACGGACAGATTTTCGTGTTCTTCGTGCTAACTGTTGCGGCAGCGGAAGCCGCGATTGGTCTGGCTATTCTTGTGACTCTGTTCCGCAGCCTCGACACGATCAACGTCGAGGACCTCGATCAGCTCAAAGGCTAAGGCAGGCTGCTATGGCAACAACACTCAACGAAACCTTATTGCTGGCGATCCCGCTGGCGCCACTCGCCGGTTCTCTCATTGCCGGTTTGTTCGGCAAGACGGTCGGGCGCGCGGGCGCGCATACGGTGACCATTCTTGGCGTCGCGATTGCGTTCGTGCTGTCGTGCATCACGTTGTTCGACGTGATGGGCGGTGCGAGCTTCAACGCAACGGTCTACGAATGGATGTCGGTAGGCGGCCTGAAGTTCGAAGTCGGCTTCCTCATCGACTCGTTGACGGCGCTCATGATGGTCGTCGTGACCTTCGTGTCGCTGATGGTCCACATCTACACGATCGGCTACATGGCGGAAGAAGAGGGCTACCAGCGCTTCTTCTCGTACATCGCGCTCTTCACGTTCTCGATGCTGATGCTCGTGATGAGCAACAACTTCCTGCAGCTGTTCTTCGGCTGGGAAGCGGTGGGTCTCGTCTCGTACCTGCTGATCGGCTTCTACTTCAAGCGTGAAAGCGCCATCTACGCGAACATGAAGGCGTTCCTCGTGAACCGCGTGGGCGACTTCGGCTTCCTGCTCGGCATCGGCCTGCTGCTCGCGTACGGCGGCTCGCTGAACTACAACGACATCTTCGCGCGGGGTCATGAGCTCTCCGCACTGACGTTCCCGGGCACCTCGTGGAACCTGCTCACCGTTGCGTGTATCTGCCTGTTCATCGGCGCGATGGGTAAGTCGGCGCAGTTCCCGCTGCACGTCTGGCTCCCGGACTCGATGGAAGGCCCGACGCCGATTTCCGCGCTGATTCACGCGGCAACCATGGTGACGGCCGGTATCTTCATGGTCGCGCGCATGTCGCCGCTGTTCGAACTTTCGGAAACGGCACTCTCGTTCATCGTCGTGATCGGTGCCATCACCGCGCTCTTCATGGGTTTCCTTGGTGTCGTGCAAAACGACATCAAGCGCGTGGTCGCGTACTCGACGCTGTCGCAGCTCGGCTACATGACGGTCGCACTCGGCGTGTCGGCTTATCCGGTCGCGATCTTCCACCTGATGACGCACGCGTTCTTCAAGGCGTTGCTGTTCCTCGGCGCGGGCTCGGTCATCATCGGCATGCACCACGACCAGGATATGCGCAACATGGGCGGCCTGCGCAAGTACATGCCCATCACGTGGATCACGTCGCTCGTCGGTTCGCTCGCGCTGATCGGCACGCCGTTCTTCTCGGGCTTCTACTCGAAGGATTCGATCATCGACGCCGTGAAGCTCTCGCACCTGCCGGGTTCGGGCTTCGCGTACTTCGCAGTGGTGGCAAGCGTATTCGTCACGGCGCTGTACTCGTTCCGTATGTACTTCCTCGTGTTCCACGGTGAAGAGCGCTTCCGCGGTCCGAAGCATCCGGAATCGCCGATGGCGATCGAAGCGGCGAATGCTGCCCATAGCGGTCACGGCGATCACGGCCACGGTCACGACGAGCACCACGTGCACGTGCCGCACGAGTCGCCGTGGGTCATCTGGGTGCCGCTCGTTCTGCTCGCGATCCCCTCGGTGATCGCCGGTGCGTTCGCGATCCAGCCGCTGCTCTTCGGTGACTTCTTCTCGCATGGCGTAGCGTTCCAGAACGTCATCTTCGTTGGCGAGAACCACGAAGCGCTCGCGGAAATGGGCAAGGAATTCCAGGGCTGGGCCGCGATGGGCGCGCATGCGTTCTCGGGCCTGCCGGTGTGGCTCGCACTCGCGGGTGTGGTGGTGGCGTGGTTCTTCTACATGAAGCGCCCGGATCTGCCGACCGTCGTGTCGCGCACGTTCGCGCCGGTCTACAAGCTGCTGGCAAACGCGTATTACCTCGACAAGATCAACGAAATCGTCTTCGCTCGCGGAGCAGTCGCTATCGGTCGCGGTCTGTGGAAGGAGGGCGATGTCGTCGTGATCGACGGCGTCGTAAACGGGAGCGCCAAGTTTATCGGCTGGTTTGCAACTGTCATTCGTTTCCTGCAATCCGGCTATATCTACCACTACGCATTTGCCATGATCATTGGCATGCTTGGCCTCCTTACCCTGTTTGTAACGCTCGGCGGCAAATAAGGCAAAATAAGGCGAGGAAACGCATGCACGCAACTCCGATTCTCAGTATTGCGATCTGGATGCCGATCGTATTCGGCATCATCGTTCTTGTAGTGGGTTCCCGTCGGAACCCGAGTGCGGACCGCTGGCTCGCACTCATCGGTTCGGTGCTTAGTTTCCTCGTCACCATCCCGCTCGTTACGGGCTTCGATACGACTACGGCTTCGCTGCAGTTCGAGGAGAAGACGGTCTGGATCGAGCGGTTCAATATTGCGTATCACCTGGGCGTCGACGGCATTGCGATGTGGTTCGTCGTGCTCACGGCACTCATCACCGTGATCGTCGTGATCGCGGGTTGGCAGGTCATCACGAAGAACGTCGCTCAGTATTACGCGTCGTTCCTCATCCTGTCGGGCATCATGATCGGCGTTTTCTGCGCCGCCGACGGTCTGCTGTTCTACGTGTTCTTTGAAGCCACGCTCATTCCGATGTACATCATCATCGGCGTGTGGGGCGGACCGAATCGTGTGTACGCAGCGTTCAAGTTCTTTCTCTATACGCTGGCCGGCTCGCTGCTCATGCTGGTCGCGTTGCTGTACCTGTACCGCATTACCGGGACCTTCGACCTCGCCTCGTGGCAGGCCGCGAAGATCGCCATGACGCCGCAAATTTTGCTGTTCGTCGCGTTCTTCTTCGCGTTCGCCGTCAAGGTGCCGATGTGGCCGGTCCACACGTGGTTGCCGGACGCGCACGTCGAAGCGCCCACGGGCGGCTCGGTCGTGCTGGCCGCGATCATGCTCAAGCTCGGCGCGTACGGTTTCCTGCGTTTCTCGCTGCCGGTCACGCCGGACGCGAGTCACTACCTGGCGCCGGTCATCATCACGCTGTCCTTGATCGCTGTGATCTACATCGGCCTCGTGGCGATGGTGCAGTCGGACATGAAAAAGCTGGTCGCGTATTCGTCGATCGCCCACATGGGCTTCGTCACGCTCGGCTTCTTTATGTTCGGCCCGTCGAGCCAGCTCGCGATGGAAGGCGGGATCATCCAGATGATCTCGCACGGCTTCGTCTCGGGCGCCATGTTCCTGTGCATCGGTGTGCTGTATGACCGTATGCACACACGCGATATCGCGGACTACGGCGGTGTGGTCAACACCATGCCGAAGTTCGCGGCGCTGGTCATGCTGTTCGCCATGGCCAATTGCGGTCTGCCGGGCACCTCTGGATTCGTCGGCGAATTCATGGTGATTCTGGCGGCCGTGAAGTACAACTTCTGGATCGCTTTCGGGGCGGCGTTCACGCTGATCCTGGGCGCGGCCTATACGTTGTGGATGTACAAGCGGGTGTACTTCGGCGCCGTCGCGAACGACCATGTTCGCGAGCTGAAGGACATCAACAGTCGCGAATACTTCATGCTTGCGGTGCTCGCGCTGTTTACGCTTTTCATGGGCATCTACCCGAAGCCCTTTACCGATGTGATGCACGTTTCCGTGGAAAACCTCCTCTCCCACGTCGCAGTGTCGAAACTGCCGCTGTCACAGTAATACCGAGCGGAGGAACAAAAGATCATGCCAAACGCCCCTTTGAACGCTCTGCTACCCGACGCGCTGGTGATGACCGGCCTCGTCGTCGCGTGGCTCAACGACACGTTCACCGGCCCTTCGGGCCGTCGCACAACCTATTTCATCGCGCTGCTGACTACGGTCATAGCCGGTATCTGGTTTGCGGTGAACGCGTTCGATCCGCACGTGTACTACTACTTCACGCGCATGTACGTGATCGATCCGTTCGCAAGCGCGATGAAGTCGGTGGTCACGCTCGGCTACGCCGTGTCGATCGTGTACTCGCGCAAGTACCTCGAAGACCGCGACATGTTCAGGGGCGAGTTCTTCCTGCTTGGCATGTTCTCGCTGCTCGGCCAGATCACAATGATCTCGGGCAACAACTTCCTCACGCTGTACCTCGGCCTCGAGCTGATGTCGCTCTCGCTCTACGCAGTGATTGCACTGCGTCGTGACGCGACGCAGTCGAACGAAGCCGCGATGAAGTATTACGTGCTGGGTGCGCTCGCTTCAGGCTTCCTGCTCTACGGCATCTCGATGCTGTACGGCGCGACCGGCTCGCTCGAACTGAACGAAGTGTTCAAGGCCGTGGCGTCGGGCCATATCAACGATATCGTCCTGCTGTTCGGCGTGGTGTTCATCGTCGCCGGCGTCGCGTTCAAGATGGGTGCGGTGCCGTTCCATATGTGGGTGCCCGACGTCTATCAAGGCGCGCCTACGGCCATGACGCTGCTCACCGGCGGCGGCCCGAAGGTCGCGGCATTCGCGTGGGCCGTGCGCTTCCTCGTGATGGGCCTGCTGCCGCTGGCAGTGGACTGGCAAGAGATGCTGATCATCCTCGCCGCGCTTTCGATGATCGTGGGCAACATCACGGGTATCGTGCAGCGCAACGTCAAGCGTATGCTCGCGTACTCGGCCATTTCGAACATGGGCTTCGTGCTGCTCGGCCTGCTCGCCGGTATCGTCGACAACAAGGCGACGGGCGCGGCCAGCGCATACAGCTCGGCCATGTTCTACAGCATCGTCTACCTCATCACGACGCTCGGCGCGTTTGGCGTGGTCATGCTGCTGTCCCGTCGCGATTTCGAAGCGGAAACAATCGACGACTTCAAGGGCTTGAACCAGCGCAACCCGGTGTTCGCGTTCGTCATGATGCTCATGATGTTCTCGCTCGCCGGTATTCCGCCGACGGTCGGCTTCTACGCGAAGCTCGCCGTGCTCGAAGCAACCATGAACGCCGGCCTCACGTGGCTTGCCGTGCTCGCCGTGATCACGTCGCTGTTCGGCGCGTTCTATTACCTGCGTATCGTCAAGCTCATGTACTTCGACGCACCGCAGGACGAAGCACCGATCGAAAGTCACGCATGCAACCGCGCGCTGCTCACGCTCAACGGCGTGGCGGTGCTCGTGCTGGGCATCATCCCGGGCCCGCTGATGTCGGTCTGCCTGCAAGCCGTCACGCATACGCTGCCGCTCTAATGTCGGCAGCGGGTTGGTTCATCGTGCTGTTGGCGCTCGCGGGCGCCAACCTGCCGTTCCTCAACCAGCGATTGTTCGGCGTCGTGCCGCTTCGCGCACCGAAGAAGAGTGCGTGGATTCGCATTGCTGAAATGATCGTGCTGTATTTTGTGGTCGGTGCGTTCGGCTTCCTGCTGGAGGCGCGCGCCGGCAACCGTTTTGACCAGGGCTGGCAGTTCTACGCGATCACCTTCAGTCTTTTTGTCGTGTTCGCGTTTCCCGGCTTCACCTGGCAATATCTCATCAAACGCCGCCCGGCGTGATGCGCGTGGCCGGCCCGTGGCCGGCACGCGCCGTGCGTCCCGGAAGTCCGGCCGGCAGTCTGTCCGACTTCACTTCTTGCGGCGCGCCCGCGGCTTCCCGATTTTTCTGAGCACCCACGAGGCTGACTATGGCTGAACATCATCAACACGACCCGGCGCTCGCCGAGACGTGCGTGGAAAGCACGACGCTCTACGCGGGCAATTTTCTTACCCTGAAGCGCGACACGGTCGCGTTGCCGGACGGCAAGCACGCTACGCGCGAGTACGTTCAGCATCCCGGCGCGGTGATGGTGATCCCGCTCTTCGACGACGGCCGCGTGCTGATGGAGCGCCAGTACCGCTACCCGCTCTCGCGCGTGATGACGGAATTCCCGGCCGGCAAGCTCGATCCGCAGGAAGGCGCGCTCGCCTGCGCGATCCGCGAACTCAAGGAAGAGACGGGCTATACGGCACGCGAGTACGTTTATCTTGCACAGATCCATCCGGTGATTTCGTACTCGACCGAATTCATCGACATCTATCTCGCGCGCGGGCTGACCGCAGGCGCGGCGCAACTCGACGACGGCGAGTTTCTCGAAACCTTCACGGCGACGGTCCCCGAACTGCTCGAATGGGTGCGCACGGGCAAGATCACCGACGTGAAGACGATCATCGGCACGTTCTGGCTCGAAAAGGCGCTGTCGGGCGCGTGGCCGCTCGCGAAGGCGGAGCAGGGCTGACAGCTAGCCGCTGCGTCGAACACTCGATCAACGGCGGCCTCGTGGCCGCCGTTGTCGCTTCTGCGCGCACCAAGCACCTTCAGCGCGCTCGCCCGAGCAGCGCTACAATCGAACCCCCGGGAAAATCCCGGTGCCCGGCCGCAGGAATTTTTTCGAACGGTCGTTCACAAATTTACGATTTGCGCTAAACTCATCGCAAGCCTCGATTCCCATGAAGGTCCTCGATTTACAGTGTCCAGACGGACATCGGTTTGAAGGCTGGTTCGCTTCGGTTGACGACTTCGAGTCGCAACTGTCCCGCAAGCTGGTCGAATGTCCGATGTGCGGCGCCACCCACGTGACCCGCTTGCCGTCCGCGCCCCGGTTGAACCTGTCCGGTGCGAGCGAAACGCCGAAAGCGTCGTCGCACGAGCAGGCGGCGCAATGGCAAGCGCATGCGATGCGTGTAATCCGCGAGGTCCTCGATAAGACGGAGAACGTAGGCGACCGTTTCGCCGAGGAGGCGCGGCGCATTCACTATAACGAAGCGCCGTCGCGCAACATCCGTGGAGTCGCTTCCGCGGAAGATGCGCAAGCTCTCGTCGAAGAAGGCATCGATGTGATGCCGCTGCCGGTTCCGGCCGCGTTGAAGGGTCCGCTGCAATAACGTCATGCGGGTCTTCGCCGCGGCGCGAGGAAAGCTTCGCACCGGCCGCGGCCAGGAGACATAGCGCATGGATCTGGACTACACCCCCGCCGACGACGCATTCCGCGCCGAAATCCGCGCCTGGCTCGAGGCCAACCTGCCTCAAGCGATGCGCGACAAGGTTCTCAACCACAAGCGCCTCTCGCGCGACGACATTGCCAGCTGGCACAAGCTGCTAGGGAAGAAGGGCTGGTCCGCGCCTGCGTGGCCAACAGAATTTGGCGGCCCCGGCTGGACCGAAGCGCAACGCCACATCTGGGACGCCGAGTGTGGTCGCATCGGCGCGCCGCCGGTGCTGCCTTTCGGCGTTTCGATGGTCGCGCCCGTGCTCATGAAGTACGGCAACGAGGCCCAAAAGCGCCGCTATCTTCCGCGCATCCTTTCCGGTGACGACTGGTGGTGCCAGGGCTACTCCGAGCCGGGCTCGGGTTCCGATCTTGCTTCGCTGCGCACACGTGCTGTTCGCGAAGGCGATCACTACGTTGTGAACGGCCAGAAGACCTGGACCACGCTCGGCCAGCACGCCGACATGATGTTCTGCCTCGTGCGCACCGATCCCGCGGCTAAGAAGCAGGAAGGCATTTCGTTCCTCCTCATCGACATGAAAACGCCCGGCATTACCGTGCGTCCAATTATCACGCTCGATGAAGACCATGAGGTCAACGAAGTATTTTTCGAAGACGTGAAGGTGCCCGTCGAGAATCTCGTCGGCGAGGAGAACCGCGGCTGGACTTACGCGAAGTATCTGCTTGGTCATGAGCGCACGGGCATCGCGCGTGTGGGCGCGTCGAACCGCGAACTGGCATTCCTCAAGGGCGTCGCGCTCAAGCAGAAGAAACACGGCAAGCCGCTGCTGGAAGATCCCGTGTTCGCGGCGCGCGTGGCCGCCGTCGAGATCGAGCTGATGGCGCTCGAAGTGACCGCCGAGCGCGTGATCGCGAGCGCCTCCAACGGGCGCGGCCCCGGTCCCGAAGCGTCGATGCTCAAGATCAAGGGCACGGAGATCCAGCAGGCGCTGACCGAGCTGATGGTCGATGCGATAGGCCCACTCGCTGCGGCGTTCGATCCGGCCTTCCTGGAGGGCGAGCACGAACACGCGGCAGGCGGCGACGACGACGCGGCGCCGCTCGCGGCGTACTACTTCAACTATCGCAAGACGTCGATCTACGGCGGATCGAACGAAATTCAGAAGAACATCATCTCGCAGATGATTCTGGGTATTTGAGGAGCGGCGCAATGAACTTCAATTTCACCGAAGAGCAGCAGCAACTCGCCGACGCGCTGCGTCGCTATCTCGACAAGAACTATGGCTTCGAAGCGCGCCAGGCGATCGTGAAGACGCCTGCGGGCGTGTCGGACGCGCACTGGAACGCGTTCGTCGAACTTGGCCTGACCGCGCTGCCGGTGCCGGCGGAGCAGGGCGGCTTCGACGGCGCGCCGTTCGATATGCTCGTCGTCATGCAGGAACTGGGACGCGCGCTCGTGATTGAGCCGTACTGGGCAACCGCGGTAGGCGTCGAGGCGCTCAAGCTCGCGGGTGTGGCCGACGCCGAAAATGCGGCGCTGCTCGAACGCGTTGCCTCGGGCGAGATCAAGCTTGCCGCCGCCTTCCATGAGCCGCAGTCGCGCTATGACCTGTTTTCGCTGGAAACGCAGGCGAAGGAGACCGGCGACGGCTTCGCGCTCACCGGCACGAAATCGGTCGTGCAGCACGGTGCCCAGGCCGACTACTGGATCGTGCCGGCACGGTTCGCGGGCGAGGTGGCGCTCTTCGTTATCGCGCGCGATGCGCAGGGCGTCGAGGTGAGCGACTACCGCACGATCGACGGCCAGCACGCGGCAACGTTGACCTTCAAGGAAGCGCCTGCGCGTCGTCTTGGCGACGCAAGCACGGGCGCGGCGACGTGGGAAAAGATTGCCGACTACGCCACGTTCCTGCTGTGCGCGGAAGCCGTGGGCGCCATGGACGCGCTCAACCACGCTACGGTCGAGTACACGAAAACGCGCCAGCAGTTCGGCGTGCCGATCGCGCGCTTCCAGGCGCTGCAGCACCGCATGGCCGAGATGCTGATCCACGCGGAACAGGCCCGCTCGCTGACTTATCTCGCTGCCGCGCGTTACAGTAGCGAATCCGCCGACGAGCGGCGCCGCGCGATTTCGGCGGCGAAGGTGCGCGTTGGCCAGGCGGCGCGTTTCATCGGCCAGCAGGCCGTGCAACTGCACGGCGGCATGGGCGTCACCAACGAAGTGGCGGCTGCGCATTTGTTCAAGCGTCTCGCGATTATCGAAACTACGCTCGGTGATGTCGATCATCATCTTGAACGCTTCGCCTCGCTGCCCGGTTTCGCGCAGGCAGCATAACGCGCGGCGGCAGCGAGCAACATCAGCGGAGAAAATGGATGGGTTTGAGTTTCGAAGATCTCGAAGTGGGCAAACGCTATGCGGTCGGTTCGCACACGTTTGGCCGCGACGAGGTGGTGCATTTCGCGGAGCAGTTCGATCCGCAGCCATTCCACATGAGCGAGGCCGATGGCGAAGCGTCGATGTTCGGCGGCCTCGTCGCGAGCGGTTGGCATACCTGCTCGGTCATGATGGGCATGCTCGTGCGCAACTTCCTGAAGGACTCGACCTCAATGGGCTCGCCCGGCGTCGACGAGATTCGCTGGCTCAAGCCCACGCGCGTCGGCGACACGCTCACGATGACGAACACGATATTGAGCAAGCGCGTTTCGGCGAGCAAGCCCGATCGCGGCATCGTCGAAACGCAGTGGGAAGGCCATAACCAGCACGGCGAACTGATCGTGGTCGTGCGTTCGAAGGCGCTCTTCGGCCTTCGCCATCCGGGGAGTGCATCGTGAGTGAAGGAGACATCACGCAGATTGCCGACGCGGCGGCATTGCGCGCGCTGATCGGTGCGGGGCCGCTCGTGAGCGGCTGGCGCGAAGTGAGTGAGGCGGACGTGCACGGCTTCGCCGACGCCACAGGCGACCACCAGTGGATCCACATCGACGCCGAACGGGCGCGCCGCGAGTCGCCGTTCGGCGGCCCGATCGCGCACGGCTTTCTCACGCTTTCGCTGATTCCTGTGCTGCTCGGAGGAACGCTGCACATGCGCCAGCGCATGGGCGTGAACTACGGGCTCAACCGCGTGCGCTTCACGCAGCCGGTGCCTGTGGGTGCGAAAGTGCGTGCGCGTATCGCGGTGAAGGAAGTGAGCGACGTGGAACGCGGCGGCGTGCAGGTCGTGTGGGATGTGAGCATCGAGCGCGAAGAGAGCGAACGCCCCGCATGCGTGGCGGAGTTCATCACGCGGCATTACTTCTGAAGCTGTTGCGTGCGCAACAAAAAAGGGGCGCTCCGCTGCAAAGCGGGCGCCCCTTTCGTTTTGCCGGGTTTCAGCGTAATCAGTGCTTGGCGTATTGCGTTGCGCCGAAGAGCATTTCCTTCGCTTTTTCGTCCATGAGCGGCTTGCGCGCATTCGCAAGCACTTCGACGCCGCGCTTGACCGCAGGCCGCGCGGCGATCGCTTCGTGCCAGCGCTTCACATTGGGCAGCGAATCGAGATCGATGCCCTGGTTTTGCCAGGAGCGCGTCCACGGGAAAGCAGCGATATCCGCGATGGTGTACTCGTCGCCGGCCAGATATTCGGTCTTTTCCAGCTGCGTTTCCATCACGTTGTAGAGGCGCTTGGCTTCGTTCGTGTAGCGATTGACCGCATAGTCGATCTTCTCGGGCGCGTAGATGCGGAAGTGGTGCGCCTGGCCAAGCATGGGGCCGAGGCCGCCCATCTGGAACATTACCCATTGCAGCACGTCGTAGCGCGCGGCGAGGTCTTCGGGCATGAAGCGCCCCGTTTTCGCTGCGAGATAAATCAGGATCGCGCCTGACTCGAACAGCGAAAACGGCTGGCCGTCGGCACGGCGCGGGCCTTCGGAGTCGGTAATGGCGGGAATCTTGTTGTTCGGGCTGATGGCGAGGAATTCGGCCTTGAACTGGTCGCCCGCACCGATATCGACCGGATGCACCCGGTATTCGAGGCCGGTTTCCTCGAGCATGATATGGACTTTGTGACCATTCGGTGTGGCCCAGCTGTAGACGTCGATCATCGTGGCTCCTTGGCACCAGGAAGGAAGGCGCCGCGAGAGACTGTCGCGACGCCGGATCTGGCGCAAATTAGCATAGATCGGCGTCGCTCGCAGAGGGCGGCCGAGCGCCCCTGCTGCACTTGTGGGCTTACGAGCGCGTAACCGGCATTTCCACGCGCGATGCCGCGCCCGCGTCCATATGGCGCGCGAGTTCGAGCTTGGCGATGGCGTTGCGGTGCACTTCGTCGGGGCCGTCTGCGAAGCGCAGCGTGCGCGCCGAAGCGTACGAGTAGGCGAGCGGGAAGTCTCCGCTCACGCCCGCCGCGCCGTGCACCTGCATCGCCCAGTCGATCACCTGGCAGGCCATGTTCGGCGCGACCACCTTGATCATCGCGATCTCGCCGCGCGCGCCCTTGTTGCCGACGGTGTCCATCATGTATGCCGTCTTGAGTGTGAGCAGGCGCGCCTGCTCGATCATGCAGCGCGCTTCTGCAATGCGCTCCTGGGTGACGGTCTGCTGCGCGACCGGCTTGCCGAATGCCACGCGCGAGAGGGCGCGCTTCGCCATGAACTCGAGCGCACGTTCAGCCAGCCCGATGAGGCGCATGCAGTGATGGATGCGGCCCGGCCCGAGGCGACCTTGCGCGATCTCGAAACCACGTCCTTCGCCCAGCAGGATATTCGATGCGGGCACGCGGACGTTTTCGAGCGTGATTTCCATATGGCCGTGCGGTGCGTCGTCGTAGCCGAATACCGTAAGCGGGCGGCGCACGGTGATGCCAGCCGTGTCCGAGGGTACGAGGATCATCGACTGCTGCGCGTGGCGCGGTGCGTCGGGATCGGTCTTGCCCATCAGGATATAGATCGCGCAGCGCGGATCGCCCGCGCCCGACGACCACCACTTCGTGCCGTTGATCACATAGTCGTCGCCGTCGCGCTCGATGCGCGTCTGGATGTTCGTCGCATCCGACGAGGCCACGTCGGGCTCGGTCATCAGAAACGCAGAACGGATCTGGCCTGCCAGCAGCGGCGCGAGCCATTGCTGCTTGTGCGCCTCGCTGCCATAGCGCTCGATGGTCTCCATGTTGCCGGTGTCGGGCGCGCTGCAGTTGAACACTTCGGGCGCCCAGTGCACGCGGCCCATGATTTCGCACAGCGGCGCGTATTCGAGGTTCGTGAGGCCCGCGCCGCGTTCGGAGGCGGGCAGGAACAGGTTCCATAGTCCCGCTGCGCGCGCCTTCTCCTTCAACTGTTCGACAATTTGCGTGGGCACCCACGGGTTGCCGTTCGCGCGATTGCGCTCGACTTCCTCGTGGAAAATCGCCTCGTTCGGGTAAATGTATTCGTCGAAGAACGCGAGCAGTTTCTCGCGTAGCGCCTGCACTTTCGGGGAGTAATCGAAATTCATCGGTGACCTCGCAATGCGATGCAGTGACAGTGAAAAGTAAGTTGTGCTTGTTTTAGCGAACCTTCTGCGCGTAGCGCCAGGCGAGTTCGGCCATGGGCTTGGCGCGGCGGCCTGCGTCGATTGCCTGCGCGCTCGCGGCGGTGCCGTCCACCACGCGTTTCATGATGCCCTGCAGGATCGCCGCGATCCGGAACATGTTGTAGGCGAGATAGAAGTTCCAGTCGCCGCGAATCTCGAGGCCGGTGCGCTCGCAATAGCGCGCGACGTACTGGGCCTCGTCGGGAATGCCGAGCGCCTGCCAGTCGAGCCCGGCGATGCCTCGGAATTGAGCGGGATCGACGTGCCAGGCCATGCAGTGATACGAGAAGTCGGCGAGCGGGTCGCCGAGTGTGGAGAGCTCCCAGTCGAGCACGGCCAGCACGCGCGGCTCGCTCGGGTGGAAGATGAGGTTGTCGAGGCGATAGTCGCCATGCACGACCGACACGCGTGAACCCGCATCGTCCGGCATGTGCTTCGGCAGCCATTCGATCAGGTGATGCATGGCGTCGATGCGTTCCGTTTCAGACGCTTGATACTGCCGGCTCCAGCGATCGATCTGGCGTGCGAAGTAATTGCCGGGCTTGCCGTAGTCAGCAAGGCCCACGGCGTCTGGCTTCACGTTGTGGAGCGCGACGATCACACGGTTCATCTCGTCGTAGATCGCGCCGCGTTCCTCGCGCGTCATGCCGGGCAGCGACTGGTCCCAGAGTACGCGGCCCTCGACGAACTCCATCACATAGAACGCGCGGCCGATCACCGCTTCGTCCTCACACAGCGCGAGCATCTTCGCGACCGGGACATCGGTTGCGGCGAGCGCATCCATCACGCGGTATTCGCGTTCGATCGCGTGCGCCGAGGGCAGCAGCTTCGACTTGGGGCCAGGCTTGGCGCGCATCACATAAGTGCGGCCGGGCGTGACGAGCTTGAACGTCGGGTTCGACTGGCCGCCGGCGAACTGCTCGATCGCAAGCGGGCCCTGGAAGCCTTCCACGTGAGCGGTGAGCCAGGCGCTCAGCGCCTCGGTGTCGAAGCGCTGGCGCTCGGCAACCGGGCGCGTACCTTCGAACGCCGAGTAGTCGGTGCGCGTTTGCGCGGTTTTTTGCGTGTCTCCATCCGGGGTGGCTTGCGCCATGTTCGTCTCCCTTTTCCTGATTCTCCTGTGGGGCGCCGCGCTCGAGCTTCTTTACTTGTACACAGGCGCGCGCTTTTCGAGGAACGCGGTAATGCCTTCGAGGCCGTCGCGGTGATGGAGCGACGCGACGAAACTGTCGCGTTCCGCGGCGAGCTGCGCTTCGAGCGGTTGCGTGTCTGCGGCGTTCGTCAAACCCTTGATGCGCGCCACCGAATTCGGCGAGATCTTCGTCAGCTCGTCGGCCCAGGCAAGCGCCGTGTCGAGCGCGGTTTGCGGTTTCGCGAGCCGGTTCACCACACCAAGTTCCGCGAGGCGCGCCGCGCCGATCGGCTTGCCTTCGACCATCAGCTCGAACGCGAGCGAGCGCGGCAGCGAGCGCGCGAGGAACCACGAGCCGCCGCCGTCGGGCGTCAGACCCACGCGCGAATAGGCCATGACGAACTTCGCGTCGTCGGCGGCGACGAGCAGGTCGGCAGCGAGCGCAAGCGAAAAGCCAGCGCCGGCGGCTGCGCCTTCGACGGCTGCGATGATCGGCTTGGTCGACTGGCGCATGGCGGTGACCCACGCGCCGAGCAGGTCGATACTTGCGGCCTGCACCGAAGGGTCCTTCGCCCGGTTTTCGAGCAGGCGGTTCAGGTTGCCGCCCGCGCAGAAAAAGTTGTCGGCGCCCGTGAGGATGATCGCGCGCAGCGACGGGTCGCGCTCGGCGGCGTCGAAGGCTTCAATGGCCGCAGCGTACATGTCGGGATGCAGCGCGTTGCGTGCGCCGGGATTCGACAGCGTGAGGACGAGTGTCGATTCGTGGCCTTGCGGGCGGGTGCTGCGGAGTTCGGCGCTCATTGCGGTGCCTCGTTCGATGCGTTGATATCTGCTGCTTCTGCTTGCGTCAGCGAAAGGCCGAGCTGTGCGCGTCGCGCGAGCCACGGCGACGGGCGATAGCGCGGATCGAAGAGCACGGTGTGGATGTTGCGCAGGATCGTGAGGATCGTGCGTGCGCCCAGCGTGTCGCCGAGCGCGAGCGGGCCGCGCGGATAACCGAGCCCTAGCGTGACCGCGAGGTCGATGTCGCGCGGTGTTGCGATCTGCTTCTGCGCGATATCGCAGCCGATATTGACGATCGTCGCGACGATGCGCTGCGCGACGAAGCCCGTCGAATCGCGAATCACCGTGACGGGCACACCGTCGGCGGCGAAGAGTGCGTGGCCCGCGTCGCGTGCTTCGCGCGTGGTGGCGGGCGTTGTCATCAGCGTGCGGCGCTTTGCTGCGTCGAGCGGAAACAGCGTGTCGATGGCGACCACGCGGCGCGCGTCGAGCTGCTCGTCGAGCGCGGCGGTCGTGGCGTCGAGGCCGAGCGGCGCGACCACGATCAGCGCGTCGGCGGCGGGCGTATCGCCTTCGTCGATGGCCACACCGGCTTTCGACGCAAGCGCGATTACGGCGTCGCGCGCAGCGGCGTTGCGGCGGCTCACCCAGACACGCGCGGGCAGCGCAGTGGGCGCTGCGGGTTCGTCGGGCACCTGCTGCTTGCCATCGACATAGCGATAGAAGCCTTCGCCCGCCTTGCGGCCAACCAGCCCGCCCGCGAGCCGCACGCCCGTAATGGGCGAGGGCGTGAAGCGCGGCTCCTCATAGAACTGGTGATAGATCGACTCCATCACCGGATGCGACACATCGAGCGCGGTGAGGTCGAGCAACTCGAACGGTCCGAGCCGGAAGCCCGCCTGCTCGCGCATGATGCGATCGATCTCGACGAAGCTCGCCACGCCTTCGCCCGCCACGCGCAAGCCTTCGGTGTTCATGCCGCGGCCCGCGTGATTGACGATGAAGCCGGGCATATCCTTCGCGCGCACCGGCGTGTGGCCCATGCGGCGCGCGAGCGCCATGAGTGCGTCGCCGGCGGCGGGAGCGCTGCGCAGTCCATCGATCACTTCGACCACCTTCATGAGCGGCACGGGGTTGAAGAAGTGATAGCCCGCGACGCGCGACGGGTCGCTGCACGCGGCGGCGATGGCGGTAATGGAGAGGGAAGAAGTGTTCGAAACGAGCAGGCAGCGCTCGCTCACCACGGTTTCGAGTTCGCGAAACAGCGTACGTTTGGCTTCGAGATTCTCGACGATCGCCTCGATCACGAGATCGCAGGCCGCGAGTTCATCGAGCGTGTGCGCGCCGGTCACGCGTTCGAGCGCGGCCTTGGCGGTGTGCTCGTCGAGCTTGCCTTTTGCCGCGAGTTTCGCGAAGGTGTCGGCGAGATGATCGCGCGCGGCGGTGACCGCCTGCGGGTTCGTGTCGTAGAGGCGCACGGCGAGGCCCGCCTGCGCGGCGATCTGGGCAATACCACGGCCCATCGCGCCGGTGCCGACGATGCCGATTGTCTCAATGTTGAAATGATGTGAAGTCATTGGAAGCCTGGCTCCATGATTGGCCTAGAATAGCACGGTCGTACAATTTTATGAAAACGGTTCGGCGGTTTCGGTAAGGGAACTGCCCCGCTCAAGGAGGCAATGAGGATGATCAAGCTGCACGGTTTCGCGCTTTCGAATTACTACAACAAGGTCAAGCTCCTGCTGCTCGAACACGGTATCGCTTTCGAGGAGGTGCCGAACAAGCTGCCGCTCGACGAGGCGCTGCTCGCGCAGTCGCCGGCCGGCAAGGTGCCGTTTATCGAAACGGAGCAGGGGTTTTTGTGCGAATCGGAAGTGATCGTCGAGTATCTGGCGGCGCGCTTTCCAGAAAAGCCCATCTTCGCGGTGGATCCGTGGCAGGCGGCGAAGGAGCGCGAACTGATCGTCTTCATCGAGACGCACCTCGAGCTCAACGCGCGCGAGCTTTACGGTGAGGCGTTCTTTGGCAGCAAGGCGACCGAGGAGGTCAAGGCGACCATGGAAAAGCGGCTGCGCCGCTATGTGGCGGGCTTCAAGCGGCTCGCGAAGTTCACGCCTTACGTAGCAGGCGATCGCTTCGGCGTGGCCGATGCTGCTGCGTTCGTGAGCTTGCCGCTCGTGGGGCGCGCCACGCAGGCGGTGTACGGCAGCGATTTCCTCGCCGACGCAGGCATCGACTGGAAGTCGTATCTCAAGCTGATCGGCGAACGCCCGACGGCGCAGCGCGTCAACGCCGACCGCAAGGCCTATATCGAGGCGAACTCGTAAGCGTTGCGGCGCGTGGCAACGCGCCGCGCACGCTATTGCGCGCGATGATCGGGAACGCACTGCCGTTCGCGGAATCATCGCGCGCGCAGCACGTCAGAGTCGCGCGAGCCGCTCGAGCGCGGTCGCAAGCGTGCTTTCCTGCTTGGCGAAGCAAAAGCGTACGACGCCTGACTCATGCGGCTCGTGATAGAACGCCGAAACCGGAATGGCCGCTACGCCGATCTCCGCCGTGAGCCACTTCGAGAATTCCGCTTCGGGCAGATCGCTGATCGCCGAATAGTCCACGCACTGAAAGTAGGTGCCTTCACACGGCAGCAGCTTGAAGCGTGTGTTGGCAAGACCCGCGCGGAAGAAGTCGCGCTTCTTCTGATAGAACGCGGGCAGTTCCAGATACGGTTTGGGGTCGCGCAGGTATTGCGCGAGGCCGAACTGCATGGGCGTGTTCACGGTGAACACGTTGAACTGGTGCACCTTGCGGAACTCGGCCGTGAGCGGCGCGGGCGCGGCCACGTAGCCCACCTTCCAGCCCGTCACGTGATAGGTCTTGCCGAAGCTCGACACGATGAAGCTGCGCGCGGCCAGTTCCGGATAGCGCGCGACGCTCTCGTGCGGCTGACCGTCATAGACCATGTGCTCGTACACCTCGTCGGAGAGGATCAGCACGTTGGTGCCGCGCACGATCTCCTCGAGCTTTTGCATGTCCTCTGCGCGCCACACCGTGCCCGTGGGGTTGTGCGGCGTGTTGATGAGGATGAGGCGCGTTTTCGGCGTGATGGCCGCGGCGAGGCGGTCGAACGGAATCGCGTAGTCGGGCGCTTCGAGCGTCACGAACACGGGCGTGCCGCCCGCCAGTTCGATCGACGGCAGATAGCTGTCGTAAGTCGGCTCGACCACGATCACTTCGTCGCCCGCGTGCACGGTCGCGAGAATCGCCGTGAGCAGCGCTTGCGTGGCGCCCGCCGTCACCGTGATTTCGCTGTTGGCGTCGTAGCGGCGGCCGTACACGTGCTCGATCTTGTCCGCGATTGCCTCGCGCAGCGCGGCCACGCCGGCCATCGGCGGGTACTGGTTGTGGCCTTCGCGCATGGCTTGCGCGACGGCGTCGACGATGCGTGGGTCGCAATCGAAGTCGGGAAAGCCCTGACCCAGGTTGACCGCACCCTTTTCGGCGGCGAGCGCGCTCATCACGGTGAAGATCGTCGTGCCGACGTTCGGCAGACGCGACGGAAAAGAGGGCGTGAGCAGGGTGTCCTGCGAATTCTTCGTGGGATGCGGTGCGTTCATGTCGCGGGCGGAAGTCAGACGTTGGAACGGGAAAGGTTGATTGTAGGCAAATCGGCGCGGCTGCGGTGGCCCGGCCGGGCGCGGGCGCCCGCAACGCGGGAGATCAGGCCTGCGTGGCTTGAGCGGCATCTTGCACGCATTCGGCGACGAACGCGTCGGGCGTCGCGATGCGAAAGCCGAAATCGCGCGCCACGCGCTTCGCAAGCTTGAGCACCGCACGGTCCTTCGAGACGAGCCACTGCGCGCCGCTCGCACGCGCCAGTTCCAGAAATTTCTGGTCGTCGCGGTCGCGGCATTGCGGCAGGGGCCGCGCGTCGGCGGCAAGCTCCGGCAACTCGACCAGCGCAACGAGCCCGGCCAGCGCGGCGAGTGCGTCCGCTTTCGCGACGCCGCGGCCGGCGAACTGCGGATAGTCGAGCACGTGGGCCAGTTCGGCCCGGCAGCGTTCATCGACCAGCGCCCGGATTGCGCCGCGCTCGAGCGCCACGCGAATGGGGCGCGTGTGCGGGTCGTCGAACACGAGAATATCGAGCCAGACGTTGGAGTCGAGAACCACGGGAAGCGCCGCAGCGGCGGCAGGTGAGAGGGAGGTTGCGGTTGGGGGCGTGAGGCCGGTCATTCGTGAATTCGCTACAATCGGGCTTTCGCCTTTGAACATCGGCACATCGTGCCTGCAAGCCTCTATGATAATCGTTCTGTCGCCGGCCAAATCGCTCGACTATGACACGCCGGCGCACATCGAAACCCACACCATCCCCGATTTCGTCGACGACGCAGCCGAGTTGATCGCGGGCCTGCGGCGCCTCTCGCCGCAGCAGATCGGGTCGCTCATGAGCATTTCCGACCCGCTCGCGCGCCTGAATTTCCAGCGCTACGCCGACTGGTCGGAGCAGTTCAGCCAGACCAACGCGAAACAAGCGGTGCTCGCGTTCAACGGCGATGTTTATGAAGGCCTCGACGCGAAGTCGCTCTCGACCGCGGATCTCGACTATGCGCAGCAGCATGTGCGCGTGCTCTCGGGACTCTATGGCTTGCTGCGTCCGCTCGACCTGCTTCAGCCTTATCGTCTCGAAATGGGCACGCGTTTCGAAAACGCGCGCGGCAAGGATCTCTATGCGTTCTGGGGCGAGCGCATCACGCACGCGCTCAATGCACAGATCGAGCGCAATCGCGAAGTCGCGTCGAAAAGCGCGAGCGTGCTCGTGAACTGCGCGTCGAACGAATACTTCAAGGCCGTGAAGCCGAAGAAGCTCGCCGCGCCCGTCATCACGCCAGTATTCGAAGACTGGAAAGGTGGCCGCTACAAGATCATCAGCTTCCACGCGAAGCGCGCGCGCGGGTTGATGGCGCGTTACGCCGTCGAGAACCGCGTGGCCGACCCCGAAGGGCTCAAGGCGTTCGACGTGGAAGGCTATGCATTCGATGCGGATGCATCGAACGATTCGACCTATGTATTTCGTCGGCGCATCGCCGAGTGAGTGAACAAGCAAGCCGGAAGGAAAAGACTATGACGATTGCCATCACCAGCCAGTTCGATGCGGGCGCGATCGAGGTTCTGTCGAGCGAGCGCGCCGACGACATCCGTCTGCGCGTGCGCTCGGACAACCAGTCCGAGTTCGCACAATGGTTTTACTTCCGCGTGTCGGGCGTGCGCGGCGAACGTTGCGTGATGACGTTCGAAAATGCGTCGGCCTGTGCGTTTCCCGAGGGCTGGCGCAACTACCAGGCCGCGGCGAGCTACGACCGCGTGAACTGGTTCCGCGTGCCGACCCGCTATGACGGCAAGCAGCTCGTCATCGACCACACGCCCGACTTCGACAGCATCTACTACGCGTACTTCGAGCCGTATAGCGAAGAGCGCCACTCGGAGTTCCTCGGCGCGCTTCAGCAACTGCCGCACGCCACGCTCACGGAGCTGGGTCAGAGCGTGGAAGGCCGTCCCATGTCGCTGCTGTCGCTCGGCATGCCGGGCGACACCGCGCCCGACGGCAAGCCCAAGAAGACCGTGTGGATCATCGCTCGTCAGCATCCGGGTGAGAGCATGGCCGAGTGGTTCGTGGAAGGCCTCGTCAAGCGGCTCGCCGGCTGGGGCGACTGGGCAGGCGATCCGGTCGCGCGCAAGCTGTATGACCGCGCCGTGTTCCATATCGTGCCGAACATGAATCCGGACGGCAGCGTGCACGGCAATTTGCGCACCAACGCCGTGGGCGCGAACCTGAACCGCGAGTGGATGGAGCCGGACGCGCAGCGCAGCCCCGAGGTGCTGGTCGTGCGCGACGCGATCGAAGCCACCGGCGTCGATCTCTTCTTCGACATCCACGGCGACGAGACGCTGCCTTATGTATTCGTGGCGGGCTCTGAAATGCTGCCGGGCTTTACCGATCAGCAACGCACGGAGCAGAAGGCGTTCATCGAGGCGTTCAAGGTGGCGAGCCCGGACTTCCAGGACCAGCACGGCTACGAGGCGAGCCGCTATCGCGAAGATGCGCTCAAACTCGCGTCGAAGTATATCGGCCATCGCTATGGCTGCCTGTCGCTCACCCTTGAGATGCCGTTCAAGGACAACGCCAATCTGCCCGACGAACGCGTAGGCTGGAACGGTGAACGTAGCGCCGCGCTCGGTGCTGCGATGTTGCAGGCCATATTGCATCACGTGGAGACGTTTGCGTAACGGCGTCATTGCCACGCACACGTAAAAAAGGGGGAAACGGCCTGGCCGCTTCCCCCTTTTTGCATCGAGAACGCCAACGACTGTCAGTGAGCCGTCGTCTTCTTTGAAGTTGTTTTCTTTGCAGAGGATTTCGTTGTCGATTTCGTCGATTTGCTGGCGGACTTCGTGCCGCTCGTCGACGAACTATGGCTCGACTTGCTCGGCGCCGTCTTCTTCGAACCCTTGCCGGTGGCCTTCTTGGTCGAATGCTTGCCCTTTGCGTGTGCGCCGCTTTGCGGTGCCGCGCCGTGCGCGCCGCGTGCGTGCGCTAGCGGGACGGGATCGTTCCAGCTGAACGCGAGCATCTGCTGCCCGACATAGCCGCAGCGGAATTTCAGATCGTAGGGTGCGTTGCCGCTGTCCTTGGCAATGCCAATGCCGTCGACGGTCACGATCGTATCGACCTTCACGCGCTGCTTGCCTTCGTCGAACGAGTCGTTCCACGGCGTCACGCTTGCGTGTGCACTGTCGAACGAACTTGGCGGAAACTCGACGTGATCGAGCGCCGCCGACGTGCTTGCGACGAAATCGCCGTGCGCCGCGCAATCCGCGACCAGCGGGTCCGCGTGCATCCGGGTGACGAACTGATTAACGAGATCGTTGTGTTGCTCGAGTTGATCGGCCCGCGCGGCTGGCGCGGCGATGAGCATGAGGCTCGCGGCACACGCCGCCAGTTGACCGGCGACCAACAACAGCCGGCGGGATGCATGATTGCAGTCCATCTGCTTGCTAGAGAAGAGGGTGTGACGTCAGGCACCGTAAGATGCGGCACAGCCGGGTTGAGTTCAATCCGGAAACAATTATTTTCTTCTGTCTGAACGGAGAGACCGGCGCAAGTGCTGCTACGTATGCGCCGCCGGCCGATCGCGACCTGTCGTCGCGCCCGGTCTTACGTTGCTGGCGGCGGGGCTCTCGACCGAAGCGGAGGCTCAGGTTCGCGGGCCGCCCAACCGATAGCGGCGCACATCGTAGGTGGTGACCCAGGTCGGCCGGTAGACGGCAATCAACGCCGTCGCCATGCCCGTGAACCACGCTTCACCCGAAGCGAGCAGAAATACGCTGAACGCATAACCCGCGGGCACGGTGATCGCCGATCCACCGTTGAGCGCAACATGGGTGCCGAGCGCGAGATAAGCCGCCGCCGAAACAGCGATGGCGGGCGACACGAAGCCCTGGCCGACGATGAACATGAAGAGGTTGCGCGGCAGCCACGCGGTGCAGGCGCGTTGCAACAACGCCGAAATCGCGACAGGGAACGCGCCGAATATCAGGAAGGTGAGGGCGACGCCTTCCCAGGTGGCGTCGAAGATGAGCGCGGCGAGCCCCACGACGACGCCCATGGCGACAAGCGCCAGTCCCCAGTCGAATAGCGTCACCACGAGCGTGGCGCCGAGCAGGTGCAGCACGGTGCCGTCTTCGAGCCACGCATTGCTCGCCCACAGCACGGAGATCGCGACGACGATCGCGAGCCACACGTGCTGGAGCGTTGCGTCCTGAAGACGCTTGAAGGGGTTCTTCCACAACGCGAGCGCGAGCAACCCCACGGTGACAACCCAGGCACCGATAGCAACCCAGAGCGGAAGCGGCGTAAATAGGAACCCCATGTGCTTCATATTACTCGTTGGAGGGCAAGACGTGTGCGCGAGCGAGCACCAGGGCTTCCTCGTCAGCGCTCTCGTCGGCCTCGTGGGCCTCGATGGGGCGCTCCTGCTGCGCCGCGGCAGGGTCGCCGTAATGCGCCTGCGGCTCCGCGGCGATGGGCAGCGGCTCCACACTGTCGCCTGCCAGCAACGGATAGCGAAACGCCAGAGCCTCGCGTGCGCGCAACGGCACGGGGCCGTGTTCGCCGTGCCTGGGCTTCGCCGGCCGCTCGCACTGCGAGCGCAGCACCTGCAGCTGGTTTGCGAGCAATCCGTTATAGATCGCGACGGCCGCCGCGCGATTGGGCGCGCCGAGCTGCTGAAAGATGCTGGTGAGATGGACTTTCACCGTGCCCTCGCTGATGCCGAGCGCTCTAGCGATCATCTTGTTCGTATTGCCCATATGGACGCAGCGCAGGATCTGCTCCTGCCGGGGCGACAGGTTGACCTTCGGGCGCACCTTGCGGGCCTGTGCAGCGGCCTTGGCGTTGCGCCGGGGAGGCAGGGGCCAGGGCGTACACGGACCGAGCACGTCGGCCGGCAGATGATCACCGCCGAGCATGATCAGCTCCAGAAACTTCACGATCAGGATGGAGTCCGTTGTGCGCCGGATGATGCCGCGGGCGCCTTCGTCGATGAGCATCCGCACGGTCGTAGGTGTCTCGGCGCTGTCTACCAGGATGGCCACGGGCAGGCTGCGGTGCCGCATGACGAAGTGGCGCAGCTCGCCGGCGCGAATGCCGTCGTGCCAATCGATCACGATCAGGTTGGGGGTGAAGCGTTGCATGGCGCGCTCAGCGCTGCGCCAGTCCGGCGCGTCATTGAAGCGTGCGCGACGGTCGATTTGTCTTAACAGCGCCTTGAGCCCTTCACGCCTTTCGGCGTCCGGATTGAGTACAACGAACCGCATGGATATGCCCTCCTCTCGTTGACGGTCTCTCGAAATGTTGTGCAACGCGCACCGCTTCTGAGCGGCGGTGAACCAGACCAACAGCACCATGATGACAAAAAGGTTGGGCGCTGGCGGCCTGTCCAAAAGGCATAAGACATAGGGCAAAAAAAAGTCCCGCACACAGGCGGGACCAAGTAGGAATTTTGGAATTGTCTTAGTGGAAGTGTGGCTGTACAGGCTCAGCATCTTCCGGCATCTCGGCGTGGACGATCTCGCCGAGTGGATCCGCATAGAGCGGAACGCCGCAGTCATCGCAATATTCCGGCTCGAAACGGCCGGCGTGGCGGCGGATGTCGGTGATACCCGATTCCTTCAGCAGCGCCACGATCTCTTCGAGCGGACCGCTACTGACACTCTCTTCGGTCGGTTCTTCGTCGATGTCAGCGTCGCCGTTCTCGCGGCCATAAAGCGGCCAGACCACGCCATACAGCACGTCGTTGCTGCCGCGCTTCGTGAAGCCGATGCGGTATTCGTCGATGCGGCGCTCGCCGAAGCCGGCGACGACGGCGCGCAAGTCCTGCGCGCCCGCGCCAATCGTGTCGAGCAGGTAGCGCACTGCAGTGCGGATCGTGTGCGGACGCACGCGCTCGTCCGCATCGCGGCAGGCGGAGTAGTAGGCGTCGGGCAGCAGGCATTCGAATTCGCAGCCCGGCATGACGACGGCAAGGTTGGCGCCGCCCTGGGTGGCCCATTGCTCCAGGCATTGGCCGCGCTCGATGCGCGAGCCGTGTTCCTCTTCCTGCCAGCGGAAGAGCGGGGCGCCGACAGGTGCCGCGACAACGGCGAGCAGGAAACGCGGATCGGCGAGGATCGGCGACGTTTCCGGCAGCTCACCCGAGCTGATTTTCGCCGGTGCGCCGCTCAGCGCCGCCTGCGTCAGCTGTTGTGCGAGGCGCCAGGTTTCGACATGGTGGCGCGGCAACTGGTCGATGCTATAGAGATACGGTGCCATCGCCACGCGCGTGCCGTTCGCGAGCACGTGGGCCTGCAGATGGGTGCGCAGCGCGTCTGCGCCTTCGGCCTTCAGCGGGCCCGAAGGGATGACATAGCGCGTCCAGGCCAGCACCGGCGCGGCGACGAGCAGCGCTTCATATTGCGCGCCCTCATGTTCGACGACGAACGATTCGCTGTGCGTCTCGGCCATATCGGCAAGCGCGCCGTAGGCGTCCGGGTGATTCTGCTGCAGATGATCGAGCGCGGCGTCGAGCGTAGTCTGATTGCCGTTGCGCACGACCTTCGCTAGCAGCGTGTCGAGCTTGGCCTCCCAGAAGCGGTCTTCGGTGCGGCTGCCCGAAGCGAACAGGGCGAGCGAGAGGCCGACGAGCTTGTCGGCGTCAGGAGGAAGGCGTTTGGCGATTCGCGAGCGCATAAATCTGTGAGTTGGGGTGCAGAGAACCCCATATTCTAGTCGGTTCCGTGCGCGCCATTGGATTGGACAGCAGGGGCGCCTCGGATGGGCGCGGCTGCGATGTCTGATCGTCGTTGGGGCGCAGCCGAAAGGTATCGGCCGAAGGCCCTATGGCGACTGCTATATGGAGCCGTCGAGCCGTGTTCAGTCCGACTTTGCTAGCCCGTCAAAAAACCGCTTGCAAGATGTCATCTGCATGACTAGAATTCCGGTCTTTCGCGCTTTCGATGAAGGCGCGGGGAGACGGGAAGCCT